>JAGXLB010000042.1 GCA_018334915.1 Candidatus Bipolaricaulota bacterium
CCGTAATATTTGCCATACCGATAGGTATTTACTCCGCCACTCACAGGAATCAACCTTCTGACCATATCTCCAGAATATTTGCTCTATTCGGGGTCTCAACACCTGCCTTCTGGATAGGTTTGATGCTCATAATATTATTTTCACTTAACCTGGACTGGCTACCTACCGGAGGTTACGTTTCCATTCTGGAATCTCCGATTGGGTTCATCAGACACTTAATTTTGCCCATAATTACCCTGGGAACGGCTCTGATGGCGACTTCCATGAGAATAACCAGATCATCGATGCTTGAAGTTCTTAGAGAAGATTACATAGCTACAGCTCGAGCAAGTGGAGTTTCAGAGATTAAAATAATTTATAAATACGCCTTAAGGAACGCCTGTCTCCCGGTTTTGACGGTAATTGGAATTACAATGCCCGTCCTGTTGGGTGGTTCTGTGCTGACAGAGACTATCTTTGCTTTACCCGGCCTGGGCAGATTGACGATTCAGGCTCTAAACAACAGGGATTACCCAACTTTGATGGGGGCTACGATTTTCTTCGCGGTAATTTTTTTGTTCTCAATGCTTTTGTTAGATCTTGCTTATGCATATCTCGATCCTCAAATAAGATACGATTAAAAGGAAAAAAATGGCAGATAAACAAGAAAAAAAATTTGGTTTAGTTGGCGTCTTTAAGGAGTTAAGGAAGAATGTAACTGCCCTTATCGGACTGGTTTTGATCTTAATCCTTCTTTTTGCAGCACTCTTTACAATAGTTGATCAAACCTTCTTTGATCGCCAGTTGATCGATTCTTTCCTACACGATCCATTGGAAATGCAATTCAGCAAAATGATGGAACCCCCTTCATCGGCCCACCCCCTGGGATTGGACAAGTACGGCAGGGATATTCTTGCTCGTTTGATTTACGGATCCAAGATTGCTGTACAGGTAGGTGTTATAGCTACTGGTATAGCCATCGTTTTGGGGGTGATTGTGGGGACCATTGCCGCTTACTATGGCGGTAGAATAGACGATACATTAATGAGGATTATGGAAGTCCTGTATTCTATTCCAGGACTTGTGTTGGCTTTAACCATGATGGCTGCCCTGGGTCCGAGCGTAATTAATGCCATGATTGCTGTTGGTGTGATTAGAGTACCTTCCTATGCCCGTGTGATAAGATCGAGAGCTCTCTCCGTAAGCAGCAAAGAGTATATTAAAGCGGCCCAGGCTTACGGCAGTGGAGATTTCAGAATTATATTTCGCCATGTACTCCCCAATAGTGTGGCGCCGGTAATAATACAGGCCTCTCTGGGAATAGGTTCCGCTATAATTACGGTTGCTTCCCTAAGCTTTTTGGGTTTTGGAGTTCAACCCCCTACCCCTAGCTGGGGTAGGTTGCTTAGCTCTGGCCGTGATGTTTTGCTAGTTGCTCCTCACATTGCTACCTTCCCGGGGATTGCCATTTTGTTTGCTGTAATGGGTTTTAACTTGTTTGGAGACGGGCTAAGGGATATCCTCGATCCTAAGCTCAGGGGAGAAAGCATGGTTTGATCTTCGTAAAGATACCTTGCCCCTTATCGAACCTTCAAAAAAGCCTTTAAGACCGGAGAATTTTCGTAGCTTTCTTTAGTAGTTCATTAATAACAGTATTTCACCTGGAACTCCGTAAATTGAAACTGTAAACTAAAACAAATCTTAGATTATATATCGGAGGTAAAAATAGATGAAGAAAAAAGTAGTACAATACGGTGTAGGAGAAATCGGAAAGGAGATAGCTCGTCTGGTAGTAACCAGGAATAATTACGAACTTATCGGAGCAGTTGATCTTGATAAGAAAAAGGTGGGAAAAGATATAGGAGAAATTCTTGGTATGGATCGAGGGGTGGGAGTAAAAGTAACTGACGATTCTGACAAAATATTATCAAAGAATCCCGACTTTATCTTTCACTCTACGGGCTCACATATGGTAAACATGGAAGATCAACTGATTGAATGTATAGGAACAGGGGCTAACGTCATTTCAACCACTGAAGAGCTTTCTTTTCCCTTCTTGCAAAGCCCCGAAATAGCGGAAAACTTGAATAAGGTTGCGGAGAAAGAAGGTTCTACCATTCTGGGAACTGGAGTTAATCCCGGTTTTGTAATGGATATGTTGCCTGTTGTCGCTACTGGAGTGGCAAGAAAAGTAAATAAGATATCTGTACTGAGGATACAAAACGCTTCGGAAAGAAGAAAACCCCTCCAGGCAAAAATAGGATCGGGTTTATCAAAGAAGGAATTTGATGAACAAGTCACGAAAGGAGGCGGTCATATCGGTTTGATAGAATCTATTGCCCTGATTGGGTACGGTCTTGGTTGGGAATTAGAAGAAATTGACCAAGCAATTGAGCCGGTAATAGCTAAAGAGAAGACGGAAAGTGAATATTTCAAAGTAGAAAAGGGAGAAGCTCTGGGCATTCAACACACAGGTTATGGAAAGAGAAATGGCAAAAAGGTTATCGATCTTGACCTCCGAATGTATTTGGGAGCAGAAAATCCCAGGGACGTAGTAGAAGTAGATGGTAACCCAAGCTTCGATATGGAGATAAAGGGCGGGCTACACGGCGATATTGCTACCCCTGCCGTGGTCATAAATTCAGCTCCTTCGGTTAATGAAGCGTCTCCAGGCCTAAAAACCGTGTTGGATCTGCCACCTCCTGCTTTTCACGAATGATCTTGCAGTATAAGTAATTACCAGAATAGGTCTCTTTAGTTAGGTAGGAAATTTAGGTTACCTTTTGTTTCATTAATCTGCTTATACGAAGACTGTAGGGGGACCTATTTTGGGGATGAGTCAGGTAACTAACTTAGCAAGAAGAACCAGGGAGTCAATTCACCTTGCGTTTCATGCTCGGTACAAACACAAATCCCGTTCCGAATTGGCTGTTGGGAGCGGGGTTTGTGATTTATCACTTATGGCAACTGACTATTACCCGGCAGGTTAAGGTAACAATACCCTTATCGGTTCGATTCTCGTCGACGAAACTTTGGAGGAGCTCCAGGTCACCTTCGAGACCAAAATCCTCTATGATAGGCGTATTTTTTAAAAGGAACTTTAAATCTTCCAGATCTTGAAAGTATTCTTTTACCCTGTAATGGTCTAGTTTAATGTCCTTGAACCCGGCGGAAAGAAGTTTTTCTTTGATTTCCTCTTTGAAAAAAGCAAGTGATAAGTCGTAATCTTGTCCCCTACCGAAGGTTTTCTTTAACTTTTCTTTGTCGTCGGGGGAAACCTGCTGGGTCATGAAAACCCCCCTTTTTTTTAATACTCTAAAGACTTCATAGGGGTTAAACGCAGCCTGCCTACAGGAAACGAAATCAAAAAGTGAATCCGGAAACTTCAGTTCGTCGGCATCCATGTGAAAAAACCTGGAGTTTGCTACTCCTGCCTCCGAAGCATTTTCTTTGGCTTTCTTTACCATTTCCTCCGAGTTATCTATCCCCATCACCATCACACAGCTATTGGAGAGAGATAATACCTTTTTACCCCCACCAGTGCCCAGGTCGAGCAGAAGGGATTCCTTACTCAGTTGATCTTTGACCAAACTGTAAAAATTCCTCTTATTGCCTTCAAGTCTCGAATTTAGATGACTGAAATCCCAACCAATTTCTTTGCCAACACGGTTGTAAAAATTCTTTTGTCTATTCATTTCACAGTTAAGTATGCAATTTACAAACTAAAAAATAAAGACAATAGACTCCTTTTTAAATTAGTAATCAATTTTCTGAATAAGCCAAGATCCTTGCCCCAGAGTACGGGGCTTGAAGAATGATATTTGAATACAAACTTGGATTTGAAGAATTAGAATTGGCTCAGCACTCACCTTGCCCCGGGGGTTTATATATAAGTTTTCTTGAGAATGTAAAGTTTCGAGCAAGTGCCGGAAAGCTTTCCTCGGCAAGCGTCGATAATAAACTGAATGTCTTGCTTTCTGTCAGGTCAATTCACCAATCTTCCTCAATGCGTACCTCTCAAATATTAATTCTATCCCGTCTTCTGTTATGTCAAAATCAACGGGAATCTTATTACATCCGTCTAGATAATAGAATTGGCGTTTACTTTTACCAATTTCTTCGGGTATTAACAGTGTTGTGTTCTTGGTGTACTTATTTTCAATCTTTATTTCCATCAGGTCCCCTGTTTTCTTTACCTCAGCTGACATAGTACCGTGGTAAGTTTCGTAAACACCTTCAAGTTCCTTTAGAGCTAATTCCCTGTGGATAAAAGGACACTCTTCGCGATTCCGTCCGAGCACAAGGGCTAGGCCGTACATTCCAAGATGGGAAAGGGGGTAACCACTGCCATTAGCCAGGATGGAGATCCCCGTATTTTCCTCTGGAATAAAACCAACGTAGCCGGTGGAAACGAGTACGGACCCCCCGTGACCGATTAACTGGTGACCGAAGAAATCTTCAGTAATCCTTAACCCGTAACCATAAGTTGATTTCCCAAAAGGTCCCTCAATACTGGGAGTAGGTACACGATAAGATTCCATCTCTCTCAAACTTTCCTTTGTTACGATTCTGTTTCCATCCAATTTTCCCTTATTCAAATACATTTGAAGGTAATAGGACAGATCAACTACATTACTAATCAAAGCTCCATCGGCCGAGATTGCTCCGGAAGTGTATTTTGACGGAATTTGGTCTCCGTCCTTTGTTAAAACGTAAGGCACGGCCGCATCTTCATTGCACTTGATTTTTTCTAAGTCAAAAAAAGTTTTATCCATACCCAAAGGCGAAAGAATATTTTCTTTTACAAACTCCTCGTAGCGCGAACCGGAGCATTTTGCTATAATGGCACCCAATAGTACGTACCCTTCGTTTAAATAAAACCATCTTGCACCCGGTTTGGAGTGAACCCAATCTCCCGCCCCACTCACAAAATTCATCATATCTTCGACATCTGAAATAGGTGTCCAATTTTCTCCAGCCCCTACAGTTCTTCTAATGGAGCTTTCTGCGTAAGCCAGAGCGGGAATCCCGGAGGAGTGAGTAAGTAGGTGCTTTATGCGTATGGGCTCGCCCTTTGGCTCTATTTCCAGCGGAAGGTACTTTTTAACTGGATCTTCTGTATCTAACTCACCTCTTTCCTTTAATTGCATAATAGAAATAGCTGTAAAGGATTTGGTGATTGAGCCTATCCCATACAATGTGTTATCGGTTGAGGAAAGGCCGTCCTCGATATTTCTGAATCCGAATCCCTTGGAAATTAGAACCTCACCGTCTTTTATTAATCTAAGACTAACTCCTGGAAGGTTTGTTTCAGACATCTTGTCAAAAATAAAATTTTCGAGTTTTTGTGAATTCAATTTTTTCACCTCAAAGTGATTTTAACAGCATATTAATCCATTTAGCAAAATCACGCAGGATACCAAGCCCAAGGTCCGGGATGAAACACGTATCATGAGATTTAGAAGTGCCCGAGATCATATATAGTATATAAGCGTACAAATGAAATTACTATTTGAAAAAGATTGAGTTTTGCCATTATTACTAAGGACTTGGATTGTGATGAAAGAGCTGATAGAATAACTCTTATCAAGTATTCGTGACTTGATTAGTTGAATTTTAAATTGGGAGGAGCAGTATGAGTGTCTTTATTTCTGTTGACATGGAAGGTGTAACCGGTGTAGTTTACGGTAATCAGGTAAATGACGACACGGACGAATATCAGCTGTTTCAGGAGCTGATGATTGGTGATACCAACGCCGCAATCGAGGGTTGCCTGGAAGCAGGTGCCAAAGAGGTTATTGTAAATGACTCACACGGTGGCATGACTAATTTGTTGTTAAAAAAACTCAACCCGGAAGCGAGGTTGATATCTGGATCAGACAAGCCGCTGAGTATGATGCAGGGAGTTGAGGGTAGCGAAGGGGCACTATTTATTGGTTACCATGGAAAAATCGGGACAAAAAAAGGTGTGTTAGCTCATACATATTTCGCCAGCAACATTTATCAAGTTCTACTAAATGATATGCCTGTTGGAGAGCCGGAAATAAACGCTGCACTGGCTGGTCATTTTGGAGTTCCGGTTCTATTCCTGAGTGGCGGGGAAACTGTTTGTGAGCAGATCCAGGACTCCATTGGTCCCTGGGTTGATACGGTTGCTGTTAAGCGAGACATAGGGCGAGGGGCTGCTGAATGCCTTCACCCTGAAAAAACCCACAGGTTGATAAAGGAAGGGGTGAAGAAAGCCCTTGAGGATAAGGCAAAAGCAGAATTAGTTTCACCTGAACTTCCAGTTACCTTTGAAGTTCAATTCTTCACCAGCCAGATGGCTGATAAAGCGGAGATTTACCCCTACAGTTACAGAGTTGATGGCAGAACTATTCGGGTAGAAGGAGAAGACATGTTGGAAGCTTTTCGGGCTTTTTACACCGTGGCCAAGCTCGGTACTGCCCCTATCTTTTAGCCAAGCACAGTACTTAGAACGATCCCTGGCCAACTAGGCAGTTTCTTCCCCCCGGCGGGTATACACTCGATTAACCCGGGGTAAGATTTGCGTTACTATTTCGTAATTAATGGTTTCAGCCCAATCAGCGACCTCTTTGGGTGTGATTTCTTCATCTCCCTGTTTTCCGATAACTACTACTTCTTCTCCTTCCTTGACATCATCAGGTAAGCTAGATATATCGACTACAAATTGATCCATACAGATGGTGCCCAGTATAGGTACCCGTCGGCCATGGATTAGGACTTCTCCCCGATTGGAAATAATCCTAGGATAACCATCTCCATAACCAATAGGGATTAGTGCCACTGTGGTGGGTTCTTTAGTAATGAATGTCCTGCCGTAACTAATACTTGAACCAGCTGGCAAGGTTCGAACCCTGGCTACCTGGCTTTTGAGGGTTAAAGTGGAAGTAAGAGACACGGACCTGCTAACTGCTTGGGATGGATACAACCCGTAAATAGCTATCCCGGTTCTGACCATATCAAGATGCGTCTCCGGTAGGTCAAGTGTAGCTGCGCTATTGGCAACATGTTTTATCGGTACGGAAAAACCTTCATTTTCTAACTGATCAAGAATTCTTTTATAGAGCCAAAATTGATAATAAGTGTAGGATTTATCGATCTCGTCTGCCGTTGCAAAATGGGTGTAAAATCCTTCCAATGTTAAATTATCTAACTGGTCAACATACTTAAAGAACTCCACCACTTCGTCGGGTAGGAGCCCAAACCTCCCAAGGCCAGTATCGACTTTGACATGAAATTTTACCTTTTTCCCCAGTTCACGGGCAGCCTTTGCCAAAGCTGAAGCCCCGTCTTTGGTAGTTAAGGTAGGAGTCAAATCGTGACTGGCTACCCTTTTAGCGGCAGCTGGGGGCAAATACCCCAGTAGGAGAATAGGTGCCTCTATCCCGGTCTGCCGAAGTTCTATGCCCTTGGAAACACGATGGACGGCAAGTCTAGTGGCACCACCGCGGAGGGCTGCCCTAGCTACTGCTTCTGCCCCATGTCCGTATGCATTGGCCTTTACCACTGCCATTATTTCAGTCTCGGTAGCTATGAAATCTTCTATTCTCGTCACATTGGACTCTATAGCCTTTAAATCGATTTCCGCCCAGGCTAGTGAATCGCGATAGGACAACTCTTCATCTTTGTTCATTTAAATCAACCGAAAATGTGGGAAACTTTATCAATATTTTTCTGAAAACCATGTTCTTTCACCCGAGATATTACTTAAAAACCTGAATCATTTTATCAACTTGTTTGTTGAGATCAAGGTTTTTCATTATATCAAAACTCTAATTTGATTTACTCCCTACCGTGATGCTTTCTAGAAATATCTTCTGATGTTTGCTTGGTTGCTTGAAGAAAAGCATCTTTTCCTTGTCCGCTCATCCCATCTCAGACCGTCTTTACCCGGAAGGGGGGTAGTTCATTTCTAAGCGATTAGATTTACTTGCATTAACTCGCAGTCGGTTCTAAAATACTTTATCATATATCAAATTTTGGAAGAGATATGTTTAGTAGGTATCGGAATTAGGGGAAAAATCAGAAGGTGTTGTGGAATAAAAATAGTAATATATTTAACATATTAATTTAATATTTCTGAGTTCTTGGCTAGATTATTTGATCTAATTAAGGGAATTGTTATTTATTAAAATATGCTTACTAATGATAGCTTTACTAGCCTGCTCTTTTTTGTGTAAAAGAAGTGTAAAATAGGCCGGTTCAGTATATTATTGCAATCGTTCTTAGAGTAAATATACCCTAACCTTAGTTAGTTTAGTGCTAAAAATATTTGGAGGTGGTAGTAAAGGAATTTTTTTTGACAATTTTCTTTCTGTTACAGTTAGCTATTCTACTAACCTTTAGCTGAAAAATTAGGAGGTTTGAATGAAGAAATCATATTTTGTTATTACGATTCTCCTTGCTGTATCTTTAACCTTTTCTGGCGTAGTTGGATTTTCTGCCCAAGAACCCAAACAAGGTGGCACCTTAAACGTAGCGATTTCCTATGGTGACCCCTCGACTCTAGATCCCCATCTTTCTTCTAGTATCACGTCGAACCAGGTAATTGAACAGATCTTCGATGGGCTTATAGCAATTGAGCCCGGAACTCTGGAAATAAAACCCGAGGTAGCCAAAAATTGGATAGCAAGTGCAGATGGTAAAACGTATTGGTTCAAGTTACGTAAAGGTGTGAAATTCCATAATGGTACGGAATTAACGGCAAGCGACTTTAAGTATAGTGCGGAGAGAATTGGAGATCCGGATTTCGCGTCTCCCGAAATCGACCTAATTGTTTTAATGAAAGGCGCGCGGGAATATATGGATGGAGAAGCAGAGGAAATATCCGGTATTACTGTAATTGACAAGTATACCCTTAAGATAGAATTGACGGAATTTTCCCCTGCTTTCCTTTATGGCCTTTGTACACTGGATATAGTTCCCAAAGAAGTAGCAGAAGAAAAAGGTGAAGATTTTACCAATAATCCCATCGGTTCGGGGCCGTTTAAGTTTGAAAAGTGGCGAAGGGGAAGTGAGATTCAATTATCTGCTTTTGAAGACTACTACGCAGGTCGGCCATACCTTGACAAGTTAAACTTCAAGGTAATGATAGAGCCCGGTGCAAGACAGGCTGCCTTTGATTCCAAAGGCGTAGACTTCATGATCGCCGATGGCCCTATGTACGAAAAGTACAAAAAAATGCCGAAGTCTAAAGTTAAATTGCTTACTTGCGCTGAATTTTTCACGAGGAATATGATTTTTAACCTCGATCATGAGCCATTGAGTAACAAAAAGGTGAGGCAAGCGATAAATTACGCAATTGATAGCAAGGCCATAATTGATAATGTCTTAAGAGGAAAAGCAATTCCAGCTGTAGGTTGGTTGCCTTCTTCCAGTCCCGCGTTCAATGAGGACCTGAAAGGATACCCTTACGACCCGGAAAAAGCAAAACAACTAATGAAAGAGGCGGGTTATGAAGATGGAGTTACTATTACAGTAATGGCAAGAAAAGGTGGCGGAGGTGCCTGGGGTACGCGTGCCGTGGAAGCTGCTATGCCTTACTTAAAAGAGATTGGCGTGAAAGTAAATATGCAGGTAAGAGAGTCTGGTACTGCGAACACAAAGGCCGGACAAGGGGACTTTAAGGCCTACATGTACTCACAGGGTGGTTATGTCTCGCCTTTCAGATATCTCAACACCTATTTCCACAGCGAGACAGAAAGGATTGCTGGAAACTACTGGAATTATAGCAATCCAGAAGTAGATAAATTGCTAGACAAAGCCCAGCAGACCACCGATTATAACGAGAGAATGGAAATATTGGGCGAGGTAGATGCAATCATCACGGAAGATGCTCCTTCTTGGTTCTACAACTACAATAAAGCAGTTGCCGTAGTTCAGCCCTGGGTACATGGATTAAAGGCCAATCCTAGGGATAACGCTTACCACGATTACGATAAAGTTTGGATCGAAAAATAAATAGATTAATTTAAGTAACAATGAAGGGTAGGCTTGGTGATTAAGAGTCTACCCTTCTTATTTTAAGCCAAAAAAATAATCATTCACTTTAAATCAAATATAAACGATAGTTTTTAAGGGATTTTAAATATGTTTGCTTTCATAACTAGACGAGTTCTTGAAATGATACCCACCATTATTCTTCTGACACTGGTGGTCTTTATCCTTATGCAGTTAGTACCGGGAGATCCTGCTTTAATGGTGGGAGACCCCAGGATGGCTAAAAACCCGGAGGTTCTAAAGAAATTAAGAGAACACTGGGGATTAGATAAACCCTTACCTATGCAGTACCTAACCTTTCTCGGGAAACTCGTTCAGGGACGTCTGGGTAGATCGTATGCATTAAGGGAACCCGTTACTAGTGTTATAAAGAGAAGGCTCCCGGTTACATTAAGACTTGCTTCATCAGCAATTCTATTTGCGGCGGTTATAGGGATTTCCCTGGGAATATTGTCCGCCCTATACAAAGGAACCTTGGTTGACTTGTTTGCCATGTCAGGAGCGGTATTTGGTATTTCCATGCCGAATTTTTGGCTTGGTCTGATGTTAATATATCTTTTTGGTGTGGTTCTGGGTGTTTTGCCTACCAGTGGCTTTGGCGAAGGTAGAATCAGTCATCTCATATTGCCCATGATCACAGTAGGCACTGCCTACACGGCTATTATCACCAGAACTACGAGGTCGGCAGTTCTAGATATGTTGAACAAGGAGTATGTTAGGACCGCTCGATCTAAAGGTCTGGCAGAGAGGCTGGTGGTTTCTAAACATGTAATAAGAAACGCGTTGATTCCCATAATTACTATTCTCGGGTTACAGTTTGGATTCTTGCTGACATATACTTTTGTCACTGAAATTATTTTTTCCTATCCAGGTATGGGTAGTCTAATGATCAACTCCATTTACAGAAGGGATTTACCTACACTTCAAGGTTGCATTCTCGTTGCGGGTATGGCATTTTTGGTAATCAATTTGCTAATAGATATTCTCTATGCTTATTTAGACCCGAGAATCAGATATGATTAAGGGTTAGTCTATATATTTAGTTTAGATTAAACTAGGAGGTTTGGAGTTTGAAATTACTAATGGCCTACTTGAAAACGGCTATGAAATACATCAAAAAGGACCCCAAACTATTAGTAGGTACAATAATAATCGTCCTTGTTTCTCTGATGGCAATATTTGCTCCTCTTATAGCTCCTTATAGTCCAACAAAAGGTAACTTAGTGGAATGTTATCAATCTCCTAGTTTGAAACACCCTTTGGGGACGGACAGTATGGGTAGAGATTTATTTTCGCGTATAGTATTTGGAGCTCGGGTCTCCCTGGCAATAGGGCTTGTAATTCAGTTTTTGTCCTCTATTTTGGGTATAACGTTAGGAACCGTAGGCGGTTATTTTGGAAAATTTATCGATGATATTATTGTAAATCTTAATAACCTAATGCTGGCATTCCCGAGAATTTTATTTGCTCTAGCGATAATGGCTACGTTAGGCCCGGGTTTAATTAACGTCTTTATTGCCTTAGGTGTGGTAAGCTGGACTACCACCTGTAGAATTGCCAGGTCATCTGCCTTGTCCGTTAAAGAAGAAGAATACGTGGAAGCGGCCAGAGCAGTAGGAAATTCTAACGTGCGAATAATTGTTAGGCACGTTTTACCTAATACGCTTGGCCCGTTAATTGTTATCGCCACGTTGGGTGTTGCTTATGCGATCATAGCGGAAGCGACCTTGAGTTTTCTTGGACTTGGCGTCCAACCCCCTACTCCTAGTTGGGGAGCCATGTTAAGTTCAGGAAGAAAATTTATCTATTATGCACCTTGGATTTCTACTTTTCCTGGCCTGGCTATCGTCGCTACCATATTAGGATTGAACTTTTTGGGTGACGGTTTGAGAGATATTCTGGATCCTCACTCTCGTACGGAGGGTCAAATGTAAAGGGAAAAACCCTGACTATTTCACCCAATCTTGCTTAAACAATTTTACTATTAGGAGGAGTTTGCATGGGTGATCAACTAAAGGACAACGTAAAAAAAGAGATAGAAAAAAACTCCGAAAAGATAAAAGAAGTAAGCAAGAGGATTCATCAAAATCCAGAACTTGGGTTTGAGGAATATAAAGCCCAGCAGTGGATTTCGGAGATTTTAAATTCATTCGGCTTTCAAGTAGAGAAAGGATTGGCGGATATGGAAACTGCCATTAGGGCGGTACATCCAGAGGAGACTAAAGGACCAAAGATTGCTATCCTGGGAGAGTACGATGCTCTGCCTGACCTGGGTCACGCCTGTGGTCATAACCTTATAGCAGGGGCTGCCTTAGGAGCATGTATTGGCCTTTCACCTTTCAAACAAGATATCCCCGGGCGTCTGGAATTTCTAGGAACTCCTGCCGAGGAGTCGGAGGGCGGAAAAGTATTTATGGTAGATGCTGGTGTATTTGATGACATAGATGTTGCCATGATGATCCATCCATCAACAGAAACCGTTGCCTATAGCAGAAGTGCAGCCAGCCAGGAAGTCGAGCTTAGGTTCCAGGGAAAACCCACTCACGCAGCTGCATCACCCGACAAGGGAACTGACCCCCTAAAAGCTTTAATACAGACCTTCGTCTGTGTGGATACCCTGCGACAGCACCATCCCACGGATGCAAGAATACACGGGGTCATCACTAAGGGGGGAGAAAAAGCTAACATGTATCCCGAAGAGGTAGTCTCCCGGTTTACCATTAGAGGAACCAACAACGAAAAGAGGGATGCCCTACTGAAGCAACTTCGGGACTGTGGAGAATCAGCTGCCCGGGCAGCAGGAGCTGGGTTTTCTTTTGAAAATGCTAATAAGGGTTTTCAGGCGCTTATGCCAAACAGGAAGCTGGCCGAGAAGTTCGCTGATAATCTCGAAGAACTGGGTGAAAAGGTCGAAGAAGGAGAAGACGGTATGGGTACAACGGACATGGGTGACGTTTCTCAGGCGTGTGCGGCTATACATCCATACCTGTCAATATCGGAGGATGACATCAGCGGCCATTCACACGAGTTCGAAGAGGCAGCAGGATCTGAGCGCGGCCTGGAAGCCATGATAACGGCCGCTAAAGCTCTAGCCATGACCGCCGTCGATGTCGCGCTTGACAAGGATTTCTACAATCAACTAAAATCCTGATAGAAAACTAATTTTAGGCTCTTTTAATCTCCCCGAAGTAACGCCGGAAACTCTGAAAAAATAAGGAGGAAACGTGAACTTTAATATACTTCTAACAAACGGTCGAATATTTGACGGCAACGGCAACCCGTGGTACCACGGAGATTTAGGAATAAAGGACGGTCAAATACGAGAAATCGATAGAAACCCTACAGGACAAAAAGATGCAAAAAGAACTCTCGATCTCGAAGGCAAGGCCCTTTCTCCCGGATTTATAGACATCCACTCTCACAGCGATTGTAATTTCCTGGCCGACCGTCGGGCAGCCAGCAAGATACGCCAGGGAGTTACCACCGAATTGGTGGGAAACTGCGGGGTAAGTGCCGTACCTTTCAGTCAGGAGCTCAATTTTTCGGAAAGAATTTTCGAGGAGATAGGAGAAATAGACTGGAATAACTTTGCCGAGTTCTTTACCAGGCTGGAAGATCATGGCCTACCGATAAACCTGGGCAGCCTCGTGGGCCATGGCTCTCTCAGGGTTGATGTCATGGGTTACGAAGACAGAGAGCCGACAGATCACGAACTCGACGAGATGAAAGAAATCCTGGACAAGTCTCTGACCGCGGGGGCCTTTGGGTTATCGACCGGTCTCTACTACGCTCCGGGTAGTTATGCGGACACAGAGGAAATAGTCGAACTTGCCCGGGTTGTCAGTGATCACGGAGGTATCTATACAAGTCACATAAGAAACGAAGGTAAGGAACTCATCTCAGCTGTCGAAGAGGCTATCACTATTGGCGAAAAGGCCGATCTGCCGGTTGAGATTTCCCACCACAAAGCGGTGGGCAAGGAGAACTGGGGAAAAGTCACCCAATCTCTCGAAATCATCCGTGCAGCCAGAGAAAGAGGCGTGGAGGTAACCGCCGATCAATATCCATATAATGCTTCGAGTACCAGTTTGAGCTCTCTTCTCCCCGGGTGGGCAAAACAGGGTGGAAGGGAAAAATGGCTGGCCAGAATACAGGACCCGAAAGAATCGGAAAAGATAAAAGAAGAGCTGGGAAGTACCAACGAGGCTGAGGTCGATTGGTCCGCTATCAAAATAGTTGAAATGCCCGACAAGTGCAATCAGGAACTACTCGGAAAATCGGTTCAAGAGATCGCCTCGGAAAGGGGTACGGATGTTTTACAGACCGCCCTGGACCTTTTACTAGAAAGCGACGGAAAAGCCAGCCAGATACACTTCGGTATTTCGGAAGAAGATATCAAAACTGTCATGGCCCAACCGTTCGTTATGACCTGCAGCGATGGTTCAAGCCTTCGTCCAGAAGGCCCGTTAGGTAAGGGTAAACCACATCCCAGAAGTTACGGGACATTTCCGAGAGTATTCGGAAAGTACGTAAGAGAAGAAAATGTTCTCGCCATTGAGGACGCGATAAGAAAAATGACATCGCTCCCCGCCCAAAAAATAGGGTTAAAGCGGAAAGGTCAAATCAGGGAAGGTATGGATGCCGATCTGGTGGCATTTTCTCCCCAGGAAATAGAGGATAAAGCAACTTTTCAAGATCCCCACAGGTACCCTGAGGGAATTTCCTACGTCATCGTCAACGGGAAGATAGCCGTAGAAAACGGAGATGGAGTTGAATGTTCAGCTGGTAGGGTTCTTAAAAGCGGTAAGGCTTAAGCGCCTTAATAACAGATCGGAGCTAATTACACTAATCCAACAGCAATGTGAGTCTTAAGAAAATTGATATAGATCGGATCTCATTATCCTGATGTGTCAACTCGTTTTAAAAACCGAGGAAAGTCAGGTGTAGTCCAGACCTCTTTTTCTTCATCTCTTTTGTAAAGGGATCTGCCGACACACTACGAAAAGTTTTCCTGACATGAACCCATTTCCTGTTGACAAGCTCGGGTCTACTACACTCATTACGCCGGTAAAACCATTCTCCACTTCTTTTTCAGCAGTTGATAATCACTGGCTGGTGACCTAATAAGCCCGGGTGATTACCCAGAAATTCAAGACCATATCAGGTTCTCGTTCCATCTCCTCTATAAAAACCCCCTAGGCCCCCATGACGCGCTTTACTACGGTCAGTTCACCTCTCAAGTATTCACTGTAACTCGAGTCATCCAAAAGATCAGTAATTACTACACCGTTTTCGCGAGAACAAGAGTGAATCATCAGACCGTCTTGGAGATAGATCCCCACGTGTCCGGGAAAAAATAGAAGATCGCCAAGAGAGGGTTTCTCTTTCAAAACACTTCTGTCCCCAGAGACTGTGACCTTTTGTCCCACTTTTTTTTGTTGCCCGCTATTTCTGGGAAGACTGGTCCCAAAGTAATCAAACAAGGTTTGGGTGAAACCAGAGCAATCCAGACCAAAACTAGAAATTCCTCCCCACAGGTACGGTATACCTATGAACTTTTTAGCAAGATCTCCTAAATTAGCAAAATCCTTTTCTGTATCTTCGGGCTCAAGATCACTTTCCTTTAGCCTGAGCTTGCGACCGTCACTCCATTCTGTAACTACGGAATTTTCAATTTGATCTCCGTAGATTCGAGTATTAAAGGTAAATTTTGTGACCAGCTGGTGGCAGGTGGAGTCGTAAGCTGGGGCATAAAGACTTCTAACTCTCCACAACCGTCCTACCCTATATTGCTCCTCCGTGGTATAGTATTTTCTCATCCAACCCTTTGTCCCGTCGGGGACCTGGCAGAAAAGCCACTCTTCTTCTTCCTTATCAACCTTGCATTTCGCGTTGAACAGGACCTGATTTATCCTTTCGGAGTGAGGGTCCGGGTTGGCGCGTAGGTTCGCAACGTTTTTTGCTACGTACACACTATCCTCCTATATACATTAAAGTCTATAAGGACTCGCGTTGTCTTCAGTACAGCAACTGTTGACCTATCATTGAACAAAATACGACAGCTTTTCATGACTTTCAAATGTTCTACTACCCGGGAAGGAATGGGGCATACGTATCAAGTATGAAAAAGACAAAAAGGCGACGACATCCGACTTACTTAAAGAACCCGTTATACGATATGTTCAACCAGACTACGATCGTCCCTAGATAAAAGGTCTATGACGGGAATCTCTGGTAATACGTATGCTCCAGGTTCCTGGTGGAAACTGGCTCTTGCAGCTACAGTCATCATCTGTCCGGTAAGGGCGGGATTGTTGACCCGCATGTTAAATTGAAATTTC
>JAGXLB010000206.1 GCA_018334915.1 Candidatus Bipolaricaulota bacterium
CCTCAAGACTTACGCTTATCGACCATACTTTTTGATTAGTCACTTCTTTGCCACCCCGGCACCGTCAATTCTACAAACTTTGATCTTACATATCAAACTTAATACTCGCTCTGGGAGTCGGTTCGGATAATTTGAGTTAGGGAAACCGTTTGAGAAGGTTCAAAAGGGTCATCCTGCCCTATTTAACAAGGGGATAGGTGACAAACTGCCTTAAGACGGCGCTCAGGGCGTGCTAGGTTACCGGACGATAGGGGATTATAGAAAGATTAATATTTAAAATGTGGCTTACGCACTACCCCACTGTTGGGGAACTCCGGAGGAGCAATTTTACGAGGTGTAGCAAATGTTAAAAATTTAGGTTCTCTCAGTAATCCGAATAATCGGGGGAGATTATATGCTTTGGTATCGTAATCGTACATGATGACCCTTGCCTTTACTTCAGTTTGGTTACGTTTATACGTCAACCATTTCAAGCAGGTCGTTCTTGTTTAATCATTATGATTCTTTATAATTCTATATGAGTTATAGGTCGAGGTGGAGGCTTGTGAGGTGAGTCAAATGGACAAAAAACAGCTTTCCGTACGGGTAAACGACGACTTAGGAAAAGAGCTGGAACGGATAGCGGAGGCCGAACACCGGTCGTTAAATAAACAGATCGAGAAGGCACTTGAGGAATGGTTGATTAGGACTTACAACTGGCGTCCTCCGTTGGAAGAGGCAATCGACGGAGTAGAAGAGGGACAAGTAGAGCCAGCTTACAAGGGAGACTAGCCCGTGGCTTACGACCAATATGCCTATACCAAATATAACCGGGAAGTAAAAAAATTACCGGATCCGGTCAAAGAGAGAGTGATAAAAACCCAGGAGAAGATAGCCGAAGAGCCGTTCCAAGGAAAAGTTCTAAAGGGTAAACTAAAAGGGTGGAGGACCTATCCCTTCACCTATGCGGGCAACTCCTACCGGATAGCCTACAAAATAGACGAGAAAAAAGAGAGGGTCATATTTGGCTCGGTCGGTACTAGGGAAGGCTTTTACGACGACCTAAAAAAATCCTAGTTTGCCCTTCATCATAACTTCTCCCTGTTCCGCCAAATCTTCTGCTCGGCCGCCACCCCCTGAGGTGCATTAAGCTCGAGCCCATAATACCTACCTTTACACAATATCATTGAGTGAACCTATTCTGTCCATTCTAGTTCCTGTAAGCTTTTTATCGATTGGTTAAATCTAGAATCTTTTACATAAACTTATTTTTCCGCCATTGAGTAAATCTTTTAAGCGGTTTTGGGAGTGGATTGGTCTACCCTAACCCCGGCCGGATCAACCAAAGCCGATTTATAAGCCTATCAGAGCATGCTGTGTTACCGGGTAACAGGTGGTTCTAGGGTGTTAAGTTCTTAGGAATGTAGGTTCTGCGTTGCCCTATTGGAGGTCAATCTAGAGAGTAGCATTTTACAACCTGTGGTAAATATTAAAAAAGAGGGCTTGGGACGATATTTCGTGGGATAGGCTTTTTCCTTTTACCGGTACGATTCAAGCTTTTCTTCCAGTTCGTCTACATCCTCCCTCAGGTAATCGATGTACTCCTGTAAGGATTGGTCTTCACCTTCTGTTTCTCGATTCCCGGCCTTGACGTTTTGCCGAAACGATTTAACGATCCATCTTCGCATTAGCGTCGTATACGGAATCTCCTGGCTTTTGGCATAAGCTTTAAGCTTGTCGACAAATTCCTGGGGCAACCTTATCGATACTACCCGATCCTTGCCCTGCTTGTACTCGACATCATCCAGGTCTTCTAGTTCCTCAAGGAAGTCCGTGACGTCGTGGTCCTCCCAAAATTCCACTTCCTCCTCGACCGACTCGAACTCGGGTAACCTTTTCTTTTCTTTATCCATAATAATAACCCTCCTCACCTCAACTATTGTTCTTATAGTACCTTTTCTCTTTCGGAGTCATGTCTCTGGCACTTTCCACCGACATCGCGCTGTGCCGAAGGGGCTCGAGAAACACCATCAAGTATCTGCCGGACCCTGTCTGAGAAAAGACTATGTGTATATTCTGACCTTTCTTTTTCAGTAGCCTGTCCGACCTAAATACGGCCTCCCACACCTCTTCCTTGGTTACCCCGTGCTTCTTTTGCAGTTTCTCATTGACTTCATCAGAAAAGTAAAGGCGATGAAATTCCTTCATGTCTTCTCCTTTTCATATAGTATTGTACTACAACTGTATTACAAATCAAGATATATGGCTCCAGCCAGAAACTACCTCTACCTCCGAAACGACTTCATCGCCCCCTCAAGTTCCTCGTCCACTATATGAGTGTAGATCATAGTGGTAGAAAGATCAGCATGGCCTAACGCCTTCTGGACCAGCCGGATCTTCCCCGTCTTCCGGTACAAATCAGTAGCGAAGGTATGTCTTAACGTATGGGGGGAGATATCTTTCTCGATTCCCGCTTTCTCGGCATAGGTCCTTAACGTCTTCCAGACCTGCTGGATGGTCAACTTCTTTCCGGCACCTCCTTCTCGCAAAGTGGAGAAAACCCATTTGGGCAACTCGCCCACCTTATCCACCTGCCTTTCTTTCCACTCACCTAACTTCCTCCGCTGATCATCATCGATCCAGAGGGTCCTATCCTTAGCTCCCTTGCCCTCCCGGACCATCAGCTTACCCGACGTTAGGTTAACGTCTTCCCACCGCAAAGAGACGGCTTCTGACACTCTCAGGCCAGTATTGAGCATCAACTGGAACATCACTTTGTTTCTCTGGCTTGTCACGTAACGCTCGTTGAACTGATCGAGCAAACTTTGTTGCTCTTCTTCGGTCAAAACCACCGGAATCTGCTTTTTACCCATTTTTACCCCCAATTGAGGATAAGTTGTAATATTGTATCTTCTTTCAACTTATTCACAAACAAATGGAGGGTAACTGAAGCGGAGAGGAATTACAAGTATTTATTAAACTTATTCACAAATTCTTTAAAGCAAGGGATCACCAAAGTTTATATAAGATGAAAAGGGACCAATGCAGTCCCTGGAAACAGGAGAATGCTGGCATTTAGTCTAAAGGCGTTACAATATTGCTTGGAAGATTAAGTGGAAAATTTGAAGAGACATGGAAGTGAGGCATTTCAAAGCATTTTACAAGAGACCTTATAGAAATAAATACTTTCATGAAATCTTGTCAGTTGGGTAGTTTTCTTTAATATGCTTATGGAAAAACTTTCCATGTGAAGATGCACCCATTAAGTCTTGGTAAGTTTTTTCAGATACTCCAGAATATTGATACACACTTCCGTCATTAAATTCGATTTCTAAGAGTAAAGTTTCGCTGTCATAACCGATAGACGCTAAGTTTGATGATTGAACAGATTTTCTTTTCATAAATCAACCCTCCGATAGTCTAATAATTTTTTCTACTGCACCATTAAGCAATTCCACGTCTTTCCCAGCCTCAAGAGCTATAGAAATAAGCTCACTTACTACCTCTACATTCTTCTTAGCATGGTTATCTGAAACAAACCCATATTTTTCCCTTAGCTCATTCAAATTCTCTCTATAGAAGTTTTCTCCTAAGTTTGTCTTAATATACCGAGTAAGGTTATTTTGAAAACACGTGAAATTTTCCGTACTTAATTCTGGAAAATCTTCTTCTTGGTGGTTAAAAGCTTTTAACAGCTTCCTATTCTCTTCAGGTTTACCGTCTTCACCCTGATTTTTATCACTGTCCCATAATGCATAGGTATCTATACCAAACCCTTGGAACATCAATATTGCTTTTAGAAGATTGTTCTTTCCATTTACTGGAATTACTGAAATATTTCTTTCCTCGAAATTTATGTCTTTTTGAGAAGCTGATGCAATCACCGCTGAACGGTCCTCAATGCCTTCTACCAAAACAACTACATCGGAGAAAAACCCTTCATTTGTCCATGGGGTCATCAAGGTTTTTAATCGGGCTCTTTCTGGTTCAACATCGTAAGTACCTTTATTGACATCTTCTATTTTTTCTTTTTCTCGGACAATCTCCTCTAGTGAGGAGGTTGAAACACTGGTTACTTTAGGTTTCTCAGAATCCTTCAAGATTTTTCGGAACAAGCTTACATGGCCGAATCTCTTTACATCAATAAACAGTGGAGAATGTGTGCTATAAAGTATTTGCATAGAAGAAAGTCCTGGTGGTGGGTCCTGAGACAACTCAGATAGGATAGACTCTAAATGCCTTTGCCTCGAGGGATGTTGGTACAGTTCTACCTCTTCTATTGCTAATATGAGGCTGGGATTTATTTCGAAGTCTTCGCCTTCCTCTTCTGTTTCTCCCTGCGATT
>JAGXLB010000207.1 GCA_018334915.1 Candidatus Bipolaricaulota bacterium
GGCTGTTGATGATATGCTTATGGATTACATGCCCTTTGAAGTGACGCCACGAATGGTTGAGGATTCGATGAGAACTTTGGAAGACATGGTAGGTTAATCACTGACCCGATTTTGAAATGCGAGATTCTTGAATTTGTACTCCCTTTATTTTATGATAAAGTGTTGATTTTAAGCTACATCTAACGCTGGTAATTGTGGGTTATAATCGTAATAGGAGGTGATTTGCCTGCCAAGACGGTAACTTGTTACGTTCCCATTCCTTTTAAGGAAAGGGTTGATTCAAGTAATTCTTAAATTACTGACATTAACAACAGATTTTAGGGGGTATTATGAAAAAAGTCATAATCTTTTCACTCGTAATTGGTTTATTGGGTTTTGGAGTTTTGGCTTTTGCCGCAGATGATCATCCTAGCGATAAACCGCTCAAACTACCGTTCGACATGGGCTATAGGCCCTTCCACTATTACAACGATGACGGTGAGCCCGCTGGCTTTGGAATAGAGGTTTCCCGGGAAATAGCTGATAGATTAGGACGTCCCGGTTTGAAAATTGTGGATGTCAATTGGTCTGGGATCTTTTCCGGCCTCTTTGCGAAGAAGTACGAGGCAATTACCTTTACGTTAAACGTTACCCGAGATAGGGCACAAAGAATGGATTATACTGAACCGTTTATGTCCTGTCCTCAGGGTGCAGCTGTTAGAAAAGAAGATGCCGACGAAATCACTAAGCCAGAGGACCTTGAGGGCAAAACGCTTGGTGTTAATTCTGGTTCTGTTGCTGATGGTTGGGCGACCGACAATAAAGACAAATACGGGTTTAAGGTTAAGAGAACTGATAAAGTTGCTGATGCCGTAATGGGATTGAGAACGGGGAGTATAGATGCTATCTTGGCTGACGCGCCGACGGCAGGGTCATTTGTCAAGGAATCCCCGAACTTGGTTCGAAGTTTCAATGCTATGACGGAAACTGACTGGGGAGTATTGAACCAGGCTGGATTTGGTATGGCCGTTCGACAGGATGACGAGGAATTCAGGCGAAAATTAGAAAGGGTTATAGAAGGGATGAAGATTGATGGTACGCTTCAGGAAATTATGTCTGGCTACTCTGAGTTCTTCGGTGAACCTGGTCCTAGTGATTACGTAAACGTTGTATTCACTGGCTATGGAACCCCGGGTCTTCCGGCTTACGAACCAGATGAATATCACACACCTTACATTCCTGAATAAGAGTTTGGGTTAGAAAACATTACAGGTTTAGTCTCAACCCCCGGCCAAGCGTCCGGGGGTTGAGACTTTAATACAATAGGCACCGATCAGATAATAAGTATTCATAGGGGGGGATAGAATTGTCCGGGCTTGCTGAGATCGGTAAGTATTTTTTTGACCCTCAGTTGATGGTTAAAGCTCTTCCCACTTTGGCAAATGGTTTGTGGGTGACTGTTAAGGTTTCTGTGACCATAATGGGGGTAGGGTTTGGAGTAGGATTATTCCTGGCAATTTTACGAGCCCTGGACCTGAAATATATAGGGAAGCCTCTTAGGTTTTTGATAGATGTATATGCCGATGTATTGAGGGCTTCCCCGTATCTGGTTTTAGTGACTATTGTCTATTATGGAGCTCCTTTTCTGGGGGTTCGGTTCTCTCCTTTCTGGGCCACCGTGGCTACTTTTGGAGCTTGTCTATCGGCATTCGCAGAAGAGATATTTCGAGGGGGCATTGAAGCGATTGATAAGGGCCAGATTGAGGCAGCCAGAGCTTCAGGGCTATCTAATTTCCAGACACTATGGTACGTGGTATTACCGTGGGCAGTAATGGTTTCGGTGCCACCACTTACAAATAGGACTATTGCTATTACAAAGGCAGTTTCGCTGGCTTCAGCGATTACGTTGCCAGAATTGTTGAAACAGGCAAGGCACCTGCAGGCAATTTACGCGAACCCTACCCCACTCGTTGAGGCCGCAATTATTTACGTGCTCCTCTTCTTTCCTCTGGTTAGGTTTTCGTTATATTTGGAGAAGAGAATGGGGAGTTCCGGGTAACTTTATCAAAAATAAAAAACTTTTAAGTGATTTCTATGGAAGCTTTTGCTCATAATTTTTTAAATATAAATGTACTCATTCGGACACACGGTTTTCTGATTACCGGCTTATTTATGACTTTAAGACTGATAGGATTTAGTTTGATTTTGGCCATGGCCTGGGGCTTGTTCCTTTCGGTAGTCCGAAACGTTCACCTCCCTGGGCTTAATACCTTTATTGTGTTCTACGTGGATACATTACGGTCTCTACCTATCCTTGTTCTATTGATGTTGATTTACTACGCCCTTCCTTTCGTCGGAATTCAGGTGCCTGCATTTACTGCAGCCGTTTTGGCCCTTAGTCTAAATGGTGGAGCCTATTACGCGGAAATATTTCGGGCTGGTATTGAGGCGATTCACCGGGGCCAGACCGAAGCGGCCCGAACGCTGGGTCTCAATTACATTCAGACTATGCGTCACGTGATTTTACCGCAGGCAATTAGGGTAGTCCTTCCTCCATTAACGACAAATACTCTGGAGTTCATCAAAGCAACCGCTGCCGCTTCTGTAGTGGCGTTGCCGGATATTTTAAGGCAGGCAAGCCAGGCCATGAATTCTACGTTTAACCCGACACCACTTACAGGTGCGCTTGTACTGTATTTGCTTATTTGTTTGCCTTTAGTGCAACTGATTAGACGATTTGAAAATAATTAAACACGATACACAGGCGAGGTGTTTATATCTTGGGGAATATTCTTGTAGAAATTAAGGATCTTCATAAAAGTTTTGGTGAGGAAGAAGTCCTGAAAGGCGTCGATTTGGATGTGGAACGAGGAGAGGTAGTTTGTATAATGGGGCCGTCGGGTGCGGGAAAGAGTACTTTCCTGCGTTGTATAAATCGTCTTGAAGAACCAGACAGCGGAACTATTAAAATTGATGGTGAGCCGATAACGGGCGATAATGTAGACTTAAACAAGATGCGTACAGAAATTGGCATGGTGTTCCAGCAATTTAACCTCTTTCCCCATATGAATGCTCTTTCAAACATTACTTTGGCTCTGAAAAAGGTAAAAAATATGTCTAAGGCAGAAGCGGATAAAAAAGGTCTGGAGAATCTGGAAAAAGTAGGATTAAAGTATAAAGCAGAAAGCAAACCTGACCAACTATCGGGGGGGCAGAAACAACGCGTGGCAATGGCCAGAGCTCTGGCTATGGATCCAAAATTAATGCTATTTGACGAACCTACTTCAGCCCTCGACCCGGAATTAATCGAAGAAGTAGTGAAAGTGATGTTGGATTTAGCGGAGATGGGAATGACTATGATAGCAGTAACGCATGAGATTAGTTTTGCTAAAGGAGGTTCGGATAGGGTCTGTCTACTGGATCAGGGCAACATGCTGGAACAGGCTCCCACCGAAAAATTCTTTAATGATCCAGAACATGACAGGACGAGAGAGTTTCTAAGTATGGTTCTTGATTAAGTAGGAAGGAGAACGCTAGCTGTTTTCAACAAAAATACCGGGAGGGATCTGGGCTATACTCCTCCTGGGAAAGAAAAACCTCAACGTCTGAATTAAAACCGAAAGTCTTTTTCCTTAGACAGATCAGGGAAATAAGTAGGTAATAGTGGATTTACCAGTTTCGTAAACGAGAGGATCTACCTAGATGCCAAATACATAAAGTACTTCGTGTATGCAGAGTGGAGACTGATTGAAGAAAAACCTCTCATTTGGTTTAATAAAGAGACGGGAAAACCAACGAAGAAGTGGAATCAAAAGTCCTTAAGAAACTTGAGTTTCCAATCCAACATGGATCAAAAGGAAGATGCAAAAAATTCTTGAACGGACCAGAAGAATTTTTCCGTTATGAGCACAAACTGGGAAGATACTTCAAATTAAATCTCATCTGTCCGGTGCTAGATTTCTGGAGAAGTGTTTTGGTTTCATGTTACATTCAGCCGCTAAAATGTAGAATCAGGTTGCCAGTTAACTAAAGCCTAGTAGAATATTTTATTTTGTTCCGCCAAAGGAGGGTGTTATGAGCTTAATGGAAAAACTGTCGGAAGTTCTGGATTATCATGAAAGTTTAGTGAAAAATCCAGCTCGGAAATCTCTCATCAAGCAGACGGTAGACCGAGGGGAAGCGTTTGTGAGCAAAAATGGTGCACTGTCCACGTGGACTCCGCCGGAGTCCACTGCTAGAACGCCGAAAGATACCGTTATAGTAAAGCGAGAGACCAGTCAAAGGGCAATAGATTGGGCTTCGCCCAATAACCTGCCAATTGACGAAAAGACTTTTGATAGGGC
>JAGXLB010000043.1 GCA_018334915.1 Candidatus Bipolaricaulota bacterium
AAGTGATCGGAGTTCAGGACATCTCGTTTGAGATAAAAAATAACGAGTTATTTGTTATCATGGGACTGTCCGGATCGGGGAAGTCGACTTTGCTTAGGTGTGTTAACAGGTTGGTGGAGCCGACCAAAGGAACAATTACTTTGAGAGCGGACGGGCAGGACTACGATATCACTAATCTGGGCTACGAAACCTTAAGGCAAATTCGGGAAACTCAGATCAGCATGGTATTCCAGAACTTCGCCCTCTTCCCCCATAGAACGGTAAGGGAAAACGTGGGATTTGGGCTGGAAATTCAGGGGGTGGGAGACAAAGAAAAAAACAGGAAATCACAAGAACTCATTGAAGTGGTGGGGTTGGAAGGTTTTGGTGATTCGTATCCTTCACAATTATCGGGAGGAATGCAACAAAGAGTTGGGCTTGCCAGAGGGCTAGCTACCGGGGCCGAAGTACTTCTCATGGATGAACCATTTTCGGCCCTCGATCCCCTAATTAAGGTCCAGATGCAGGACGAGTTGTTGGACCTAATGGAAGAAATGCAGAGGACTGTTTTGTTTGTCACTCACGATCTTGATGAAGCGTTAAAGCTGGGGCATCGGATTACCATTATGGAGGCCGGGGCGATGGTTCAAAGAGGAACTCCGGAGGAAATTATCGTTAACCCGAAAACCGAATACGTAGCGGATTTTGTTGAAAATGCTGACCCCTCAGACGTCCTAAGGGCTGAAACCGTTGCGGAAAAGGATTTCCAAATTGACGAAAACAACAGGGTAAGGCTAGACGAAATTACCCAACTTGAGCTAAATGACAGGCAAGAGGTTGAACAAGCTTACTTATCAGGTACGCCGGTTCCAGTGAAACCGCTGGAAGAGTATAAAGACCTACAAGAGGATGCTATATTGTTTTCTTCTCCCGATACGCCAATTAGTAAAATAATGCGGGCTAGGTTAGCTTACACTTCAAGGCCCGTAATTGTCTTAAAGAATCGAGAGTTGGTAGGGTATGTCGGTGAGAAGAATATTCTTGAAGGGCTGTTGGAAAAAGGCAGGGGAGATTAAATGTGGCTGAAAAATACCTCGAAAAATTTCAACTGGATGGTGGGATAAATGGCTGAAAATAATGATAGTTTCGATGTCTCGAACGACTGTGAGAAGAACGGTTTAGCAAATTGTCCCGACCGTATTTTCAAACCTAAGAAGGTTCTCGGCATAGTATTAAGTTCGCTTGGTTGGGTTTTGTTATATCCCTACCTTGCCTTTGCTCGAGTGGGTATGCCCTTACGAGACTTACGCTACTTGGCTGCACCTATACGATTGGACAAGTGGACCGTAGTTACAGTTGACTGGCTTGAACTTAATCTCTCTCCTTTATTTGAGTTTATCGAGCTTGTTTTAAATACTATAAATTCCACTCTAGTGACTGCGATTCAGTGGGTGCCAATTTTCGTGGTAAACATAGCTGGTCTGGAAGTTCGATTCCCGGTCTGGTCGCTGTTGCTCTTTCTGTTGCTTTGGTATCTTTCAGATCGGATCACCACGGGGTTGCTGGGATTTGTTACTCTATGGCTTGCCGCTAATTTTGGACTGTACGTAGAGACAACTCAGACCTTCGCCCTCACCTTGACGTCCGCTTTTATAGCGATAAGCCTGGGTATACCATCTGGGATTCTTGCGGCAATTTCCGATCCTGTACATAACTTTATTCGGCCGGTTCTCGACCTAATGCAGACCATGCCGGTCTTTGTATATCTGATTCCGGCCGTGATTTTTTTCGGAATGGGAGCGGCTCCGGGGGCAGTTGCCACCGTCATCTTTGCCTATCCGCCATCGGTCAGGTTAACCAACCTCGGAATTCGAGAGGTACCCCAGGAACTGGTTGAAGCGGGGGAGGCTTTTGGCTGTAACTACTGGCAACTATTATTGAAGGTTCAGATTCCTGTTGCCAGGCCCTCTATTATGGCTGGAGTGAATCAGAGTATTATGCTCGCACTGTCTATGGCCGTGGTGGCTGCTTTGATCGGTGCCGGGGGTCTTGGTGGCGAAGTCGTACGGGGCATTCAACGGATGCGCGTTGGTCAAGGGTTTGTCGCTGGGTTGTCCGTCGTGTTTACCGCGATGATTTTGGACAGAGCGACTTCGAATATCGGAGCTCGAGAGGAAGAGTAATTTTGCGCCAATTGCAATTTCACAAAATGCCAAACTGGAGGTGATAGTGGACAGTCCAATACAACAGTACCTATCGAAATCTGAAAGATGGTAGAATTTTAACCTCAATAACACCCCTCAGGAGGTGTCCTAGTTGAAAAATACACGTTTAGCTCTTGTGGTTGTCTTTTCATTGGTTCTCACATTCGGTTTTCTTAGTGCTCCAGCGCGCGCACAAAACAAAAAAGCTCTAGAAATTGGTGCTGTAGCCTGGGAAGAAGCACTGGCACTTGCAGACTTGGTCCAATATGTGGTGGAAACTGAAATAGGAATGAACGTAAATATCACCAATCCTTCGATCGGGCCAGCTTACACGGCAGTTTCAAACCAGGATCTGGATCTCCTTATTGAGTCCTGGCAGCCCCTTACCCACGCGGCTTACATGGAACAAGTAGCCCACGAAGTTACTCATTTTGGTCCTGTATATGAAGACGCGAAACTAACCTGGGCTGTTCCTACGTACGTTCCTGAAGATGAGTTAAACTCCATAAGCGATTTAGCTAAACCCGAAGTCAAGGAAAAGTTGAATAGCGAGATAATTGGAATAGATCCCGGGGCTGGACTAATGCAACAATCCGAAAAGATGATGGAGGAATACCCAGCTCTATCGGATTACACGCTCGTTCCTGGTAGTGGTGCCGCCATGCAAGCATCTTTGAAAGATGCCGTCCTGAACGATGAGTGGATTGTAGTTACCCTCTGGCAGCCGCATTCCGCTTACGGAAGATTCGATCTGCGGAACCTTGAAGAACCAGAGAAAATATTAGGGGCGGAAGAGCGAGTTTACTTCATTGGGAGAGTAGATTTCAACGAGGTCTTCCCAAACGAGGTATCCGAATTCCTCAGTCGTCTCCACCTCCCAATTAGCATGGTCAATGACCTCACTGCTATGTACGGCGAGATGGGAGAAGGTGCTGGAGCAGAGTGGGCGGAAAACCACCCCGAGATCATCGACTACTTTCTTAATGGGGTTGACGCTTTAGAATAATCGGACCTTTCTCATTTATCGACGACCAACACTAAATTTGCCTTAATAAGGGTGGGGGGTACCCTCACCCTTATTCCTCTTTGCGAACTATGGTGGGTAATTCGAAATATGGTTTACTTACCCTTCCACAATCCCATTCTTTCATTAAGGAGGAAAAATGAACCCTAAATCGAGAACGGTTTACAGCGTTCTAACTGTATTTCTGGTAATGGTTTTGACGTTGACCGCGATCTCTCCAGGGGGTACTGCTGCCGATGAGATCAAACCGATTGATCTATACGTCACCCCCGAATCGGAAGACCTTGCAATTGGTGATTTGTTAACTCACCTACTTGAGGCTAGATTAAGTGTTAAGGTCAGTAAAAAAGTCCAGTATTTAGGGGTTGGATTAAAGAAGACAGCGAGGGGGGAAGGTGACCTGTTTGTTGGTTTGAAATTACCCCGCCCTGATAGCAACATTTGGGCGAAGTCTGCCCACAGGTTGTGCGACCTGGGTCCGATTTATGAGGATGTCATGGCGGGTTGGGCGGTTCCCTCTTATTTGCCTGAAGAGAAGCTGGGCTCGCTATCTGATTTATCTAATCCAGAAGTGAGGGAACGTCTTTACGGGGAAATAATTGGATACTCTTCGGAGGAAGGACTTTTGGAGAAGTCGGAGGCGATCATTAAGTCTAATAAAGGCCTAAATGGGTATAAGTTGGTAAAGATAAATAAAATGGCCGCGATCTCCGAATTGGGACGAACAATACGTAATAAAGAGTGGATTGTTACGACAATACGACGCCCAAGTACCCCGTTCAGCATCTATGAGGTTCGATTTATTGCGGATTTAACGGAAGAACAAAGAGTACATATGTTTGGAAGGAAGGACCTTATGGCGAAATACCCGAACAAAGTTACTGAGTTTTTGAGCAGATTTTACCTTCCAATTGATTTGGTCAATGAATTAATTTTTCTATACGATAAAGACAAAGGATCCGCGGCAAAGAAGTTTATTGACAACTACCCTGATCTCGTAAATTATTGGGTCGAAGGCCCATCTAGTTTGTAAGAACAGAGGATCTGCTTTTATGCCGGGCATTCTTCCTAAAGTTGTGGCTATTGTTATGATTCCTGTTCCATTTGGAATCGACCCTTGGGGGAAGTAAGGCAAAAAGCTTACTTTCCTCTGTTTTGTTACCATCTCGTTAAATAAACCCCTAGCCTTCCCCTCATTGCTCCTAGCTCTTCTTTTGTCAAACGTCAAAGTGCCTGGTCTAATGTGTGTTTCTAGTTGCCCTGTCCCTTTTGCAAGCTATTGGCTCTGGCCTATGATGATTGTGGGGCATGTGTGGTTACTTCGTTGAACAGTTGATATCACTCGTCTTTCTGCTTTCCTTCTCAGTAGCTCAAGCTCAAATAGAATCAGTAGCTGATTTAACTTTATTGGTCCGAGCATAACGTAAGGTATTATCTTCCACCGCTCAAAAAGTCTTTTTCCAAGAAGAGTGGATACTCTAATCCATCTATACATCTAAAATATTTCCATTTCCAACTTTAGTAAGTTATTCACCGAAAAGACTTTATGATGTCAGTATTTTTTGGACAAAGTTTTGGGGTTCAGGTGTTTGACACCAGGATAATAATATGTTATAAAAACACTAGATTTCAGTATTCATCCTGTATACAGGAGCTCCATGTTAGTATTAAAAGAGTTACAGCGACAAAATCAGATTTACTCGACTCTAAGAGATAGGATTATTTTTGTTGACTACGAACCTGGTCGTCCGATTAGCGAGAATAAGATGGCTAAGGAGTTTGGCTGCTCCCGGGTACCGGTTAGAGAGGCGTTAATCTTATTGAAAGTTGAAGGTCTAGTCACCGTTGTAGCAAACCAGGGCAGTTACGTTAGTCGTGTCGATCTAAGTTACTTAAAAAATAATTTTATGATCAGAAGTAAATTAGTGAAAATTCTCGGTAAGCTGGCGGCGGAAAACATTACTGAAGAGCAAATGGGTGAGTTGAAGAGCATTGTTAATAGTATGGAGGAAGAGAGTAACTATAAGGATTTGATGAGGTTGGATTATCAGTTTCACCGTGTCTTGCATGAAGCCTCCGACAACGAGTGGTTAAGCGGGATCTTAGATATGTTACTGGGACATGCGGTTCGAAGTTGGATCATTAATTCAGCCCCTGGTGAAAATCTTTCCGGTCCGTTTATCCCAACTAACTTTACTGAACTGACGGAGGCCTTAGAAGCTGGCGACGTTGAAAAAAGTGCGAATCTTCTGGTTGACCACGTACAGTTTTCTTTAAAATCGTTAGATCAATTTATGGAAGGGTTAAATACGCTTTAAGGAAGGAATCTGTATCAAGTGGCATTGGAGGCTGAGGATTTACTGGTAAGTTTTTCCTGGTGAAGGATTACTAAGAGGTGTTTAACGTGAGAATTAATAATCACCCAATTCTAGATCAAAAAAAGGAGGAGGAGGAGGAGATTACTTTTACCTTTGAGGGGAAAGAGCTTAAGGGATTTAAAGGGGAGACGGTAGCCGCGGCCCTAATTGCAAATGGAGTTAGAGTATTTCGAAGGAGCACAAAAGATAATCGGCCAAGAGGACTGTTTTGCGCTATTGGGAACTGTTCTTCTTGTCTTATGAAGGTTGACGGGGAATCCAATGTTAGAACTTGTATGAAGCGCCTGGAAGAAGGTATGGAGGTTCAACGACAAGAGGGCGAGGGAGAAATCTAGGGGGTTCTGGATATGTTGACCACGGAGATTGTAGTGATTGGTGGCGGACCGGCAGGAATGAATAGCGCGTTGGCTGCTGCCAGTCAGGGGGCTGAGGTAACTTTATTGGACAGAAATTGGGAACTGGGAGGTCAACTAGTTAAGCAAACTCACAAGTTTTTCGGTTCGGAAAATCAATTTGCAGGTGAAAGGGGGATAGATATTGCGGAAATCCTGTCGGAGAGGGTCCATGACAATAGTCGGATAACGGTGAGGAAAAACTCCAGCGTATTGGGAATCTATCACGACGGAGTATTGACTTTTGAGCAGGATGATAAATATAAAAAGTTGACGAGTAGACAGACTGTGGTAGCTACCGGAGCCGCTGAAAAATTTCTATCTTTTACTAATAACGATTTACCTGGAGTCTATGGCGCGGGAGCTGTCCAAACTCTAATGAACCAGCAAGGCGTGCTGCCCGGCAAAAACGTATTAATTATCGGGGCAGGAAATATTGGTTTGATTGTTGCCTACCAACTCTTACAAGCTGGGGTATCTGTGGAAGCGATTATTGAAGCCTTGCCTGAAATTGGAGGCTATGAAGTTCATAGAGACAAGATCAAGCGTATGGGAGTGCCAATATTAACGTCTCATTCTATCAAAAAAGCCTATGGGGAGGAAAGAGTTGAGGGGGCGATCATTGGTGAAATAGATTCTTCCTGGTCTTTTATTGACGGAACCAAGAAGGACTTTAAGGCTGACGTTATCTGCTTGGCGGTAGGTTTATCACCTCTCATCGATCTTCTTCATCCCCTTGGTCTAGAGATAAGTTACGTGCCGAATTTGGGAGGACTGGCCCCGAAGCGCGACGAGTACTTAGAAACAACAATATCCGGCTATTTTGTCGCGGGGGATTGTGCCGGCGTAGAGGAGGCAAGTAGCGCAATGATGGAAGGTAACATAGCCGGTCTATCTGCAGCAAATTCAATTGGTTATAAGAAGTCCTTCCAAGAAAAATTCCGGAATAATAGGGATGAACTACGGAAGCTGCGAGAGGGGGAGACTGCAAAAGAAGTCCGCGCCGGTTTAGGGGAGGTGAGGTTGTAAACACAATGACTGAAGAGAAAACCGAGATAGAAAGATCCTTAACTGATGACTTGTTACCGTCCGTTGAAAGGAGAAAAGAGGGACCTTACGCTCTTTGTGAGTGTCATCAAAGGATACCCTGCAATCCCTGCCTGACCTCTTGTCCGACTGGTGCTGTCTCCCTGGATAGTATTAACGATACTCCCGAGGTCGATTTTGATAAATGCGCTGGTTGTAAACAGTGTGTAAGCGCCTGCCCCGGGTTAGCCTGTTTCGTAATTGATGAAACTTATTCAACTGACTCGGCCTTAGTAACTATTCCCTACGAATTTCTCCCACTACCCGAAGAGGGTGAAACCGTGAACGGGTTGGACCGAAAGGGAAATTTCGTAAAGGAGGTTACCGTAAAAAACATAGATAGTTTCAGCGATAACGGAAAAACCAAGGTAATAACAGTTATTGTACCGCAAGAAGCAGTTCATCAGATCAGAAACATAGAGATCAGGGAGGAAAACCATGGTTGAGGATAAGACGTATCTTTGTCGTTGTGAGGATTTGACTAAGAAAGATTTGCATAAAATCCTTGAGAAACACAAGAATATAACTCTGGAGGAAATCAAACGGTTAACTAGAGCAACTATGGGGCCATGTCAGGGGAGAACGTGTAAAAAACTAATTGCCCGGGAAATAGCTAGATTCAAGGGTGAAGAAATGTCAGAAGTCGGCTTACCTACTTATAGAGCTCCGATCAACCCCATAAAGCTTGGCAAGGTAGATAGGGGTAAAGAAAATGAGGAATAGTACTGAAGCCGTTGTCATTGGTGGAGGGTCCATTGGTTGCTCAGTTGCTTATAACCTGGCAAGGATGGGAGTGGAGGACGTTGTACTGGTCGAAAAGTCATTTCTCGCTAGTGGAGCCACTGGTAGATGTGCGGCAGGAGTAAGGCAGCAATGGGGAACTAGAGAAAACTGCCTGGTAGCAAAGAGAAGTATCGAATTGCTTGAGGATTTACCCGATGAGCTAGATGCCGAATTGGATTTCAGGCAGTCGGGTTACCTTTTAGTTGCTTCTAACGAAGACGAAAAGTCGCAGCTGGAAAAAAATATGGAACTACAAAACAAGCTAGGAATTCCCTCAAAAGAACTCTCGATGACCGAGGTGGGGGGTTTGGTCCCACATTTAAATGTTGAACAGGCCAAAGGAGCATGCTTTTGCCATGAAGACGGACATCTAGATCCATTCAAAACTACCTTTGGCTATGCCCGAGCTGCTGAACGTCTGGGTGTAGAGATCAATACGAATACCGAGGTAATAGATATCAACTATGAGAACGGGATTGAATCAGTGGTAACTGACGAAGGAACTATTTCTACTGAACTGGTCGTGAATGCTACGGGCCCCCAGGCGAAGTTTATTGGACAGATGCTAGGGCTCGAACATCCAGTTGAACCTGAAAGGCATCAGATATTGATTACCGAGCCTCTGGAGCATAGTCTCGACCCCATGATCATATCTTTTCAGCACAATTCTTACATCCAGCAGGTTCCACATGGAGGGTTTATCATGGGATATGGAAACCCAAACGAACCCCACTACCTCAATTACAAACACGACTGGCAATTCCTTGAAAGCATGGCCAATAAAGCAGTTCAACAATTGCCTCCACTTGAAGATGTGAGGGTCTTGCGTCAATGGGCTGGCCATTATGGAATATCACCGGACGGACAACCTATCCTGGGTGAGGTTCCCGGCTATAAGGGCTACTATTTAGCCTGTGGTTGTGGAAAAGGTTTTATGCTCGCCCCGGCCATAGGTGAAGGAGTAGCAAAGTTAATTACCGGTGAAGAACCGTCAATACCGATAGAAAGAATGAACATTGAAAGGTTTAAAACCGGAGAACTGATTAATGAACCTGCGGTAGTCTAATCCTATTACCATATAAAGGAGGTCTAGAATGAGCTGGAATATGAAAGCTTTACGGGTAGATCTTAGCAATCGGAAATCTGACGTAGAGTTGTTAGATAAAAATATTACCGAAAAACTAATGGGAGGGCGGGGCATTGCTTCGCACATCGTCTGGGACGAATTAGAGGCCGGGGTGGACCCTCTTGGTCCGAAAAACAAGTTGATAGTAGCTTCAGGACCTCTTACCGGCTTACCCATACCCTCATCCGGGAAGTTAGTGATGGCTGGAAAAAGTCCTTCCACTAACGCCTACGGTGATGGAAATATTGGAACAAAAGCCGCCCCTCAACTGAAAAAGGCAGGCTACGACGTATTGATATTTGAGGGAGTGGCTACCGAGCCTTTACACCTACACATTTCTGAAGATGGGGCCGAATTTCACGACGCGGGGAACCTTTGGGGCAAGGATACCTTTCAAAAAGAGGAAATTTTAGTTGGCCAGTACGGGGAACAAGCGGGCAGGCTGGTTATCGGGGAAGGTGGCGAAAATTTGGTAAATTATGCAGTCGTGGTTTCCCAGAATGGTAGAGCTGGTGGTAGAGTAGGTATGGGAGCGGTTATGGGCTCCAAAAAACTAGCGGCAATCACGATCAAGGGTGACGGCGACCCCGAAATTCACGACAAATCTAAGTTGATGGAGCTGACTAAGGAAGCATACCAGGATATATCCGATAAAGATGAGTACGATTTCTGGAAAAGACAAGGAACTATGCAGGTCTTTAGTTATTGTAATGAAAATTCCATCCTTCCAACCAGAAATTTTCAGGAAGGACAATTTGAAAAAGCAGACGTTATAGATGGTTTTGCGATGGAGCGCGAGAAGGTAGACAGAAAAGGCTGCCCGAATTGTAATATGCAATGCGGTAACGTGATTGAGGATTCTACGGGGAAAGAAGCCGAACTTGATTACGAAAATGTCGGAATGCTTGGACCGAATTTGGCCCTTACTGATCTCAATGAGATCGGAACTTTAAACCGACTTTGTGATAAATACGGACTGGATACCATTTCAACTGGCTCCTCGATTGCATTTGCTATGGAATTAGCAGAAAAGGGCCTACTGGATGAAGATTTAGGGTTTGGTGATTTTGAGGCCGCGAAAGGTCTGGTAGAGGATATCGCTAAGCGACAAGGTCTTGGTGACAAATTAGCACAGGGTACGAAAAGTATGGCAGAACAGGTCGGCCATGGAGCCGAGAAATTTGCTATGCACGTCAAGGGGTTGGAAGTTTCTGCTTACGATTGTCATACCTTGCCGGGTATGGCTCTAGGATATGGCACCAGTCCCATTGGGGGGCATCATAAAGACTGCTGGGTGATAAGCTGGGAAGTCGGTAACGACAGATTTGGATATAGCGACAGGAAAATTGAAGAAGTCATAGATTTACAGCGAAAACGAGGGGCAGTCTTCGAAGCATTCACGGTCTGCAGGCTTCCTTGGGTTGAATTAGGATTCTCGCTGGATTGGTATGAAAAGTTCTTCCAAGCGGCAACTGGTGACTCGCTAAAGTGGCAAGATTTTAATAATATAGCTGACAGGATTTATACATTGATTAGATCGATTATGGTCCGCGAGCGGGGTGATAACTGGAGTATAGATCAGGATGTCCCACCTAAACGTTGGTTCGAGGAACCTCTTAGTAAAGGGAATTTCAAAGGTAAAACACTTGATAAAGAAAACTATTTGGATATGTTGAAGAGATACTATAAGAAAAGAGGTTGGGATCAAGAAGGCAAGCCAACGGAGGAAACTCTTGACGAACTGGATTTGTCGTTTATCGATCTGAGTACCAAATAGGTAGGATATTTAACACTTGCTTGCCCCTTGAATTTCTCTTGTTGTGTTTCGTTCACCAAGATTTAATATCTTTACGAGGTTCCGATGTATACTGGTCTTCTATTTCCGTTTCCTGACTGGGGGAGTGGTGTTTCTAAAAAATAGGTCCCCAAAGGAAGAGTGATTTTCAGCTTTAGAGGAAGGTTCAGGACAGGAGGAGCTTTCCGTTATAAATTTGCTCACCTTCTCGTCCAAACAGGTTCTATTAATAACAATGAGTGAGTACGTGAATGGGGTACTACCTGTAAGTTCCTCTTGCTACCGTACGCGGTGGGTTAAGTAAAATCGGTTCGGATAGTTTATTAATTATCGTAGTTCCTACTCAGAATGGAGGCTTAGATGTTAAGTTCTCAGAAGTTGGTTAATAAGGCCCCAAAGGTGGATGTCCTTTCTGAAGACGACAGAAAGGAGATTTACTCTGCAGCACTTGAAATTCTACAAAGGACGGGGGTTAGATTCGGACATGAGGAAGCTTTATCAATACTTTCCGAGGCCGGAGCGACAGTTGATGGAAACGTAGTTTTTATTCCTCAAAATTTAGTCGAAGAGGGTTTAAATAAGGCTCCGGCCACGGTAACTATTTACGACCGTTTGGGAAATACCGCGATGAGACTGGGTGGTAGAAGAAACTACTTTGGTACTGGGCCAGATGCCCCAAAAGTGCTTACTCTGGACGGTGATCACAGGAAAATCAGGAGGGAGGATGTCGAAAAAGTTGCCACGGTTGTGGATGGGTTGGACAATCTCGATTTTGTTATGTCTCTGGGGTTAATTCGTGACGAGCCGTTTGAGGTGACCGATTTATATCAGTTCCAGGAAATGCTATTTAATACTACTAAACCTGTAGTGTTTACCTCTCAGGACAAACGTGGAAATAAAGACATATTTGAAATGGCTGAAATTGCAGTAGGGGGGAGAAAAGAACTACGACAAAGGCCATTTTTGATTCATTACGTGGAGCCAACTGCTCCGCTTGACCACCCGAAAGAAGCTATTGAAAAGTTGATCTATCAGGCGGAAGAGAGAATGCCGGTAATTTATACGCCAGCTTCCTCCGCTGGGGCTACGGGTCCGATGTCGTTTGCTGGAATAATAGCCTTATCTGTTGCGGAATCCCTGAGTGGTATAACTCTGGCGCAGATCATTAATCCAGGCACCCCTGTAATTACCGGGGGGGCGGTTTCCTTACTTGATATGAATAACTCTTCTTTTCTTTACGGTGCCCCCGAAACTTCTTTGATGCATGTAGCACTGTCTGAAATGAGTCAATTTTTGGATCTTCCAATGTATGGTACAGCTGGCTGTAGTGATTCTAAGGTTCCGGATAATCAGGCCGCTTTGGAAGCTACCTTTTCTATTGCAACTCAGTCCTTGTCCGGGGCAAATCTTATTCACGATGTTGGCTGCCTGGCTTCTGGAATGACGGCCTCTCTGGAGCAAATAGTTATGAGTAATGAGATTATCGGTATGGTCAAGAGAATAATGAGAGGAGTAAAAACATCAGAATTAGAAGGTGTTTCGGATTTAATTGATAAAGTCGGCCCCCAAGGCAACTTCCTAAGCCAAAAAGATACCGTGGATAAATTCAAGAAAGAGATATGGCAGCCCGAACTCATTGATCGAAAAAACTTCGACGAGTGGAAGGATTCTGGCGCCAAAACCATGGAGGACAGAGTAAACGAATTGGCCCGAGAGGTCCTCCAAACACACGAACCACAACGGTTGGACGAGGATAAACGAGAAGAGATCGAACATTTGATCGACCACGAGAGAAATAATCGTCAGGTTGACTATTGAGGAGGTAGGGATGTCAACAAAAAGAGATAGACGGGTTAGTCCGGGAAACCTTCATCAGGAAAAAGTCGGATTTCATACCCTATCCCAAGACCAGGTCAAGGACATACACCACACGGCGCTGGAGGTTCTGGAACGTACCGGAGTGGTCTTACGCTCCAAGGAGGCTAGGGACCTACTTTCCGATGCCGGGTGTCACGTTGACGGGGACCGGGTGCACTTTCCTTCGGGACTAGTGGAGTGGGCAGTTGAGGCGGCTCCGTCTCAGATGACGCTGTTTAACAGGGACGGGAGCGAAACTACCGCTATCGGTGGCCGTAATGTTACGTTCGGTCCGGGTCCCACGCTACTTAACATAAGGGACCCCGAAACAGGCAACAGGCGTAGTTTTAGCAAGCAGGACGTGAGAGACGTCGCTCGCCTGTGTGACGCCCTGGACAATATAGACTGGGTCATGGGTTTTGGTACCATAGACGACGTGCCTCACGAACACTCCGATCGCCACGAGTTCGAAGCAATGGTCAAAAACACCACAAAGCCGATCATCGTGTGGAGTTATAGTCGGGAGGGGATGAGGGATATTATAGATATGGCATCCTTCGTACGAGGGGGTAGGGAGGAACTTGCCAAGCGCCCTTTTATTATTTCCCTTACTGCTCCTATTTCCCCTTTAATTCACAATAGAGATGCCTGTGAGAAGGTCCTATTGGCAGCAGAGTATGGAGTACCTGTGATCCATGCCCCGGCAATCCAGGGAGGTAGTAATGCCCCGGTCACCATAGCGGGACAGGTCGCTCAGGGAACTGCTGAAAATCTGTCCGGGTTGGTTCTGTCCCAGTTGAAACGTAAAGGGTTGCCCTACTTCTTTGGGGGCGTTATATCCATAATGGATATGAAGACGGCAATACTTGCCTACGGTGCACCGGAGAAGGAGCTAGCTACTGCCGCTTACATGGATATAGCAGATTACTATAACTTGCCAACATGGGGAACTGCCGGCTGTACCGACTCCAAAGTGTTTGATTCCCAGAGCGCTATCGAGGGGACGCTATCTACTCTTTTCTCTGCACTGAGTGGCGCCAACCTGGTCCACGACGTGGGGTACATGGAATCGGGTTCTACCGGGTCCCTCGAACAGATAGTAATGGTCAACGAAGCAATCGGTATGGCGGAAAAATTCATAGACGGAATAGAGGTAACCGATGAAACGCTTGCCCTGGATGTCATTGACCAGGTAGGCCACGGGGGTGACTACATGTCCCACGAACATACCATGGACAACTTTAGGGAAGCTACCTGGGAGCCAACCCTCCTGGACAGGTCCATCCGTGATACCTGGAAGAAGGAAGGAGCCAAGACGTTAGAGGAACGGGCCAACGATAAGGTGGTGGAGATACTCGATCAACACGAGCCTCCGTCACTACCCGAAGAAGTCGTAGCCAGGATAGATGAGGTGGTTGAAGGGTTATAGGGGGAAAATGGCGAAAGTTGATCTTTATTAGCCGGGTTGATACGAGCGATTACCACTAGTTACTTTTCCATCACCAATTTGAGTGTTAGAACTATGATTTAAGAAATTGAAAAAGAACCGACTGGCCTTTGGCAGATATGGTAGCAACGACCGGCTGGTAGACCTCTTCTACTAGTATTGGTGAATAAGTTATAATAAAAGCTGTATCGATATTTAGCCGTTGGTAAAAAAGTTTCAATCCAAATAATAAGTTAGAGGAGTGATTTTTGTGAGAAATGGAACAAAAGGTGGACAGCTTAAGTTAGTTTCACGCGGCAAGATTGAAAAGATTCATCAAGCAGCCTTGACGATCCTCGAAGAAAAGGGAATCCAGGTGGAAGAGCCCAAATCACGTCGTATCCTCGAAGAAAATGGCTGTCAGATTGATTCTGAAACCCACGTTGCCAAAATTCCCAGGGAAGTCGTGAAAGAGTCACTGGAAACTGCTCCCTCCTCGTTTAAGATGGGAGCTCGGGACGAAGCCAATGAATTCGAATTAAGCCCTGACAAGTCCTTCTTTACAGCCGGTACTGGAACTACCTCAGTCCTGGATCAAACCGAGGGTAAAAGGAGAAAAGCCACGAAAGAAGACCTCACCAGGGCAGTCAAGCTTGGAGACCAACTTTCCAATATCGACGTCGTATGGTCTATTTTTACGCTCACTGACGATCCCATGCTAGGGTTTTACCAGCTATATGCAGTACTAGCGAAAAGTACAAAACACGGGGCGATAGTAAATTGGTATGGGGGAGAACTAACGAACAAATTGATTGACATGATTGCTGTAGTGGCTGGGGGTAGGGATAAACTAGCCAATGAAAAACCTGTAACTATGTATGCCGAACCTGTATCTCCGCTAACCTTCCGCAAGGAAAACCTTGAGGTTCTACTGCGCTGGACCGACGTCGGGCTTCCATTGCTCTGGTATCCGGCCCAGAAGGCAGGGGCGACAGCTCCTATGACAATAGCAGGGTCTCTTGCTCAGGCTTTTGCAGAGTCTCTCGGTGGCAATGTTATAGCTCAACTAAACAATCCCGGAACACCGGTTATTTTGGGGGCTTCTCCGTTAGTAATGGATATGCGTTCTGCACTTAACACCTATTTCTCTCCCGAGATGCTCATAATCCAATCTGCGACGGGTCAATGGGGAAAATTAATTGAGATGCCAATATTCGGAACCGGTGGTTGCACCAACTCTTATGCTTTAGACTACCAAGCGGGCGTCGAGTCCGCCGTTTCTCTCTACGGTGCAGTGCTTAGTGGCCAGAACTTGATTCATGACCTCTCATTTGCTGGAGCCGGAGACTTAGGAAGCCTAGAACTCCTTACTCTGACGGACGAAATAGCGGGGATGACCAAAAGAGCAGCCAGAAAACTTTCAACTGAAGAAGAAGCAATTGCACTAGAAGTAATTGATCAGGTGGACCACGGAGGCGATTTTCTAAGGGAAGAACATACCTTTAAGCATTTTAGAGACGAGTTAATGGTTCCTGAATTTATCAGAAGAATTGGCGACGAAAAGTGGGAAGAGAACTATGCCATAAATGAAGCAGCAAGTAAAACTCGAAGGTTAATTGAAGAGGCAGAAATTCAGCCCTTAGCCAAGGATAAAGACCAACAATTAAGGGAAATTATCGGCGAGGCCAGATCTATGATGTAAGGAAGGGGACAGAGTTTGATTTTAGAAAATCAGCTATGTAAGTTGCCGGTGAATAATATTGAAATTTAAGCGGACCCCAATAGGGCCCCGACAGGCTATTGGAAGTAATGTCTGTGGGAGTTGGTTGGGCGCGGACCTGTGACACGTACACGTAAGAGATTAAAATTTTAGTTTAATCAACGACATTTTATCATGTAATCTTGGTTATACCTTGATCTTTAGAAAGAGAAATGCACAAATTTGGCTTGGGTAACTTCTACGAAGGATTAAATTGACTCATACTTTGACCTTAATGAACGTGGGTTTTCTTAGTATCTTTGTTATTCCTTTAGTGGGATAATTTATCCCACAATCTTCCTTGTAACCCTATTATCAAAGTATATAATGATTTCAAGAATCTAGAACAACAATAAATATTTAAGGAGGTTAATGTTAGAATGAGCGACTTACTCGAAGATTTAGGACAAGCTGTATTTGACATGGACGAGGATACAGCGGT
>JAGXLB010000208.1 GCA_018334915.1 Candidatus Bipolaricaulota bacterium
ACCAAAACTTGCCGAGGAAGCCCCAGGGCTTGCCCTGGGGAGGAATCGGCTGGTTTTTGTCCAGCAGTCAATCGAGCCCGTTTCCTCTATTTTTACCAGAATGCGAGGTCAACGTTTAAATTGCCTGTATCCTTTTTCAAGGATCATGTCCTCGATTGACTGCTGGGTCTTCTTTTGTAAAAGACCAAAAATATTAGTTAAGACTGCTTTTCTACAAGCCCCGTCCCTTGGGGCGGGGTTCTTGACTTATATTGAACTTGAAATTACTGAGCTTGAATACGAGACCCATGAAGTGTACTAGAAAATAATATTTTAGCAATAGAAGATTGAAGAGATCCTCTTGTAGAAAATTCCTTGGTTTTTAGAACATGGGTGACAGGTTAAACCCAAGATTTTCTAGAATTAGGTTAATTAAAACTCCGCCCAAGATCGCTGTGGTGTAGCTAAGGAAGCTACCAAGGATTATAGACTGAGAAACTGCAAATACAGAATCCTCTTTTTCGTTGTCTTTATTATTTGATCTGAAGCCTCCTTTTAGAACTCCGAATCTGTAAATTGTTTTGCGACAACTAGAAAAGCGATCCCCTCTAAAGAACCTCCTAGATAGAATACTAAGATAATTGTACGCTCCAACCGACCGATAATCTTTCCAGAATTATCAAGTCTACTTTTCTTATATGCTGGTGGTCTAAATTTTTTTAAAATAAAGACTAATGAGTTCACTGACGGGGAAAAGTAGGATTATCCAACCCACAAATACAATTACATATGCAATAGAATGTTTTGGGATACTCGCAGACTGATAATGTTTAAGGTATCTCAACAGGCCTGATATCATAACACCGAAAACAACTAGTCCGATAATTATGGTTATTTCTTTTGTAATTTTCTTCATTGCATTTTTTAAATAATACTTTTATCTCAATAAATCGGAAGTGTTCTCTTAATATTTCTTCTCTCCGAATTCTTGTTCGAAAACTTCAAGGAAGTTTTTTAGATTCCTCCAGTAGCCAGCAATCAATATATCGCTAACTGTTTGTTGCCTCCTACCGGTTTTTTGGGCAATATCCTCCTGGGTCAGCCCCTTCAGTTTATACCAGACAACCTCCGCCTGAGCTGAAGAAAGGTTCATCAGTAGAGCTGAAAGAAGGTCCATTGAACCGCGCAAAAGACTATTTTCGTCCTCCCTAAAGACATCATTTGAAGTTTCTAAGGTAACTCGCTGATGTTTCTTAATTTGGTCCAGGTTCGAACCGGATAAACGGAATGCTTCCCCTTCCCCGGTGGAAACGCGCCCATTCGGTACATCCTCAATTTCCCCAGTTCCGATTGATATTCGGGTCTGGATCGGTTGCTCCATCGAAGATAGTTTAGTGAAAAGATAGAGTGCACTTCTTAAGGAAATTGGTGAATCATTGAGTAAAACCTGAAACCTGTCGCCGGAATAACGGTCAACTTTGAGAGGTAACTCCTCTCGATAATCCCTTTCAAATAGTCCGAAAACTTCATCCAGGCATTCTCCATAGCCCTCCAGAGCTCGGGAATTAACGACGTCACCAGTAAGAACCGCACAAACTTGAGAATTCAACTCAACCATCCCGATTTAGCAATATTTTTTATCTGCTTTGACTAACATAATACAGTCAATAAGATCTGTAAAGCAACAGAAAGGTAAAAACTGGTTACACCTTGGAAATAGCCAAACGTTCAACTTAATATTGATATTGGAAATTTAAAGGTTATTGATTTCAATCAGGGCCATAATGACAATGAGTAAAAGGTCGACAATTAAAAGCGTCAGCCCCACCTCGACTTTCAGTACTTCCGGTATAGTCAACCTACCTCTATTCCCTTTTTCGATGAAATTATTGATTCTCGGATACAGGTTTGCAAAAGCGCTGGCTCCAGCTACCATGCCGGCGGCTCCGAGGAGAGCGTGGATGGAACCGGTTCCTACAGCGCCGGCCAGGGTGCCCGGACAGTAGCCGAGCAGAGCGAAACCGGCACCAAAGATTAGCCCTCCGACGATTATTGGTTTCGGTTTGAATGGCTTTATACTTGGATCGGCTATTCCTGCTCTTACAACTATTTGAAACCCAAGGGAGCCTACAACTATCGCGCTAAATATTATTTTCAACACGGTAAAGTCCCGCAGAAGTAGCTGGTTAACCAGCACTTCGTACTCCGTAGCTCCTCCTTTCTGTAACAGGAAGCCAAACAACAATCCGACTACCAGGGCGGTTATCAGCCTGAGGCTTCTTTTTTCTCTGAACCTATCAAGCATCTAAATCCCCCCAACAACTATGTAGATTAGGTAAGCGACACCGAAACCTCCAAGGAAGAAACAGAAGAGAGCCAGCCAGCTACTCACTGCAAGCTGGAGCGTTCCGCTAATTCCGTGGCCGCTAGTACAGCCTCCGGCCATCCTCGCTCCGAAACCTAAGAGGAACCCGCCCCCTATTGCGCTAATAGCCCTTACCAGGAAACTGGACCCGAATCCCGCCTTCCATAATTCGGGGACTGTTTCTACGGCTAGAGAACCGGAAAGCCCCGAAGAGATCAGCGCACCGAGAACGACTCCTGCAAGTAAGGCTACTTCCCAGCCAATTCTGGGTACGAACTTCTTATAGTATTCGTTGCTTTGGACCTTCTCTCCTTGGAACAATTCTTCGCCAAGGCCACTTGCCCTGACGTAGGCCGTAGAACAGCCGATCGGGCGATTCGATAGAATGAAACTGACCAATACCAGAACCCCGATACCAGCTCCTACTCCGTAGGGAGACCAGCGGGTTAAAACGAGCCAAGACATCTTACCACTTCCAAATAAATAGTCTTAAGTCGTAAAACATTTTGAGTGATTTTACTGAGTTTGGCAACAAACTTAAGGAACAGAAATAGTTGTGTGGATATGGTCGAAGCTATCTCCCTGGCTTAAAATAACCTTGGTCAATCCTGGGAACAGGTTAGTTGAGTTTGGACTTTTTCCTCAATACCGTTAATCTGGTATTGAAACGTTTACAGGGAGGTGGTTATTACATGAAATGGGCACTGATAGGATTGTTACTTATTCCACCCCTTTTTTTAGTCGGAATGGAGGCGAATGAAGAGCCCGCAGTTAAGACCGTCGATAAGCTCGAGGTGGAGAAATACCTCGGAAAATGGTACGCTATCGCAAGCATGGAGAAGTTTTTTAACCGCTCCTGTGTCTGGGGCAATAAAGCCGAGTACAGCCTCCGAGATGACGGACGAATTGACGTGAAAAACTCGTGTTACGAGGAAAATGGGGAAAAGAGAGAGGTGTCGGCCGTCGCCTGGGTTCCGGATGACTCCGAGCCCGGGAAGTTAAAGGTTAGTTTCGTTCCTTTCCTTGGTTATAGGTTATTTCCCGCCAAGTACTGGGTACTTGAACTGGGAGATGAATACCAGTACGCGGTTGTCGGTCATCCGTCTCGAAATTTTGGCTGGATATTGAGCAGGGAACCAGAAATGGATCAGGAAATACTTGATAGTATTGCCCGAAGATTGGAAGCCGCTGGCTACGATTTCTCCGACTTCAAAATAAATCCCCAGAAACCGCCCGAAGACCGCCAGTAATAAACCCTAATACTACCTGCCAAGGGAAATATTTTGGACAGCTGTCTATCGCCCCCGCAGGGTTTTGGTAATTCCGATTGGCAAGGATAACGTTGTAAAGCCAGCTGGTCTTCCAGCTGACCGGCGATCCTCTCAGAAGCTTCTCCGTCCTTTAACTTGACGGCTATTCAGTCGATTGGACAAAAATATAAATTATGGAGGAAGCCTACTGAAGTTTTTGTCGGTCTGTGTGGTAATAAAAGTTTGGATAATATATCGCATTTGTCTTTCAAGGACGAGTGTTTATTCTGTAGTCTTCCATGAGGCGGGATCTATGAAGTCAGGGGTTTTAGTGGTATAATTAATAATTAACTTGAAAGTAGAATCCATAATTTATAAACTGCTGTACGTGTAATTTTGGAGGCAACTTTGAAAAGGGTAATTTATAATCGTCGTTTTCTTGCCATCATAGGTTTGATTTTCCCTTTACTTGTTTTTTCCTTTACTTTTTCATTTGCTAATGCCGGTTTGAACGCTGTAGATGATCGTACAGGCACGGTAGAAAACGATCCCGTGACAATCGACGTATTGGCTAATGATTCCGGAGTTGGGGTTACCCCTATAACGGTTAACATAAGCAGAGATCCTCGAAACGGGACTGTGTCCATAAATCCGGATAATACAATTACCTACACTCCCGATCAGGGATTTTACGGCACCGACTCG
>JAGXLB010000209.1 GCA_018334915.1 Candidatus Bipolaricaulota bacterium
ATCTGTAAAAATATATTCCCGAATTAAGCTGGTTCCCGTTAATTTCGGCGGGAGCCCACCTTCCATCAACCGGAAACCTCTCCTGGCCCGCCGATATATCCTCCTCGTACAGCAACTTGCCATCTACAGCGTAGATCTTTAGTTCCCCTCCAGTGGAGTCCCCGGGGAGGTCGAACCTGAAAATACAACCATCCTCGGTTACCGGATTTGGTCCGTGGACCACGAGTTCGTCAGTTTTAATAGGTGGTTCGTCTATCGAATCCGTTGATTCCTCGAGAGCTACGGTTAAAGGTGTACCCTTAAGATCTGAAATCGGAATCTTTCCCGCCACATAGTTCTTCGAGGGGAGGACAGTTGTATCATTTGCCTCGATCCATCCTCCCTCAGGTTGATAGTAAAACAGGCCGAGGTCCTCCTCTCCCTGGTTCGGGTCCAATTGGTCCTGGTCGTAGTAGAAATCAACCTTTGCGACCCCGCTACTCAGATTGGTGACCTTGAGGTCCCTGAAAGAAAGCGGGGTCGTCTCGGGTAAATTAAATTCAGGCTTTTTTTCGAGGTTGTAACCAATTATAGACCCCCGAACCGGGCCGTCAGTCTTCATTAATTCGACAACTAGGCCGGTTTCGGTTTTTCCGTTGAAGGACCGATTCGATTCGGATACGAACTCCACCGCGAATCCCCCCTCGTCCACGCCGGGATTTTGTTCAACCGAAATGGTAACCTCGTCGGAAAGTTGCACTCCTCCTTTCGTAGAGGCGACAAGATTTAGCCGGTAAGTCCCCGATTTTTCCGGAACAAAGATTGGGTCCACTCTGCCAGTATCGTCCACCTTCCAGCTCGATTCTCCCGGCCCATCCAGCATTTCCCAGGAGATAGATACGGGCTTATCGGGTTCCTTTCCCGATACGGCCCCTTCTAAGATTACGCTTGACCCGAACTTCATCGTTATATCTTTTCCCGCGTTGACGTCGAAGGGCCGCTGGGGTTCAACTGAAAAAGACGCGAAGTCGCTCGCCCCGTAGTTATCGGTAACCTTTAAACTCACTTTGACCGGTTCCAAATCCTCACAGCTAATGGAGACAGTTTGGCCGGACCCGTCGTCGTAATTCCCGTCTTCGTCCAGGTCCCAGCGGTAAGAGTCTATATAGCCGTCAGGATCCTCGGAATACCCAGCATCCAGCTTCACCTCTTCGCCCGGAGAGCATTCCTCCGGTCCCGTTAGTTCGGCCGTGGGAGGAGCATTCTGATAGACGGAGTTGACGGCGTTGGGTGTTCCTTTTATTGGGTTCCCGTCTTCGTCCAGACCGTTGCTGCTGGCTTCCGGGTCGTTGTTCTTCCAGTTATCCGGGTCCGTCCCCGATTTACAGTAATTAACTCGTTCCATGGTCATTTTTTCTGAGTTGTCCCCCGCAAACCAGGATCCGTCGGACTGGGTGACCCGGTCCACGACGTTCCCCGTGCAGTTGCTGGAGTCGTACAGGATCACTTCGCCGTGGGAACTGTTGTTAAGTGCAATGGCCGTATCCCAGATGTCGACGAGGCTGGTTCCGGAATCGTTCACGATGTCATTCTGGTGGGCTGCGTAGATAAGGTAATCGTAGGGCTCAATTTCCGTGGTGGTCGACCCGTCGGCGTTGGAAAAGTTCAGGCATTTTCCTGAGGAGGCGCCGTACATGGACCAACCGTCCAGGTCGACTGAAGAACCCGTCGCGTTGTAGAACTCAATCCATTCGTCGGCGTAACTGGCCTCGGTGCCCATCCAGGCTATTTCGGTAATTACCAGGTCTCCGGTTTCCTCGGAAAAACCGGCGTTACCGAGACCAAGAGCAGTAAATATTACGAGAATACAGGAGATAAAGTAAAAATTTCGTCTAAAACTCATTTTCTGCCTTATCCTATAGCAAAAAGTATCGTTAAGCAATTGGAATAATGTAAAAAGATATATAAACTGTAAGTGATTAACTTCTATTTATATGGTGATATTTTTCATTGCACGGAGTTTTAACGGATACATATAGCCGGTAAATAGGGGAATATAGATAGTTTAAGGTAAAGAAATTAATCATCGGAGCAGAATCCAGGTGCTTCGTTTATGAACTAGGTAGCGCGGGCTCCCATTGCCCGCGCGGTCGGTGAGCCCTCCCGGCTACGGGACCGGAAAAAGCAGCCCGAACTCCCACGCTCGAGCGAATGGTGGCAGGCAACAATCCGGTCCGGCAATTGGAGCCGGACCGGTTGGATGAGGCGAAAACTCATACTAGCCGGGGTTCCCATGCCCCGGCGCATGGTGAGCCTTCCAACGTCACGGGAGGACATGGGAGCCCTCCCTGCTTTTCAAGAATTCGAATTCGCTAGCCAGGTCTTTCAGATCAGGTATCTAGGCCGATTTTATAGATTCTTTAAATACTGTGGATTTCTTTACTTACCTTTACCGTTGCCGTTGCCGTTTCCACGTCCATTGTTCTCTTTATCTTCGTCATCTTCGTCATCTACGTCGGATGATTCGGAATTTCCTCGTCCCGGGTTGCCGGATTCCCCTTTTCCTTCTTTTACTTCGTCTTCTTTGTCTTCTTTTTCTTCCTTTCCTCGATCCTCAGGAGAATTTCCATTGTTGCCTTTTGTCTGGTCCGAACCGACCGTTTTGTCCGAGCTATCTGCTTCTTCTTCGTCGTCCTGGCCGGATGAGCCTGATTTGTCGGCACCTCGTTCCTGGCTGCCTTTTCCCTGGTCTTCATCTTCGCTGGTTGCGGTTTCGTCTTCGTCGTTTCCGTTCCCATTACCTTTGTCGTTATCCCCCTGGGTACCAGCTCCTTCAGGTTGGTCTTCACCTTTGCCCTCGTCTTCCATTGCCCGATCCTTTTCCTGATCCTTTTCTTTTTTCTGGTCTCTTTCTTCTTTCTGGTCCTTTTTGGTCTTTCGGGCCATCTCTTTTACTACCTCGGTGGCTTTCTCTTTAGTGGGCCCTTTTTTGGTCAATTCTTCTATTTCTTCTTTCTCCAGACCTGCTTTTTTCAGTACTGATACCGGAACTCCGCCACCAGTGTCTTCTTGACCGGCACTCTGAATTATATTTGCAGCCTCGGAGCCGATTTGTTGCTTGGTTAATTGCCCTGAGATAGCTTTAAGTGAATTCACCCTATTATTGAATTTTTCCACCACGTGATCCGGCACTCCTTTTTCCTTCATATGCTTAGCAAGCTCTTCAAACAGGTTCGCCAGAGCTCCTTTAACCAGCGTACTTTTATCTACATCGGCTCCGCTGACACTGCTCATTACGCTTCCGACATTATCGTAGCCTATCTTAGCCTGGTCAGAGGGCGTCTGGACATCTTCTTCTGCAAGTCCTACAACCGAAAAAGCTAAAATAAGTGCTCCGATCATTAAAGTTATTGTTAATATTCTGTTTAGATCTTTAGAGAAAATAGTAGCCACCTCCCGAAAGGGGTGAAATAAATTTACTGATTTAACAATAACTCCCATATATATTTTAATCAAGCATAAACCAATTGTTTATAATTTTATCGGCCAAATTCTCGAATTTACCAGAACCCCGAACCTAGACTGTTATCGGACAGTTTTGTAAAGAGACCTATATAACGGAAAGGAGGGACTTCTGTCATTTACTTCTAAATATTTTTCACGTATTTTTTCTAATTACAAACGGGAGCTACTTTGACTTCAACCGAGACGAAGATGAAAAATCACGAGAAAAATCGGGAACGAATCTCGATTATAAGGAGGGTACATGAGTAAAGTCGATAGGCTCGCTGTAATCGGAGCCGGGAAGTGGGGAAAGTATCTGGTCCGTAACTTTTCCGAAATCCTCGGGCAGAGCAACGTAACGGTCTGTGATTCCGACCAGGAGAGACTGGAAGAGGTAAAACAGGACTATAAAGAGATAGTTACCGCGAAAAAATGCGACGAGGTAATTGCGGACGAATCAGTCCCGGCAGTGGTTATAGCGACGCCAGCTGATTCACACTCCGAACTAACCGAGCGGGCGTTAAGAGCCGGCAAACACGTACTGGTCGAGCGCCCATTGGCTCGGAAAGTGAGCGACGCTGTGGAATTACTGGAACTAGCAAGAGATGAAGGCGCTACTCTAATGGTCGATCACCTGCTGGAGTACCATTCTGCGGTGGAAGAGCTTAGGAAAAAAATCGAGGCGGGTGAGCTCGGCGAGATTTATTACGTCCACGGTCAGCGGCTAGACCTCGAAGACGTAGAGACGGAGGAAGACATCCTCTGGAGTCTCGGCTCCCAGGAAGTCTCACTTATGCTCTATCTCGTTGACAAG
>JAGXLB010000210.1 GCA_018334915.1 Candidatus Bipolaricaulota bacterium
AAACCACTTGAAGAAAAACTTGAGAAGATAAGCTGGCAATTTGGAGACGGAGAAGAGGGTTCAGGGAAAGAGGTTAACCATCTATATGAGAAAGAGGGGAGCTATGAAGTGGTGCTAAACCTTGTTAGTGGTGATGAATCAGAAAAAATCACTAAAATCATTACAGTGAATAACGCTCCCCCAGAGGCAGTTATATCGTCTAGTAAAACGAGCGGTTACCCTCCACTAGAAGTAGAATTTGATGCTAGCCAATCTAGTGACGTAGATGATGAAATCAAAGAATACAAGTGGGACTTTGGTGAAAGCACAAAATCAGGTAAAAAGGTAACAAAAACTTTTAATGAACCAGGTTCTCATCAGGTACGACTGACTGTAACTGACGAAGATTTGGACAGAGGTACAAAAGTAAAAACTATAGAAGTCAAGACGCCTGCGCCAAAAGCAGTAATTAGTGCAAGCCACAGATCGGGACCCAAGCCTTTGAAAGTAGACTTTAGTGCAAAAAAATCCACTAGCCCAGAAGGAAAGATAGAAACCTACCAGTGGGAGTTTGGTGATGGGAACTCTAATAGGGGTGTGGAGGTTACCCACACCTATAAACAATCAGGAATGTTTGAGGCTTCACTAACAGTTACTGCCGAGAATGGCTTTAAAGATACTGCCTCAAAAAAGATCAATGTCTTCAATAAAGAACCAGATCCTTCATTAGAAGTATCTCATAAGGAAGGCCTCAAGGTCAAGTTTGACTTGACAAACTCTCAAGATCCAGATGGTACTATCGAAGAATTCAAGTTGGATTTTGGTGATGGAGAAGTTAAAAAAGGAACTGGAGAACCTGGTTTTATCACACATACTTACGAAGAACCAGGGGTATACCGCCCTCAATTAACTGTAACAGACGATTCAGGCGTATCTATCCACACTGCTAGAAAGAATGTTGAAGTTGGTAGTATGGTCTTAATAGATGGGGAGGAGCATAAGTGCTACCCTCAAGGATCAAAAGTTTATACAGAAAATTTTTCATTATCAGTCTATAAAAGCCCTAAATATAAAGAAAATATTGGAGGAATGTTTGGTAAGGATGCGGGTGAAGGGGCAGTATTCTTGCTCGTACCAGTCAAAATAACAAATATAACCAGTGAATCGAAAAGTCTAAGCCTTACTACTTCATGGGAAGTTATAGATCTTGACCAAGGGTACACCTATGAAGTAGCAACCGGAGCGGATATATATTTAGATAGCTCCGACAGGCTGGAGACTCACCGCATACCCCCTAAGCTGAGCAGGGATGGTTATATCGTCTTCGAAATAAATGAAACTTCACGAAATAATAGGCTTGTTTTGGAAAAAGAGGCAGGAGTATTCTTTCCGAGTAGTCACTATTTCGCTATTAATTTCTGACGATCATAATAAGCACTCAATGGAGAGCTACAAAGCCAGCTTTTTACATTTGACACTGATGTTAAGAATAACTCAACAAGGTTCTGAGGTGAGTGCTCAACATTATCCACCTTTGCATGGAGAAAAAGAAAGGTTGAAAGAATTATCAGAATACTGTGTTAGTTTGACCGATGAGGGGTAATTTCCATGTTATTTCGGGCTGCCAAAGACATCTATATAAGATAACGAGTTCTGTAATTGGTCTTTTTCAAACAAATATCTTATATTGCTTTGGAGGTAGTTATTAACTAATCCTTTACTGGGGAGGTGAGAAAATTTCCACCAAAAATGCTTGGATGGTCAGAGCAGGTGATGATAACGAGCTATTTGAAATATTTGAAGAAAGAGGTCTAGTAGCAATAGGCTGGGAGGACATGGGGGATGTAAGCAAACTTTCCACAAGAGAGGAAGTGAAACAAAGATACAGGGAGATTCATAGCGAACAAAAGAAAAGCAGGGTAGCAGCAAGCGCAGGACAAATCTACCGTTTTGCCCATGAAATACAAAAAGGCGATATAGTCCTCACTTACAATAAATCTTCTCGGGAATATCTTATTGGCGAAATAACTAGCGATTACAAACCGAACCCGAATCCAGATTTTACTGATCGCGGCCACTATCAACACGTCCGTAAGGTGGATTGGAAAGATAAAGTTTCTCGGGACGAATTTAGCGTCCCGGCCAAGAATAGCTTCGGGAGTACGTTGACAGTATTCCAGCTTAACGAACACATTGAAGAAATAGAGAAAGTTCTTTCCGGTGAACCAAAGCCCGATAAGGATGAAGAGGCCCAGCCCCTTCTTGAAGAGGTAGAGGCTAAAGCCACTGAACTTATCTCGGACCAAATAAGTAACATGGACCCTTACGATTTTCAGGATCTAGTAGCAGCCGTATTAAGGTCAATGGGATACCAGACGCAGACAAGCCCTCCTGGTCCGGACGAAGGTATTGACATCGTGGCACACCCTGACGCTCTTGGATTCAAGAAACCGATGATAAAGGTTCAGGTAAAAAGGCGCGAGAAGTCCATGGGTAGAAAGGAGATAAGTAGTTTCATCGGAGCAATAGGAGAAGACGATAAAGGTCTTTATGTTTCGACCGGTGGATATACCAGACACGCCCAAAAAGCAGCCGATAAAACCCATCTTCGACTCACACTGTTAGACAGAGACGACTTTATCAACCTACTAATTCAAAACTACGAAGATATTGAGCCGGAATACCAATCTTTGGTGCCGCTAAAAAAGGTTTACATACCAAAAGAGGAATAAATAGTAACTTTTACCAGTATCCTCTAAATTTTATGCAAACATGGACTTGTGTTTAAGATAATATCAGATCTTGGATTACCCATAAACTTGTAAATAGGTTGAGTGGTTTTATGAAAAACAAAGTCCATAAAAAGTTATATGTAGGCTCTGATGAAGCCTGTTTTACTTGGGAGGAACCTGAGTGGGCGGTGGTTCATGCTTGTAAGGATCCCTGCCACAAGGGCGCAGTCGGCTACAGCGGTTCTCTTCCAAAAGATCACCCTAATTACCTGAAATACGAAGAAGGGTCTCATCTTTACCTAAACCTGGTTGACCCTCCACACAAACCTCTGTTTTTCAAATCTTCATTTACTAGTGCTTTAGATTTTATTAAGAGAAAAATATATGATAATAAGGTATTAGTACACTGCAATGAGGGGCTTTCAAGATCCCCTTCAATTGTTCTTCTTTATTTAGCTTCTGAAGGCCAGATAATTGCTAATTCATCGTATCCTGAAGCAAAAGAGGAGTTCCAAACGGATTACTACTCCCAATATAGACCGTCTGGAGGGATACAAACCTTCTTAAGCCAGAATTGGCAAGAATTGCTTTGAAGATGGATGTTTAGTCCTCAAATTGACGATCTACATGTTGAGCGTCGATTTTCTAAACAACTGGTAGTCGAAGATAAACAGATTTATCTGAAATATCGTATAGTTGAATATTACTTGTGAGAGGAGGGTCAATGGTGGATAGTAATGAGAAGAACAAAAAACAACAGACGAAAATCGATGATCACTTTGTCGCAAACTGGCATCCAAAGTATGATAACTTTTGGCACGATGAAGAGGATTACCAGGAAATACTAAAAAATGTTGGGGCTGAAATAGCGAGAACGGGAAGCATAAAAAAAGACACTTTCGAAAAAATATATAAATGGAAAGCGCCTAGATCTTGGCATTTGGTAGAATTTGACAAGTATTCGATATACGAATACGTTATTCGCAAAATAGCTGAGGAAGACCCGAAGGAGAAATTGCGCAATTTAGTTGTATTACCAGGAATTGCGGTTCCGACAGGTTCAACAATATTGCATTTTATCTTTCCGGATAATTATCCAATTATGGATATGCACACTGTTTCTGCTCTGGAGGATTTATACGGAATCAACATTATTAGTCCACCCACATACGTTGAGTACTCAAGGTTCCGCAAGAGAGTGATGGACATCTTTGATGAACTCAATAACTGGAACTTACGACACTTAGATCGAGCGCTAATGGCTTATGACAAAACTAAAAATTAACTGTGTTTTACAAACAAGTATTCTCTAAGAAGGTCAAGGGAGGACAAAAATTGAGATACAGTGTTCTTAATTGAGCAATTCAACCTGATAAGGATGATATAGAACAATTTCCGGTCCGTCATACTCCTGCAGCTCTCCGGTGACCTTTATGGTCTTCTGGTCGTAATATTCTACCGGATCAATGCCTCGACTTTTGAAGTACTTCTCGTCATCCTTGAAGATAACGGCGGTAAAGTCAGTCTCGTAGTCCCGGCTTGAGTTCAGGAATATTATGTCACCTGC
>JAGXLB010000211.1 GCA_018334915.1 Candidatus Bipolaricaulota bacterium
AAGTACGCCCGGGAGGATTCGAACCCCCAACACCCGGATCCGAAGTCCGGTGCTCTGTCCAGGTTGAGCTACGGGCGCTTGAATGGGAGGAGCGACGGGAATCGAACCCGCAACAACTGGGACCACAACCCAGTGCTCTGCCTTTGAGCTACGCTCCTCACGAAACTAAGTGCGCCCGGGAGGATTCGAACCCCCGACTTGCGGCTTAGAAGGCCGCTGCTCTGTCCAGCTGAGCTACAGGCGCATCTCGTTTTATTGACATACCATCCAGATAGATACGGACAAATCCTAAATACAAAATAAGCTGGAGCGGAAGACGGGAATCGAACCCGCAGCCCCTGGCTTGGAAGGCCAGTGCTCTACCGTTGAGCTACTCCCGCCTGTCAATAACACATTCTAGTACAAAATTCCTGTCTGGTCGGAGAGGCCGGATTTGAACCGGCGACCTCAGCGTCCCGAACGCTGCGCGCTAGCCAAGCTGCGCCACTCTCCGGGGCAATCGCCCCAAATTATAGTATGTCTGGCGTGATTATCAAACCTCAATTGAACAGGGATGATAAAATTAGATTTTTCAACTCTTACCTTCTACCTCTTTTTCCTTCCAGATTCTATCGAGAATACCGTTTATAAACTTAGGGGCGTTGTCCGTACCGTACTCTTTTGAAAGCTCAATCGCTTCATTCATCACTACCTCCGGAGGTGTAGCCTCGTAATAAAGCAACTCATAGATCGCCATCCGGAGAATATTACGATCCAGAAAAGCAAGCCGTTCAACTTTCCAGCCCACTGCAAAAGAGGAGATTAATTCGTCTATCTCCTCTTTTTTATTGAGCGTTCCTCTGTAGATATCCTCGATGAACTGCCTCTGTTCACCAGGATCACAGTTAGCCATGAGGTTATCAACCGGATCGGGATTAATCTCGATGAACTCCGATCCGTAAAGAGCTTTAAGAATTTTTGCTCGAGCCTCTCTTCGAAGCATCAGTACGGGTTAACTGAAAAACAACGAGAAAAGTTCTCGGAGTTTCTGCTTTATCTGGCGTCCTGCTTCCAGATACATACCAATCAGGTAACCCAGCAAACTTAACCCCAGAATCAACAGAACTCTTTGCCAGGGGAAAAAGATAAACAGGAGAGCGACCACAAAACCGACTAAAGCTCCAATGAATCTATTATTAATTTCCATCATTATCCCCTTCAAGTTTTATTTCTTCGGGTTCTTCGTCTTCGGGACTGGAGGTATCTTCTTCTTCCGAACTTTTGACTCCCCGAGTGTAAAAGTCCACACGTCCTACCGTTAACCCAGTCTTCTCCTGGATTTTATGGCGTAGAATTTCCTGGACTTCTTCACCCAGTTCACCAATATCAGAATTAGACCCAACCTTTGCCCGAACTTCAATGTGGACACCGTCAGTCGACTGGGACAGAGTCGTTCTGAAGGACGAAAGGTTAAAATTCTTCTTCAAAATCTCGCTCGTCAGCTCCTTTACAGCATTATGGGAAATGTGAATGTCACCTAACTCGCTCTCGTGCACGAAGGTCAGCAAAAGGCGATAAGAAATGACTAATTTTCTAAAAAAGTACAACCCGGTCAGTGCCGCCAGAGCCCCAATTCCGTAGAGGAGAAGGTTTCCCGCCCTATCAGCCAGAAAACTTTGAATGTCAAAGTGAGCATAAAATCCGAACGCGTAACCGATAAACCCGGCTGCTATCGCCAGCCAGATCAAGGTCAGTACTACGTAAGATATTTGCAGAAACCGATCCTTTAAGATTTTCACGGTATTATTCCTCCAGATCCTCCAATTCTCCCTCCTCGCCCTCAAAGGCAAGGGCGGCAACGTCTACGTTAACCGTATTGACTTCCAGTCCGGTCATTTCTTCAACTTCTTCCTTGACCTTATCCTGGACTTCCTTTGCAGTTTCGTGAACTGGATACCCGTATTCTACCGCGATGTTGACGTTTATCTTCACCTGGCCGTCTTCCAGTTCGGTCTCCACCGTCTTACTGCTACCCCGCTTGAAAACGGAAGATATTCCCGACTTGCTGCTCTGTTCAATTAACCCCTCAACTTCATGTGCCGCTACTGCGGCAATGGTGGTTATAACATCTTTTGAAATCTCAATTTCGCCAAGCCCCATTGAAGATCTATAATCTTCTTCCATAAAAGACCCTCCTATCCGGCTAAACTACCATTAGTTCCGACAAAGCGGGCTTATTAAACTCGTTCCACATAAGTACCATCCCTTGTATCTACTTTAACAGTGGCTCCCTCTTTTAAGAAAAGAGGCACTTTAATTTCGAGCCCGGTTTCCAGCGTCGCGGGTTTTTCTCCTCCAGATGCTGTGTCACCCTTTACTCCGGGTTTCGTATCAACTACTTCTAATTCTACAAATGTTGGCAATTCTATAGAAACCAACCTTCCTTCGTGGAATAATCCCTTTACTGTCAGGTTGTCTTTAAGGTATTTTACTTTATCTCCTAACTTTTCTTCAAGAATCTCGAACTGACTGTAATCGGTCTCGTCCATGAAGTGATAGCTCTCGCCGGAACTGTAGAGGAATTTTAGAGGACGCGTCTCCATGTAGGCTTTCTTTACCTCTTCTTTGCCCTTGAACGTCCTGGATAAAACTTTCCCCGTGTCAAGAGACTTCAGCTTAACCCGGGCAAAGGCGTCCCCCCGACCTCTTTTGGAGTGTTCGTACTCAACTATCCTGTAGAGTTCATCCTGGTATTCAACCGTTAACCCTTTCGACATATCCGATACGGACAGACCCAATAAGATGCACCTCCCATCTAACCCATTGACTTTAAAAACTTTTTAACTATCATGGTAATAAGGGAAAAGTATCATTGTTATTATAACCTCGCCGAACTACATTCTCATACATCATAAGTGATTTTAGAGGAGTATACTAAATGAAAAACGAACGTTACGATGTAACAATTGTTGGCGGCGGACCAGCGGCACATTCAGCTGCACTTTATTCCCGCCGAAAAGAACTAAAGACAGCAATGGTGGCAAAAGAGGAAGGGGGACAGCTTTTATATTCTAGCGAAATTGATAACTACCTCGGTGTCCCCGATGTGGAAGCATTCGAACTGGTGAAAAAATTTCGTGGCCACGTGAACAAATACGAACCGGACAAACTGGAAGACGAGGTCCTGGGAGTCAAGAAAGGCGAAAGCGAATTCGTGCTAAGTCTGAAAAAAAGCGATGAATTAAAGACCAAAACCTTAATCGTGGCCACAGGAGCAAAGTGGAGAAAGCTTGACGTACCCGGGGAGAAAGAGCTTTCCGGCAAAGGTTTAAGCTATTGTACTACTTGTGACGGTCCCTTGTTCGCGGACGCCGACGTGGCAGTAATAGGAGGGGGAAATTCAGCTTTTGAGGGCGTCATCGACCTCCTACCGATAGCAAACAGGATAGTAAACATCGACATCGCGCCCGAGCCTATCGCGGACCCCGTACTCCAGCGGCACGTGGAGGAGTCAGACCACAGAGAAGAGGTCGAGCTCGAAGAGTATTACGGCCACGAGATTCTGGAAATCTTAGGGGACGACATGGTAACCGGGTTGAGAATCAGGGACAAAGATTCCGGGGAGGAGAAGGAAGTTGAAGTTGAAGGCATCTTTGTTGAAATCGGTCTCATTCCTAACTCGAAGATAGTTGATGATTTAGTCGAAACAAACGATTCAGGCGAGATCGTAGTCGACTGCGACAGTCAAACAAGCACGGACGGACTATTCGCCGCGGGCGACGTCACTAACGTTCCCGAGAAACAAATAATAATCGCCGCGGGTGAAGGCGCAAAGGCTGCGCTGGGGGCTTACCGGTATCTTATCCATCAATAAATATCTCCGATTCAAGTAAGAGAGAATTCAAATACTCCCTCTTACTCGAGAGGAGGTTTAGCTTCTACTCAGTTCTTCTTTCACCATTCTACAAAAGGATAGTGTAGAAACAACTGTGTAAAAAATATGGGTTTGGAAACCGTTCAGGAAAATCCTTTCAGTCGAAGCTGAACATCGAGGCGAGCGGGCACGGTTCCACCCTTTCGGCGGTCCGGGTGTTCGACCTTAGGGCTTTCCGGGTCGAGAAACTTCCGACTCGCGTCTAAAGTAATCATTTACTAGAACCTAAGTCTACTAAGAACCACCGGTAATTACTGAAGTGGAGGCCCAGCACTCAATTGGAGCCTCTATCTTTATACTGGGAAATTTTGTCCGAAATGGTCAATAAAACAACACCACGCCTCTTCT
>JAGXLB010000212.1 GCA_018334915.1 Candidatus Bipolaricaulota bacterium
CGCCTAAAGTGGTGGTTAATTTAGTATATTCTTCGCCAATTAACCCGGTTTGGTTGGGATCAAAGGTCGAGTTAATCGAAGATCCTCTTTCTCGCCTACTGTCCTTTATAACCTTCTCGCCTTTTTTCATCTTTTCTGCCGCAGCTCTCATCACAGTCGAGGAAAGCTTCAAGTTATTGTCGAGGGGAAGATAGTAAACTGCAAAAACCGTACCAATACTAAGCAGAGCAAAAAAATAAATATAACGTCGTTTTATTTTGGGTTTGCGGTTAGTTATTTCTCCCAACCCTGAAGAAAAAGAAAAGAATTTTCTACTCATTGCTAGATCTATTCAAATCGTTATCAGATGAGAACCATTGCTCTGACGATTAAATAAGTAACAGTAGAGACTAAGATTAACGATGCCAGTGTAATTGTTATTCCCTGCTTAACAAATGTGTTGGCAATCAACCCCGGGATAATCCATCCGACCACTCTTAATTCTAGAATAACTGGAAAGTAACCTGGGACGAACCTGTACCAGATCATAGTTAGAATCCCCCCCAGAAAAAGAATCAAAACGAACCTTCTCCTACCGTAAAGGATAAGGTGGGGTGAGATAAATCGGTAGATCAACAGAGCAAATAAGCTTACTACGAGTGTTCCCAAAATCCTGAGAGGTTGATCAAAATAAAGGGCAATATAACCGGGTACTATTATCCCCCCTGCGTACAATCCCGTTAACTCGATATAAAATAAAGAACCGAGCATACCGATGAATAAGGATTCCAAAATCATAGCAACTCACCTATTTCCGACCAATATCGAACGAGCCTCCTACCCGCCACTCCAATATTCCCAAATCCAAAAACTATTCCTCCACCTTCTACCCCGTGACATATTTTATTCGTTAATTTAACTGAATTTGTAAACCGAACTGCTTCCACCAGAACAAATTTTTCCTGGAAAAAGCCCTGAAATTTTTCGGCATTAGCTCCCAGTACGTAAACACGATCAAAATAAGAAAGCAGATCTCGGGATAGGGCCTTTTTCCACTGCAATGTTCTCATGCCTCGATCCTCTCTTAAATTAAGTAATCCAGTTATCCCTCCTCCCTTCGAGGATAATCTCTCCATGGTTTTCTTCAAGGCAATTTCAGTGGATTCTGGATCATTGGCCGCAAAAGCATTAACCGCCTTAATATTTTCTCCCGACACATCCCTACAAGGTATAGACCATGCACGCAGTGAACCAGGATCAGGTCTGGTTTCCGCCATCCCATCGGCCGCTTCTTTACGATTTAAGCCGGTTTTCTCAACTATGCTCAGGGCCAAACGGACGTTTTCTGCAAATTCCCAGTAATCCAACTTGGTCAGGACGTTTTTTATCATCCGGTCATCTCCAGCCGGACCATTTGCTTCTATAATTTTTGTGTCCTCGAGGGATCGAGCAGCGTATTGCAAAAAATCCCTATCCCCTATAACTACTTCAGCACCGTCAGGAATGCCAGCTGCTATCGTCTCCGATATTTTCTTCTTGGTATTTCCCATTTCAGCGACGTGATCTCTTGTTATTCTGGCGACCCCTATCAAGTTCGGCTTCAGAATTTTCTTCGCTTCTACAATTCTATATTCCGGCCTGATACTCATCGTCTCGATCACGTAAGCTTCTACGTTGTGCCTATGAGCCTTTCTTAGAATCTTTCGCTGTTCCAGGATGGATGGAGGCCCGCGTCTGGATATTTCCCGTTCACTTCCATCAGGCAACAGGAGAGAGGGGCGAGTACCTGTAGTTTTACCCAGGGTCCTAATCCCGTTCTCATTCAACGCTTTGTGTACCAATCTGACCAGGCTACTCTTACCTCTCGTGCCGGTAATGCATATCCTAATCGGTATTTCTTGGGTAATGGAAGACAGATAGAGTTTTTCTGTTATCAGGTAGAGTAAAAAAACGACGAAACAGGAGCAAGCCACGATCAGTCGCATGTCTTATAGTCTCGTATTATTTTTTGGAGTTTAAGCTTTTCTTGTGCGGAGCCACACAACTTCTTCATGAAAACTTCGACCTTTTTAACTAAATATCCAGGAAGGAAGAATTCCCCTTTCACCAGTCTGGAAAAGTTAAGACAGATAAAGCTGAAAGGAAAAACGGGCTGGTTAAGATCAGATGTCACGGTTAATATTGTATCTTCGGCTCAAACACGACTCCTCTTTAAAAGTAAAGTCGTACCAGGTTCGATACCGCTATCTCCTTCGTCGGCCATTATTCTTCTTTCGTCAACGACTTCAAACTCTTTAACTTCAAGACCGCTCGATTTTTCTACTTCGTACTTGACTTTATTTATTTTTACTAATTCTCGTAAAGCGGAAAAGTACTCTACCTTTAACTCGTAGTGCTCCCCAGATTTTTGGAAGCTTTTTACGCTCTCCTGCGGCACTTCCTGATCGTTTAAAAACCAAGTTCCCTCGTTAAAATCATTCTGCACCTTACATACCCCCGAAAATTAATAAAACTTCCTTTAAGCTTTCAATCACTTTTTAAGAAACGTTAAATGAGAATATAAAAAATAGAAATATTACTCGCACTAACTTTCTTCGTTCAATTCAGCTATTGAGGTAGAATTTACACCCCTGAAAAGAATATTTCAAATCACTCCGGCTCGGTCTCATGCAGAAGTACTATATCTCAGGTAAGCACTAACCCCTTCCCGGCTAACCTCTTCATAACTGGGAATACCCTCAAGAGAAAAAGAATTACTCGGATTAATATTAGAATAAGCTTCAATAATAGCCCTAATGGTGGAAGTATGGATGCCGATTCTCTTCTCGATAGGCCAGCCTTCGGAGCCAAATTCTACAAACAGGCTGCCTTCGTCAGCAGCCTGCCGATAAAATTTATCCCGGCCTTCTTTTAGCAAAGAGACATCCGTTCTCCCTCTCATTCTTCCCTGAATTGGATTAGGAGATTCAATGAGAAATGCCTTCGTTGAAGTATGATCGCCCCATTCACGGTGACTGAGACCACCAAGGCTGGCAGGAGACCTCTCCAGCTTCAAATCCACCCCCTGTGACATGATGCTGAACTTAGCCATGGAAGCAAGGTCCAGGGAGTTAGGATGAGCCACAAGAGCTTTGGTCACCGGGTATTCTGGCGAAGATTCGTGTAAGTCTATAGCTACATCTACGTCCCTCTCCCTTATCAATTCCATAATCGCCCAGGCAACTTTTTCCGTCAAGGAACCGTCTTTATCCCCCGGATAACACCTATTAAGATTCCTTGCCCCAAATCCTGCAAGTTTTAATCCGGCGGGATTGATACTTACGGTTGGGTCGGGCCATTGATGAACGGGGTTCGACAATCGTGAGCCAAACCTAAATTCCCGCTCTTTGCCTTTACTGGTGAACCTAAAATATTGCGGGTATCCTTTTAAAGGCGAATTGTGGGTAAACCCGCTTTTGTTGGCTCTGGGGATAATTAGCAAGGTGCCTTTCTCCACCTTGAGATTCTCCAGCAAAACCACGGTGGTCAAAAACCCGGCAGGTTCGTCAGGATGTGTCCCCCCAACTATTAAAGCCGTGCCCCCCGGCTTTTCTCCTTCAAGGACATATACGGAGGTATCACCCGGAGTACCTTTTAAATTTTTATTATACCGATGTAAATCGAACTCATCCGTAATACCGGAACCAGGATAGATTGACTTAGGCTCATGCATTGCCTGAAAGGAACGACCGGCAAGGAGCGCGAGAGTTACTGCAATGATTAGAAAAGCCACCGAAATCGCTCTGGAAGAAAAACTATTATTTATCATTTTATCATAAGCGTCCGAAGGAGCAGCGGAATTATCGTAAAAGCCGCAGTAGCCTTGAGCTTAACGTCCTTCTCATCAAACAAAACCCAAATAACCTCCAGCAAGATAAACATAGTAATAAGTCGATAAATTAATTTCATATTTGATCTCCGTTATATTTTTACCACCAGGGAGCCGCAATGACAAATATCGCGTATCCGGCTGTTAAAGCGGCCGGGGCGAGACAATACTTCAATACTTTTATATAGTTGTCCTGCTCCACGACTTTTGCTGCAAACAAACCCGCAAGCGCCGTGGGTGGCATCAAATCGCCCAGACCCGCAACTAGAGATAAGGCAGAGGCTACGAGAATCTGATTCTGGCTCAATAGGGCAAGGATAAAAGGAATACCCAGTATGGAAGCCGATCCGTAAGCCGAAACAGCCCCGAATAAAGGCATGCTAATTGCAATACTGAGATACAATATCCTC
>JAGXLB010000213.1 GCA_018334915.1 Candidatus Bipolaricaulota bacterium
TGAAAAGAGTCAGGCCGGAAATTGAGGACGCAATGGAAAGGGTTTTCCAGAGATCTGACCTCTCAATCGTAAGCAAACCGACTGATTCACACTCAGCTTCTCAATGGATCTTAAACTACAACCAGGCGACAAGGGGTAAGGACTCAATTAAGGTGGATTTAAACTATTTAAGACGTGTTTCAATTTTAGAACCACAAAATATTGAGCCCTCTAATATTGGATCATTCGAGTTTAAATCTTTTCCGGTACTCGACATAAACGAATTAGCTGCAGGAAAGTTAAAGGCCTTGTTTGAACGGAATTCTAGCAAGGACCTGTACGATGTTCATAAAATATTGAATAAGACCGAATTAGAAGAGGAAAAATTGAGAGTGGCTTTTGTGGTTTATGGTGGCTCATCCAGACAAGATTGGAGGAATATATCCTTAGAAAATCTTGATTTCAAATATCCAAACATGAAAAATACCCTATTCGATATGCTCAGGGGGAAAGAACGCAATCAGTTGGGTCAACTCAGAGAGGACTTAACGGATTCCGTCAAGAAAGGTTTATCGGTGGTTCTGCCGTTTCAGGATTCAGAAAAAGAATTTTTGCGAAAAATCAACTTAGAAGGGGAAATTAAGCCATCACTAATTACTGAGGATTCGGGATTGCAAAATAAAATAAGAAAAGATCCTGCCCTACAGTGGAAAGTCAAAAACGTAAAAGAACATTATGGATTGAATTAGCTAGATAGTAGCCAATACGTTATAAAGCCCTCCTGACATAATCTCGGAAAAGTTACTTATACCTCATATACGGAAATATACGGCGCATAAAAAGTTTTGTACTTTATACATGGGGCATAAATTTTAGCGATTGACGATTTTCAACAAACTCTTAAATTCCAGCAGAGCCGGCTGCCGTCCCCTAGCCTGCCTTCTTGTGTCTAATATACCCCCGTCTAACATCCTCTTCAATATTCTTTCAGCGGATGATTTTGGGATTTCTGTCCGGTCTATAAAATCAGATCTTTTAAATAGGGGGTACTCAAAGATGGCATCTAAAGCCTGTATAGAATATTGAGATTGCGTGACTTCGCGAACTTCCTCTTTCATATCTTCATACAAGTCTAAAACTGCTGTTGCTTTTTCTCTATTTGGGATAGTTTGCTGCTATGGAGAGTAACCCTATCGGCTGGGCACGGGGACCCAGCCTGCTATGGGAAACCGAGCCTCCGGCTGAGAGTAGGAGCTCCGCCTGCTTTGTAGTTTAATCTCACCCCCAATCTCTCTTTCTCCCATAAAGGGGAAATGAGTTTTAGGTTCTCCCAGACAAGCTATCCACGTGAATGCGGGACCCCGAGCTGCTGGTGTATTTTACCACCCCCCGGTCTCTGTTTGTTTCGAAGCAACATCCGCTCTGGTATCGTACCCTCCGGCGGAGCACGGGGACACCGCCTACTGTGGGAGCGGAAATAGCAGCCCCCGGTCCCCGTGCCGGAGGCGATTTGTGGTTTTCAAACTATTTAACAACCTCAGTAGCCCCTAATCACCGTGCTAGAGGCGGTAGCCAAAGCAAGTTTTCACCCCCGGGACAGGCCCCCTTCCTGCTATTTTTCGAGAGACAAGGTGTAGTGAGTCACATTTTTCGACCTTTTTGACAAGTTTTTCCTTTGACATTAGACTTGGATAGTAAAAGGAGTAGAAAAATGCTTGAAGATAAGCTAAATGAGATAAGCCAGTACGTTGAAATGGACCGAGACCTATTACTCGAAAAAGGGGTCGAGGCCTTCTTAAGAGAGCGTAAACGTGAGTTAATGATTGAAAGGTATGAGCTTCTTTCCCGTCATGAAGTATCCAACCTTGAGGAATTAAGAAAGAAGATAGAAACCGGGGATGTTAAAGAACATCCCTCCTGGGAAGACCTGATAACCCTCGAAAACCCGAATGAAACACTTTCCCACCATAGATGAATACCAAGAAGAACTACAGGGAACAACTTGAATTAGCCCTTGACTCCTTTGGCCATATTATAGAAAACGGTGAAATAATACGAACACCAGCCGGGCTTCCCAAAAAACTTAGGTTATATGTCATAGATAACTAGATCGTAGATGTCTTTCTATCTCCCTCAGGTCGTTATTCTTACCATTGGGAGCGCAGACACCTCGACGAAACTATTTATAGACACGATAATGCCCCACATCAAGAGTGGGACCATCTTGAAACCTACCCTAAACACTTTCATCACGGGTCCGAGAAAAAGGAAGATGTAAGGAATAGCTATATTAACGATGAGCCCACTAAAGCACTAAAAGAGTTTCTAGTTTTTGTTGAGAGTGAAATTTCAAATAGGTTCGACAAATAGTCGAGGAAATTTTAACGGTTTTCCAAAACTCGACAAAACTTTGCTAGCCACTTCCGCGCTGAACTTATTTATCTAAATTATAACAAAGTTCGGAGGCTTTTTAATTAGAGATTATCCGGCATCGGATACCTTTGTGAGCGCTGAACTTTGAATATTTGGTGGAACAGCCTGCTGCTATGGAGAGTAAATATTACAGCTGAGCGCGGGGATTTAGCCTGCTTGGGAAGCCGAGCCTCCGGCTGAGAGTGGGATCTCCGCCTGCTTTGTAGTTTAACCTCACCCCCATCTCTTTCCCCCAAGACGTTCAGCCGTAGGCTGAAAGGGAAATGAGTTTTTGGTTCTCCCAGAGAAGCTATCTGAGTGAACGCAGGTGCACGAGCTGCTGGTGTATTTTACCACCTCCCCCGAACTCTGTTTGTTTCGAAGCAACATCCGCTCTGGCATCGTACCCTCCGGCGGAGCACGGGGACACCGCCTACTAAATGTGCATACACAAGCAGCCCGGGTGACTCTGCCCGGGCGGTTGGCCCGGTTGCAAAGTCCCAGTGTGGATGCGTACATTCCGGCTGAACGCGGGGGCTCGACATACTGAAAGACCAACTAATCACCAATTTGTTAGACTGAATAGGTTGATTTATAATAATTAAGAAAAGGTGTTGAAAAGGACAATGAAAAAAAATTCCCAAGCCCAAATTGAAGAAAGTATTTGTGAGCTCCTGGGTGAACGAGAAGAGATAAAATTTGCCTATTTATTTGGATCCAGAGTCGAAGGAGTAGCAAGGCCGTCTAGCGACCTTGACCTTGCAGTGTACCTGGATGAGGATCTCCTTTCAAAACGAGATCCACTGTACGAAACAAGGCTTTCTCTGGAGATTGAGAAAGCTATTGCCGAAACGTTTGAGTTAGACGTCGTCGTATTTAACGATTCTTCTCTAGTACTTAAATATCAGGTAACCAAAAAGGGGAAACTCGTTCATTATAAGGATGAAGCGGAGGCCCGAGATTTTGAGGCCTTGATACGGAAAAAATACTTCGATTTTTACCCCAAAAGACGAGAATACAACGAACAACGATTAAAGAGATATGGAGTTTCAGAATGAAACCGGATCCCGAGGTTCTGCAGGGTAAAATAGATCTTATAGAGGAACACCTGACTCTACTAGAAAGGCTGGCTGCAAAGAACTTCGAAGATTTTGTCCGGGAAAAACGAAACGTACTCTCAGCCAAACATGCCCTCCAGGAATCCATAGAAGCCTGTCTGGATATTGGTAACCACATTATCTCCAGAAAAGGGTATCGTCGTCCTGATGACTACAAAGGTATCTTCAGGGTCCTTGAAGAGGAAAAAATTTTGAAAAGAGACTTGGCAAATAAGTTGGTTGAGATGGCAAAATTCCGAAACTTGCTTGTCCACATGTACGAAGACGTAGAAGATAAAAACTATTCTCCATCCTTCAAAACAACCTGAACGATCTTAAGAGATTCATCAAAGCAATACTAAAAAGCACTCTCAAAAAGTAAACTAGCCCGGAGTAAATTCCTTTGTAGTTTACTTCATGTCGAATTCAATGAATCGGTCGAAGAAGGGAGTTTTACGATATTGCTCTTCCTGCTCGTGGAATTTGCCCTCGCCGACTCGCCTCGATTCTACGAGCTCGAACTTCTCAAGCGGTTTCAATACCCTTGCGCTGTAATAATAGTCCAATGAGGGCCAGTCATCCTCATCTGCCAGCTTCTTGATCGTGTGGATAATTAACGGTTCTATAAATTCATCTTCAGGGTGCCAGTTCTCGTCGTATTTACTCAGCTGATAGAAGGTATAAGTAATTGTATCCTGCATTTCCGTCCATTCTTTCCCTCGGGAGAAGTAGGCAATGTTGAAATCCTTAAAGTAGGTGAGAAAG
>JAGXLB010000214.1 GCA_018334915.1 Candidatus Bipolaricaulota bacterium
TGATTCTAACATCGTTGTATTGTTCGAGAGCAATCTCGTGGTAGGCATTGCTGTAGATAGTGTTGTTCTTGAATACTGGATTCGATCGTTCCGCGTAAAGGCCTTCCGAATTGTTCCACCGGATTATTGAATTCGAGACTGTTACTTCTGAGTCAAACTGCTCGATCCCGATCTGTGCGTACTCCACGATTACGTAATCGAAGATACTGTCCCGAGAATTTACGAGCGAGATACCCTGCCAGTCCCCGTTGATCGGCTCATTTGCATCCGAGGTAAACCATATCTGTTCGTTTGGAGTACCGATTGCTTTTACCGTCCCGCCGTTTACCGCAAGACCTCCTCTTTTGCCGATTTCTTTATACCCCCGGTAATGTTGAAATTTCACGATAGTTCCCGGTTCTATAGTTAGAGTAACACCTTTAGGTACCACGACAGGAGTAATAACATGGATTTCCCCGGACCAGGTTTCGTCTGAAGAGAGCGGTCCCCCTTTGGAATACGGGGAAACCGTCTGAAGTTCTGACTCTTTAGCAAACCCGCCAAAGGTACAAACCAAAATATCGTCCACGTAAACCTTGCTGCCTTCGAGCGTCTCGAAGGCGATTGTGCCCTTTCTTACAGGTTTTGAATCGGTATAATCCAGGCTCAATCTGTTGTCCACGACTACCTGAATACGAGAGTCTTTTACTAGAACTTCAACATTGTGCCATTCTTTTAGAGTAATAGGATTAGTGCTCTCCGCTAGCTCGGTGAACTGCTCTCCATTTTGTCTACTCAGGTAAATTCCATCCCGGTTGAAGCCGACGAAATAGCGGTTGAAACTCCCGACTTCGGAGAGCCTAACGTTTACATGGACTGTTCCCTGAATCACTTTCAGTCGGAATTTTAACGAATAATCGGCCCAGCCAACTCCTCGCTCTAACCCAGCCCAGGTATGACTGCTACCGTACAGCAGGTAATTACCATTCTCCGAGGTGATTTCCCAGCCCGACTCGAGTTCCCAATTGTGAGCTGTTCCAGTTTGAAAATCGTCTTCGTATATAACGTCAGCAGATGGATATCGAATAAATATACAGATTGCCAGAAACAATAATAACAACACCAGTAAACTTGAGGCTCTAGGTTTGTTAATTATCTTGCTGCCTCCCGAACGATTTACCCCGATGGATATAGTGAAGAGAATAGGTATGTCCGGAGAATGTAAGCTCCTTTGTCAGTGAGATGGATTTCAACTCCCTTGGCATAGGTCTCAAGCCCTATTTTCTCCTCAACTGCCCTGACGAGCGGAATACGGTCGAATTTGATCGTTTTTTATTTCTCTATTATCGCAAACAATCTCAAAACAGCGTTGTTCGTATTGCAAGTTAATCAACAATCTCCACTTAGTGGGGATGATAAAGTATGATTTCCGGCCCGTCATACTCCTGCAGCTCCCCGGTAACCTTGATTGTCTTCTGGTCATAATACTCTACCGGATCAATCCCTTTCCTGGTGAAGTACTTCTCGTCATCCTTGAAGATAACGGCGGTAAAGTCTGTTTCGTAGTTGCTGCTTGAATTAAGGAATATTATGTTACCGGAATCATAAGTTCCTATTACATGGTACTTTACTGCCACTACTTGTCCCAGGTACTGGTCCATCTTATCCTCGATTTCCGCCGCGGAAAAGACCGGAGGACCTTTACAATAGGCCTGCCACAGGCCACGGCAGTTTTCTCTCGCTTCTCTTTCCAGTTCCAGGAAGTAATCGGCGTACTTTACGTTCGGCGGAAGGGTATAGACCCGCGCATAACCTTCCCGCAATAACTCCGCATTGAATTGATCCATTCACCATCCCTTTTGACGTAGACGTAAGCTAAATGGCTGTCCTACTGGTCTTTCTTTTGCATGTTGTACTCGAGTTTAACTTTCTTGCCCCCGACCAGTCGCTTGTTGAACTTAGAAGCCTTGACTCCAAAGTATTCTACCGGCTTCTCTGGATGGGGTGTTTCAGGAGCGTCGAGCCCGAGATAGCGGACCTCCATGCCGTTAGCTAATTTGACTGTGTCGCCGTCATAGACTTCTATTACGGTGGAAGTGACGGTGGCTTTGGTGAGGTTGGGTTCGTCAGTTGCTACTAAAGGGGTAGAAATCAGGGTTAAAGCCAGAAAAGTAAACGCTATGACTTTTAGTGATGCTTTAAACCAGATTCTAACCATTTTTGCTCACGCTTTGGGTTCAGTAATTCTACTAAAAATAAAACTTTAACGTAGATTCTCAGTCGAGTTGGTGTTATGAAATTACGCAACACCCGGTGCCCCCAATAAAGTCCATTTTGGCTATTTTTCCTACTTTTTGTATAATCCTAGCGGAAGAAGGGGGTGAAATTGTAATAAGGATAAAGGTTTACGAGAAGCACCTGCGGTACACCACCTAAAATTAACTAAATTTAACAAGTTTTTTCAAGGTTTCTCGAGGTGCCACTGATCAAAAGTGTTAAAGATTTGGTTATTAGTGAAAGTCAAACCAGTGAGAACTAGTTTGTATAGTACAACACACGAGGACAATATCTATTTTTAGGAGATGGTTTATTTGAAAAATTGCATTAAATTGTCCCTCTTGGTTTTGGTTTTTCTTATCCTGGTTGATCTAATTGTATTGTGTGACGGGCAAACCACAGTTTTTAACGAAACAGGCACCAAAGCATACGGGCTCAAAGTACAGTTCAACAAACCCGTCACTATCACTCGGGCCGGCAAAAATTTCGATTCCTATCTAAGCATGGATAAAAACACTATTCTCTTTTCAGATGGAGTAGTTGAGCCATGGGCCGATTTTTTCTTCTTTTGGAAGCCAAAAGAGGCTGAGATATTGTCTTATAAGTGGCTATCAAAGAGTGAGTTGCCCGTTAATAGATCTTCAAAAGAAGGTTCATCAGAATTAATTCTGGGTGGTCAGATTCAGTACTACCTCGCACATAAAAACTGGGACGACCATTGGAAAGAAGTTAACCCTCTAAAAGTTCTTCATGAAAACGGAATGGATTGGATACAGGTTAGGTTAACCACGACCAGCATTGATGAGCTTCGAAATACTGGCCCTGAAGAATGGGACGATCTTCCCGATGAGGATTGGTGGGAATATTTCCACGGAGGTTCACTCGAATACGTAGAACAGATACTGAAAGAAGCATCAAGTATCGGGATGAAGTTAAACCTGGGATTTTACTTGAGTCACGAAGGAGCTCATTCCTCCGTTCAAAAAACCCCTCCAAAATGGAAAGGCCTAGAACTGAATGAGTTAATCAGTACTGTGCATGATTATTGCTTTCAAACTACAGAATACTTTAAGGAGAGAGGTCTGAATATCGAGATATACAATGTTGGGAATGAAATACAGGAGGGAATATTAGGATATTTACCGGGGCAAAAAATTCCTATTCCGGACCATGTGGATGATCCACTCGCCAACATAAGTTACATGCGCTCAAAAGTTTGGAAAGTAGAAGCTAGGCTTCTAAAAGCGGCTATCCGGGGAATCAAAGAGTCCGATAATGATGCAAAGATTACTATCCACGTATCCGGATCAAGCGGCAAAGAACTTATTAATCCTTTTTTTCAGACTATGGTTAGCGAAGGGGTTGAGTTTGATTACGCAGGCATCACTTTTCCCGGAGTTGAACGAGATTGGCCCGTTAGATTTAAAGATGATCCTTTTGGCTGGATAAAGCCAATAATTGACCATTTACAAACCTTAAACAAAAAGGTTATCTTTAGCGAATTTACTTATCCAAATGATCCGAGCGGTATTGGAGGTGTGCCATTACCTGTTCCAGATTTGCCAAAGTGGAAGACACATGTCTCTGCTCCAGGCTATCCTCTTACACCTTCAGGACAGGCGAAATGGGTGCGGGATTTTCTTTCATTTTGTAGAAGAGAGGAGAATGTAGCAGGGGCATTTTATTATTACCCAGAATTCTTCCCCGGTATCTGTGAAGAACAGGTAAAATGCTATCCACCCGACGAAGGTTTTGGCCTTTTTTCTAGCGACCAAAAGGCCAGACTTGCACTTTCTCAATTTAAAGAAAACCCTGAAAGATTTCCCGACGTTATTCTGCTAGATGAGAAAGATAATTCGGTCAAATGGTCTGGAAGCTGGGAATCCGATTGGGATGATAGTCACGTGGGCAAGACAAGAAAAGGTTCCGGTCATGAAGGTTCCAAAGTTACCGTAAATTTTAGTGGCACGGGAATAACTTTGATTCACGA
>JAGXLB010000215.1 GCA_018334915.1 Candidatus Bipolaricaulota bacterium
GGAGGGAGGACCACTCAAGTGAGCTCAGAAAAGTTTCTACTAAAGCCAGCAAGAAACCAGCAGCAATACTTCCTTTTAAACTTCCAAATCCACCGATTACCACCACCACGAATGCTTTGTAAGCGACTCCATTCCCCATTGCCGGATAGATGCTGTTTCTATACAGCGCCATAAGCACCCCCGCTGCTCCTGCCAGGGCTGAGCCAATTAAAAAATTAAGCGATATTGCCCTGTTGACGTTTACTCCCACACTACCTGCTATATCCATATCCTGAGAGCAGGCGCGCCACGCGAGGCCGATTTTCGTTTTGTTATAAATCCAGTAGAGGGCAAACACAAACGTGGCTGTGAGTAGTATTATCAAACCCTGCTTGGATGTTATTTGGAACCATTTCGTCTCAACCGGGGGAAAGTACGAATTTGCGGGAAAATTATGGTGAAAGGGTCCAGCGACAAGGCGGAAGAGTTCTCCCATCACAGTAAATAACCCGATACTGGCAATTAAAGGAATGATGCGAGATTCTTTTAACATGTAATAGTAAACTCCCCGGAATATAGCCATTCCCACGAGAGAGGCGGATATCATACCCATGAGTAAAGCTACCCAAAAATTACTGGTTACGTTCGTTACAATAAAAAAGCCCATGTAGGCGCCTAACGTATAGACGCCTGCATGGGCAATATGTAGTATCTTCAGTATGCCGTAAACCATGGTAAGCCCTACCGCAATCAGGCTATAGGTACTTCCCAGTACGGCGACGTTAACCAAATCTTGCAGACTAAACATTTAGTTGAATTATTCCTAATCCGTTGGCGGATAAATTATATTTTTGTCCTTCATCACCATGAATTCGTGGAATTCACCGCCCCTGACTATCTGAACTTCTATCGGCCTTATTGCTTCTCTTCCCTTGAATTCGTAAAAAGGACCGGTCACGACTGTATCCAGATTCTTAATCCCATTAATGGCGCTCATTATGGCCTGGGGGTCTGTGCCTGCCTTCTCAATGGCGTAGGCAGCTACTTGGACTCCGTCAAAAGCAGAAGCTCCTACCATGTCCCCAGGAACTCCAGCTCTTTCCTTGTACCCTTCAAGGAACTTATGAACTATTTCTCTGTCACTGTCCCTGTTAAGATCAGTAGTAATTATTGTTCTGTTTGCGTACCTTCCGGCAAGTTCGATGAATTTTGGTGAATCGTAACCTTCCTGCCCAATTATAGGAGCCTGAATACCCATTTCTCTTGCCTGAGAAACCAGGTGAGCGGCTTCGGAGAAATAACCGGTGGCGTATATTAGTTCCGGATTGGCATCCTTAACGGATCCCAGTAACCCTCTAAATTCGCTCTCACCCAGAGAGAACTTCTTTTCGAAGACAATTTCGGCACCGAGTTCTACTGCTTTTTCTTTAAAGTGCTCGGAAAGCGACACGCCGAAATCGTTGTCGATTGTAAGAATTGCGATTTTCCTTACCCCTAACTCTTCGACTGCCAGAATTGCGCCCGCGACTCCCTGTACTGGGGCTCCCATTCCCACACGGGAAATTAAATCTCCAGTTTCAATAATGCTTGGGTGTACTGCATAGGCAGAAATCAAGGGAACATTCGAAGATTGGAATATTCCGGCAGCTGCTCTTGTAGGAGTGCTGTAGGATCCGCTTACTCCGATATCGATCTTATCTCTCTCAATTAGTTTACGAGCTATGGAAGCTGCCTGATCAGCTTGCGCAGCATCGTCATAGTGTATTAATTTTACTTCTCGGCCGTTTATACCGCCGTTTTCATTGATGAAGTCTACCGCGATCTGAGCTCCATAAAGCGCACTCCGTCCGTCAGCAGCCGCAAAACCGCTTAGGGGAGAGAAGAAGCCAATCTTTACAGGCTCTTCCTGAGCCACAGCTGTGGGTACCAGTAGAGTAAGGACGAGTAAAGTTGATACAGTAAAGAAGATAGAACTTAATGCTATTTTTTTCACGACATTGCACCTCCTTGGTGAAATATCTTCAGAGAATTTGAGCGATAGTTCTTTTAAGAGAAAGCTGTCACTTATCACCCCCATAGCAGATTAATCTATGATAATGCTTTGATTTGCTTTTCTTGCAAGCTCGATTTAGCTTTATTTTATTTAATGGGGGAAAATATGCAACTTAAATTAAAGGACGAATCTCACAGCGAATCCGTGGGCCCGGCTAGCCCTCTCCTCTAAATGATACTTTCTTTCTTCTGATCCTCACTAATAGTACTCCTACGGTCACTAATCCTGCTCCCGCTATCTGAACCGGTGTTAGGGTCTCAGATAAAACGAAATATGCAAGTAAAATAGCTGCAACTGGTTCTAGAGTAGTAACAATGCTTGCCCGGCTGACTTCGATATAGTTCAGCGCTGACGTGTAGAGGAAATATCCCATTATCGTAGGGATAAACGCCAGGGCAACTATTATACCCCAAAGTTTGATCGGAAAAGTGGGAATAGAAGCAATAGAGGTGTGGTTGATCCCCAGCAAAGTTAGTGTTAAAAAAATACCCCCGAAGACAAAGCCATAAGTTACTATGGTCAGGGAACTGTACTTTCGCAATGCAAATTTGGTCAACAGAGAATGGGCCGCAGCCGTGATTCCGGCGATCAACCCGAGGATTATTCCAGCTGTCTTGAATTCGAGCGAGTATCGAAATACCCCCACCACGAAAATAATTCCGGTAGCGGTAAGTAGCAAGGCGGTCAGCTTAATTAAGGTGATCTTTTCCTTGAACAAACTGCTTGCCGTGAGAGTAACGATAGCCGGATAAGTGTAAAGGAGTATAACCGCAATGGATACGGATGTCAGCTTGATTGCGTAGAAATAGGTCAAATAATTAAGCCCGACTCCAAAAAAGCCGAATAAGGAAAAGAATATAATTCCTTTTTTGTCCAGTTTTGGTAGCTCGCCTTTTGTCAGGGCAAATATGGTTAAAAGGGCAATGGTTGCAATCAGAGCTCGAAGTGTTACTAAAAGTAGAGGATCAATCCCAAAATTGAATGCAAGAGAACCCCAAATTCCGAGAGAAGACCAGGCAATTGCTGCTAAAGTTGCAAGTACATACCCATTCATTTTTATCTTCCTGTATTTTTTAAATAATCAGCCCGAATCGAATTTGTTCCATGGGAAACTCTGCCAATATTCTATCGTAACCTACCAACAAGTGCAAAAATAATTACCCCAATTAGGATACAATATCTTGACCAGAGGTAACGGATTGATAAAGCGTTTTTTCTTTTGTTACGTGTGCGGGGAAGCCGAGTTTTAAGGTAAATTTTATTTAACGATATAAAAGTTTGGCCATTCCTAAAATTAATATTCCAGAGGGGAAGTTTTGAACAGCTTGAAAGGTGCAGGTAATAGTTTATACTCAAGTGCTGTTAATATTTGTGTAAGCATAGCTAAAATTTTACCGGGCAAAAAATATTATTACCGCAAATAATGAGTGAGCTTTTTGCTGTAACCTAACAGGGGGTGAGAAGATGAATTCGCTTAACCTCGACGTCTCTGAGGCGATGACGATAAAACTCCCGAAAGAACTCCCGGAGAAAACGGAATTTAAAGATGGGGTAAGAAGGGCGCCCAAAAGAGAGCTTAATTTGAACAGGGAAGAAATGCAGCTTGCGGTGAAGAACGCTCTGAGGTATATTCCGCCCGAGCTGCACGAAAAGCTAGCCCCGGAATTTGCCCAGGAATTGCTGACCCGAGGTCGGATTTACGGCTACCGGTACCGCCCAAACGGCCTAATAGAGGCAAAACCCATAGATGACTATAACGGCAATACGCTGGAGGGCAAAGCGATCCAGCTGATGATCGACAACAACCTGGACTTCGACGTCGCTCTCTATCCTTACGAGTTAGTAACTTACGGCGAATCGGGTCAGGTCTGTCAGAACTGGATGCAGTACAGGTTGATAAAGAAATATCTTCAGAAGATGACGAAGGACCAGACTCTGGTGGTTCAGTCCGGACATCCTCTGGGCCTGTTTCCCTCCAAACCCACTGCTCCCCGGGTAATATCTACCAACGCGCTTATGGTCGGAGAATTTGACGATCAGGAACACTTCAACAAAGCAGCAGCACTGGGAGTGGCAAACTACGGCCAGATGACGGCCGGAGGTTGGATGTACATAGGACCGCAAGGAATTGTCCACGGAACTTACAGTACCCTCCTAAATGCGGGACGTAAATTCCTCGGAAACGATATGAAGGAAGATCTCGGCG
>JAGXLB010000044.1 GCA_018334915.1 Candidatus Bipolaricaulota bacterium
ATCTCGGCTCGCTCTCCAGCACTTAGATTGATATCGAGGTCAAAATAGCTGTTGGTTTACAGTTAAGATTTAATTCGAAAGTTTTCTTCTTATTCTGTCTATCAATATCAATCTAAGTGCTGGAACCATGCCCGCTCGCCTCCGATAGGATTTTCCTGAACGGTTTCCAAAGCTTAAAATTAGTTTCACACTGGATTCTCTACAGTATCCGCCGGGCCGGCGGGGTGTTTCTCATCAATGAGTCAAAAAGAATAGGCCTGCCAGCGTCTTACCGTCGGTAATCTTACCTTTACTCGCCATTTCGATTAATTCCTCAGTCGAAAAACTTTCGACGATCAGGTTTTCGTCCTCCGGGGACTCTACCTCTTCTGAAGGCCCCAATTTTTCCAGTCCGGTTGCCAGGTAGAGCGTAAGGATCTCGTCAGTATATCCGGGAGAAGTAAAAAAGTCTACTTTTTTCTCCAGGGTGTTTGGCCGATGATTGGTTTCCTCGATAAGCTCTCGACGGGCGCATTCTTCTTGTGTTTCACCCTCTTCCAGAGTGCCGGCCGGGAGTTCCCAGAGAGGTTGGCCGGCTGGCTCCCTGTACTGTTTGACCAAAAGAACTTCATCACCCTGACCCTCGGTTATTAGGGGTATAATTACCACTCCACCTGGATGGTGAACTACTTCTCTTTTTGCTCTTTTACCGCTGGGAGTACGAACGGTATTTAACGTCAAACTCAAAAGATCGCCAGAAAAAGCTAGAGATTCTTTTAGCGTTTTTTCTTCAAGGTTTTCCTCGTCGCCCGGGATCATGATATTAGGTAGTGGATGCGAGAGATTCTTCTTTAGCCGCCTCGTATCCCTCTTCCAGCGCTTTTTCGTTGATTTCGACGAATTTTGCCTTGCCTGATTCTTCCAGAGTCAGTTTCATTCCCTTCTTTAATGCCGACAGCGATAATTTTCCGCTTGCCTTTGACCAACCTCCGAGAGCCACCATATTTATGACTTTCTGGTTTCCGAGACCCTTAGCGATTTCGTTGACCGGGAGAGGAATTACGTTATTTGATTCGGCTGTCGAGCAATCATCAATCAACGAACTGTTGAGCACTATTAACCCGTCTTCCTGAACTCTGGAGCCAAATTTATCCAGGGACGGTTTATTAAATGCAATTAAAGAGGAAGGTTCTGTAACCACCGGAGATCCTATTAGGTCCGATGAAATAATTGCCGTACAGTTTGCAGTACCTCCTCGCATTTCCGGGCCGTAGGAAGGAAGCCAGGTTACCTCCATGCCTTCTTCCATGCCCGTCCTGGCAATTATCTTGCCCGTTAATATGACTCCCTGACCGCCAAAGCCCGATATTATAGTCGAATATTGATCCATTTTTTCCCCCTCAGCTCCTCTCGATTATATCCCCGAGAGGATAAACTTCTTCTACTTCTTCCCGTATTCTCTCGTTTGCTTCTGCTGGATCCATTCCCCAGTTAATAGGGCAGGCTGAGAGAAACTCTATAAGTGAATACCCCTTATCCTCCATCTGAAACCGGAAAGCTTTTTTGATTGCGGCCTTGGCCTGATCTATTCTCTTTACGTCATATACCGCCTGCCGGGTAATATAAGTTGGCCCATCCAGTTCTGCAAGCATTTCGGACATCTTCATCGGATAGCCAAAGTCTTTTGCCGTTCTTCCCTGAGGAGAAGTAGTGGTCTTCTGGCCAATTAAGGTGGTTGGAGCCATTTCCCCGCCAGTCATCCCGTAGAGAGTATTATTGATGAAAAAAGTCGTGATGTTTTCGCCGCGATTGGCAGCGTGAGCTGAATTATTGGTCCCGATAGAAGCGAAGTCTCCATCTCCCTGGTATGCGAAAACGGTAAGGTCAGGTCTGGCTCTTTTTGCTCCAGTTGCAACCGCTGAGACCCGGCCGTGGGCCGGTTGGATAACGTCTATATCAAACCACTTATACATAAAGACAGAACAACCGACCGGAGCCGTTCCTACAGTGGTGTCCTGAATGCCAAGTTCATCGATGGCTTCCGCAATCAGCCTGTTTATAACCCCGTGGTGACAGCCGGGGCAGTAACTGAACTGTTGATCATTTAAGGTCTCAGGTTTATCGAAAACCTTTTTCATTTTCCCAGTGTTCTCGGCTACTGCTTTTTCAGACATATTTCTTTACCTCCTCCAGAATCCTGCTTGGATCCGGCACTACTCCACCTTGCTCTCCGTAAAAAGGTGTGTTGATATCCGAGTTGATAGACAGTCTGACGTCTTCGACCATCTGGCCGGCGTTCATCTCCACAGTAAAGACTGTATCCACTTTCCTGCTAAGTTCGGAAAGTCGATCACCCGGAAAGGGCCAGAGAGTAATCGGGCGGAATATTCCTACGTCAATTCCCTCCTCCTTAGCTAACCTCCTTGTGGATCTGGCAATTCTTGCTACGGTCCCAAATGCTACCAGAAGTACGTCAGGATCTTCCACGCCGATTTCTTCGTATCTAGTTTCTGCTTCTTTGATCTTTCTATATTTTTCCTGAAGGTCCTGGTTGATCGATTTAAGGTCCTCGGCACCAAGAGCGAAGCTCCTTATGGTATTGGATTTACGCCCATTCTTACCCGTGGTGGCCCACGGTTTGGACGGAAAGTCTGAAGTGTCCACAGGAGACGGGAGCTCTACCGGCTCCATCATCTGACCTATCATTCCGTCTGCGAGGATAATAACCGGGTTTCTGTATTTGTCGGCAAGGTTAAAAGCTTCAAAAGTCAGTTCTGCCGCTTCGGGCACTGTAGACGGGGCGAGCGCTATCAGGCGATAATCACCGTGCCCCCCTCCCTTTGTAGCCTGAAAGTAATCTCCCTGGGCTGGCTGAATATTTCCCAGTCCCGGCCCACCTCTCATTATGTTTACTATAACTGCGGGAAGTTCTGAACCGGCAATATAAGAAATTCCTTCCTGCTTTAAACTTATTCCCGGGCTGCTGGAAGAAGTCATAGTTCTTTCACCCGTGGAGGCTGCTCCGTATACCATACTTATTGCTCCTATTTCGCTCTCAGCCTGGAGAAAAGTTCCGTTTTCTTGTTCCGACATGTTTTCGGCCATCCACTGTAGGAGTTCTGCCTGGGGAGTTATCGGGTAGGCAAAATAATTCCTGCAGCCGGCTCGTATTGCTGCTTCAGCTATTGCTTCATTGCCCCGCATTAGCTTTTTTTCGCCCATCAGACTCCCTCCTTTTGTTTCTTGTAAACGGTTATAGCTACGTCAGGGCAGACTTTGCCACAAAAACCACAGCCCACGCAGTCTTCAGGATTTTCCGTGGCTGCGTAGTTGTATCCGCTGGCGTTAAAATCATCTGATAACGATAGTACGTCCTGAGGACAGGCCTCTATACACAGCCCACACCCTTTACATCGATCAGCATCAATTTCGACTTTACCCCTCGGCATATTAACCCTCCTGAAGTAAATTAGACTGTCCAGAAATCCTCGTTTCGCCGCTTCTTTCGGTTCTGTTTAATATCTTCAAAAGTATTTTCTATATCGGTTAGCCAATCCTGAAATTCCTCGGCTATTTTTGGTTCCGGTGACTCTTCACCCCCCTTGTTCCTCTCGTTCGATAAATTTTCAAGGTATTTGTCCGGTTTCTGCTGGAATTTATCCCTGGTAAAGAGTTTGGTGATGGTCAGTTTCAGCGAGCCATCTTCTGCTTTCTCGTTGACCCGAACCTTCACTTCCGATCCCTTTTCCAGGCTGGAAGCCTCCACGCCATTGGTTAGATTGTCTTTAGGGACAAAGCCAGTAATATCATTACAAAGATCTACCGTGTATCCCTCGTCACTTAACTTTTTTACGACGCCGGATACTTTTTCTCCCTCCCTGATATCCATAATATCACCGTCTGATTTCGTGGATAAAATATCATTACGGTTTGTCATTAGATTATACTTCGCCAGGTCAATGAGTTCAAAAACCTGGTTCTTACGGAAACACAGGTGTTTTTGATAAAGATTACGATATTAGGACCGGGAGGGTGTTATGTAGAGATTTGTTGTGTTTATTCCCTATATAGTTTTATAAGTGGCATGAGAAGTCGAGATTTACTGGAAAATGTAATTTAGCTTGATGCATCTGACTGGTGAGAGCGAGGAGCTCCAGCTGCTAGGGAGAAACAACCCAGCAGGTCGGGACCCCTTTTAAAACAGAGTAGCAGGCCAGGTCCCATTTAAAACAGAATAGCAGTTCTGTTCCCATTTAAAACAGAATAGTAGGCCGGGTTCCCACGCCCGGCCGATAGTCTCGGTATCAACCACCCGCGCGGGCAATGGGAGCCCGCGCTGCTTTTTACGGATAAACCATTTTGTGGTTTCGAACCCCAAGCAGGTCGGGTTCCCACGCCCGACCGGCAGTCTCGAGTAAAACCAATCGCGCGGGCAATGGGAGCCCCCGGCTGCTATTGTTCGCGACTAGTAATTGATTTGAGAATACGTCGTAATAAGGGTTCTCCGGTAATTGTTCAGGGAAATCCTATCAGGGGGCGGTCGTCCCCAGAAGCCAGTGAATTCTAGCCACAGGTTTCCCGGAGGTACACCTGCTCTAATAAGATTTGAGAGTGGTAGGCAATAAATTACGGCATTTCAAACTATTGAGAGAATTTATTTGGTTGAATTTGTCCACCATGAGTTGTATCAATATTGGAAAGATATGAAAGGAGTATTATGAAAATAGGTTTTGTGACGGGGGCTTATTTACCTGCCCCTGGTGGAGTTACGACTTCTGTTGTCAACTTTTCAAATCAATTACGTGAACTGGGGCAGGAAGTTTCCGTATTTTGCCCCAATTATCCTGAGGAAGAAACGACGAAAGACGAAAATGTCTTTAGGATCCCGTCCTATTACAGCCCGTTACTGAAGGATTTCAGACTGACAGATCCTTTCCAGGCTGCCAGGGTGTTTCGTAAAGAATTTTCCGATTTGGATATAGTTCATATACACCTTCCCACTATTATGAGTGCCCCCGCCCGGTGGATAGCGGGGTTTTACGACATACCTATATTTTTGACCTATCACACAAATCTGGAGTTGTACATAAGACACTACGTGCCTGGTGTGCCGGAGAACATAGCTCGGGCAGTAGCAAGGTTTTATACCTCTCGGGAGACAAAAAATGGGGAGAGAGTTTTCGTGCCTTCACCTGACATGAAGACTTTGCTGGAGTCATATGATCTTGACCCGCCTCTGGATGTTTTACCCACCGGGATCGACCTGAATACGTACGAGAAAGAGAGCGAAGGTGTAAGGAAGCTGAGAGAACAATTCGGGATAAAAAAAGATGAGAAAATTTTGCTTTACGTTGGTCGAGTGGGAAGCGAGAAGAACGTTGGCTTCCTTCTGGACGCATTTAAAGAAATCTCCAGTATAGTTTCTTCCGTTCACTTTGTAATAGTAGGGGGAGGTAGGGGTCTGGGAAAGGTGTTATCCCGGGTAAGTAAGATGAATGCTTCCAGAAAAATTCATTTCACGGGTTATGTCGAACAAGAGGATGTATTGTCCCAGTACTATCGCGAAGCAGACGTCTTCTTATTTGCTTCCCTTACGGAGACCCAGGGGTTGGTTATTGCTGAAGCGCTGGCCGCTAAGACTCCTGTTGTAGCTATTGATGCTCCGGGGGTTAGGGACGTAATAAAAGATGACAAAGGGGGTTATCTGGTGCCTGAGGATGTCCCTGCCTTTAGTGAAAAGGTAATTGAATTACTTGAAAACCCCAATTTATTGAACCGTAAGAGCGGAGAAGCAAAAGAGGTTGCCCGAAACTTTTCCGCTGAGACGATGACAAGAAAGTTGTTTGAGAATTACCTCGAGGTTCTGGGCGAGAAGAAATAAAAAAAGAGAGGACCGGTCAAGCCCTCTCTTTAACAGTCTGTCCGTTGATAAACTACTTAAAACAAACGATACCCATTTAAGAGCAGTTTTCTTTCTCGTGTTTTGCTTCTTCTCTCAATCTATGTGATAGGTCTTCTAAGTAATTCTCGTGATAAATTTGCTTGATAGCTGAAAACTTGCTTGCTTCGTTTCTGGTTTTCTTCATTTAACCCACCTCCAAGTGAAGTTAATCCGTATCAAGGTTTTTAATAATCACTTAGTTAAATAGTTAATTAAGCGTTAAAATTATAGAAGGTAAGGTTATATATTCAAGGGGTAATATGTATATTAATACAAAAATCTATACTACGCAGGAAAGTTAGAAAATTTATCCTCAATTCAGGAAATTATCGTAAATTTTTACGTACTCCTGGCCAATATTTTCCAGTTGGTGCTCTTCCGCAGTAGTTCTTGCTTTCTTGGCGAGCTTTTCCCTCAGTTCTGAGTTCTCCATTGCTTTTCTTATCAGGCGGATAAACTCGTCCCTGGTTGCTCCTTTCAGGCAGTTTTTACCGTCTTTCATCCATCCTCTGTAAGCGGGAAGGTCTCTGGTTACAATTGGTAATCCCAGCGCCGCCGCCTCCAGAAGAACTATTCCCTCGTTCTCCTCTTTGGAGGGAAAAAAGAATAGATCGCCCGAGGAAAATGCCGCACTGATGTCCTCGACGTAGCCGGTAAATTGGACGTTCTCCGGGGAGTTACGTATTGCATCGTCCATTTTACGATCAAACATAAATAACCTGTTCATCCTGTGGCCATACCAGATAAACTGATACTGGGGTAAAGCTTTTGCCACTTCGACAAAAGTGGTCACGTCTTTTCGGGGTATGACCTGTCCGACGACGATTACCGTAGGTCGGTCTAAATCGAATTTTTCTCTGTATTTTTTCCTTCCTTCTTTCGAATATTCTACTTTTGAGAGATCGACGCCATTACTGACAACTCTAGTTTTGTTCCGGTCGACACCGAATTCGGCTACCATCCCTTTAGTATAATCGGAAGGAGCGATCACCCGGTCACCAGAGTTATAAAGGAGAGAGAGCCACTTAATAAATGGTTTTTCCAGGTGTTTTGATAGCGTAAACCCTCCTTCAATATCCTTACCGGAGTGGGCAAAAACTACCCCCATTTTACCGCGTCGCTGGGCCTGCTTTAATCTCAGATAGGAAATTGGCCCAGGCCAATTTATATGGATCACGTCGTAAGGTTCTCTGGGTTTCTCCTTGACTTCTATTCCATTCTCCCGCAGAGCTTTTTTCTGTTGTTTTACGGCCGCAGTTATTCCATGGGTTCCGTACATAGTTGGATCTTCGTAAACACAAACGGTTTTCATATCCCCCAATCCCTGTTGAATTTTAATGATTTAATTATGCGTAATTTCTCCACATGCATAAAAGACTAGCGAGCAAGGTGTGAAAACTCAACAACTTGTGATTTATCTCCATATATCTGAAAATTAGTGCTGAATAACACAGGTTTAAACAAAGGAAGGTTCGAAGGAACAGATGAGCTGGCTACTCTATAATTTGATTGGCGTCTTTTTTCGCATAGGGATAAAACCTTGCTACGATATTCAGGTCGACGGCCTTGAAAATTACAGCGAGTCTCCAACTTCACTGGTAGTTGCAAATCATAAGCGTGATCTGGATTCGGTACTAATTGCGTCCCTCCTTTATTATCATAATGGGTTCCTTCCCCCTTCAAAACCCATTTCCTTCATGGCAGACGAAAACCTTTTTCAACCGGGTTTTCTGGGGAACTGGATCAAGGGCCCCAAATTGCTTAAGAGAGCCCTTCAGCCTCTGTCGTTGAATTATATACTGAAAAAGCTTCACGCTCACCCTATTGGCAAACTTGATTTTCATTCTGTTCCCGTCCACGATGCCCTGAGGATAATAAAAGAGAACGACGATGATCACGAATTGAGAGAGGTAATAAAGGAGGAAGCCCTGGAAAAACTGCTTGAAGAATCCTCGTTTGGGAGCCCCGACATGACGATATCGGAGTTTTTCGAGCTTGAGGGTTATCCCAGGAAGAAAATTGATTCCAGAAATTTCATGTCGGAGTTTAGAAAAGCCGTCAAGAAGAGTAAATTGGGAGCCGTAAAGGATCAGCTGAGTAAATTTGTTCAGCTGCTGAACGACGGAGCGATTATTTACATTACCCCGGAAGGAACTCTAACCCAGAACGGTATGCTCGGACAGCTGAAGGACAGTCTGTTGATTTTGATCGACGAGGCGGAGCCAGACGTGACGGTTGTTCCTACGAATATCACCTACGACCTCACGAATAAGGGGAAGACCCGGATATTCGTGAATCTGGGAGAGGAAATGAGGGAGCTGGAGAAGTACGATCGCAAGGAAAGGAGCAGCAGGTTGCGAAAAACGATCCTAGGTTTAACCACGATTAACCTTGGACAGCTGGGGAGCTATCACCTTAAGTCCTTTAAGGAAGCCGGCCGGGATAAGATAAAGCTGGATGAATTTTACGAAAAGGTTCTCGATGATCTGGAATACTTCGAGCGCCAGGGGTATAACCTGGATGACAGACTGTCAAGTCGGGAAGGTGCTGATAAGCGGTGGCGGTCGTTTATAGATTACTGTCTTGAAAGGGAAGTTCTGGAGAATGAAGGAAACGCCCGGTATGGTGACGAAGAAGTCCTGACTTTATCGTCCGATCTTGGCTACGATCAAACCGAGATTCCCCGTGGATACAGGCGAGATCCAATTAATTATTGCGCGAATGAGATAATAGCTCTGGAAAAGGTTGGTTTGATAAACCTGTGACCCCTGAAAGCTGTGAGGCCCTCTACCGGAAGGAAAGTTTAAAAAGACTATTCCGCAGGTTTGATATACGAGCGGACAGGGACAGGGGGCAGCATTTCCTGGTCAACAGGACCACCCTGGAAACCGTAGCTGATGGAGCTGGAACCGGTGAAGTCGTTCTGGAAGTCGGAGCTGGCCCGGGCTCGTTGACTTGCCTTCTGAAGAAAAATTTCAATAGGACAATTGCGGTAGAAGTAGACGATAGTTTTACCGATTTGTTCGTCGAGCTGAACCAGGAAGAATCAGTGGAGTTAATTCAGACCGACTTCCTGAATCTTGACTTTAACGAACTTGATCTTAAGCGAAACGGTGCTGCCAGTTTGGTCGGGAACATACCTTACAACATCACCGGGAAAATACTGGAGAAGGCCGTAGACGAGCGCGACTACTTATCGAAAGCTGTTTTTACAATGCAGAAGGAAGTCGCGGATAGAATTTTGGCCGAGGTCGGAACTAAACATTGTGGACCAATTACCTACTATATCCAGGCTTATGGAGAAGTTTCTCGTCTGGCAGAGGTTCCCCCGGACGATTTTTATCCTCCGCCCGAGGTAGACTCTTCTATAGTTGAAATTGTTTTTACCCGGGAGAAAGAGTTTGATTCCGACGAGGAATCCTTCTTTTCGGTTATTCGGGGCCTATTTAACTACAGGCGTAAGACGATCCGTAAAGGATTTATCGTTGCCCCCGGGTTTTCTCTGGAGAAGGATGAGGTCGATGAACTCCTGGAACGAGCCGAAATCGACCCCCAAAAACGTCCGGAAGAGCTGACGCTGGAAGATTTTGATATACTGACGACCCATCTGGATAATTGGGGAAAAAGCTAGAATTCAAGCGCCTCTGATAGCTGCTTCCAGTTGCAATCTAAAGCTTGGTTGTATACTATTATGGAGAAATTCTTGGGATTAACTGGAGGTATTACATAGATGGCAAAACCTAAAGTGGTTGACGGACGCGCTCATTGCGTTGGTAAGAGGAAAGAATCACGTGCTCGAGTTTACCTGGAGCGGGGAGATGGAGAAATTGAGGTAAATGGAAAGGATGCTCTGGAATACTTTCAAGCTCTACCGTTCACGGAAGAAATGATAAATCTTGTGGCACGTAAACCCTTCTCTGTTACCGGTACGGAGAACAATTTTAACGTGGAAGCGAACATAAATGGTGGGGGTTACAAGGCGCAGCTAGAAGCCCTTCAACACGGTATAGCCCGTGCCATGACTGCTCTGGGAGATGAATATAAGAAGGATTTAAAACAGGAAGGTTTGCTTACCAGAGACCCTCGAATGGTCGAGCGGAAGAAAGTTGGAAAACACAAAGCGAGAAGAGGACAACAGTTCTCCAAACGTTAAACGCCGCTTTACCAGATTCTCCTTTGGGCTTAATTTATTTTCAGCAATCCATAACCGATTGGAGTGAGGTACTATGAAAGAAGGAATTCACCCGGAACTAAAAAAAGTAACAGTTAAATGCGCTTGTGGAAATACATTTGAGACTTTATCCACTCAAGAAGACCTGCACGTGGATGTCTGTTCAAATTGCCACCCCTTCTTCTCCGGTGGGGATCGGTTTCTCGATTCCGAGGGAAGGATCAGCAAGTTCGAGAAAAAATACGGCATCACTTCCGAAGACGAGGAATCCGAATCAGGGGAGTCGGAAGTTGAAGAAGCCGAATCGGAAGGACCAGAACCGCCAGAACCGAAAGAAGAATAACGAGGAGTTAACGGTTGACGTTTCCTACGCTACTATTCCCAGAGGTTAACCAATGCCAGTAGGTGGACAGGCCGTAATTGAAGGCGTCCTGATGCGGAATAAGGATGATATTTCAGTTGCCGTAAGAAGGGTTTCCGATGGGGAGATAGTAGTCCGGAACCTTGAACCGAGAAAAAAGTTTAAGAGGTTGAGTGATATCCCTTTTGTCCGGGGTTTGTTCAATCTCTACGATATGCTTAGTACGGGGATCCGGGCGCTGAACCTCTCTGCCGAAATTGCCCTCGAAGAGGAAGAAGAGGACTTTGGTACTAAAGAAGCAATTCTGACTACAGGCCTGGCCCTGCTCATATCTATTGGGTTTTTCGTGATTCTTCCCGTCTGGGCCACGAATAGCCTTGGTGGTCTAAGTGAGGCGAACGCCTTTCTGTTTAACCTCGTTGAAGGGTTGATCAGGATAGGGCTTTTCCTGCTTTACTTATTAGCTATTACCTTTTTTGAAGATATAAAAAGGGTTTTTGAATATCACGGGGCTGAACATAAGTCCGTTTACGCCTACGAGGACGGGAAAGACCTGGAAGTTGAAGAAGCAAAGGATTACAGCACTTTGCATCCTCGCTGTGGTACGGCATTTCTAATGATCGTCCTGATAGTAGCTATACTGACCTTTTCACTTGTTGGCAATCCATCCCTTTTAATTAAGATCGTTTCCCGCATAATATTACTACCGGTCGTTGCCGGGGTATCTTACGAGATTCTCAGGTTTTCAGGGAAACATACTGATAATCCGTTATTGCGACCGTTTCTTATGCCCGGTTTAATGCTCCAAAAGATTACCACTAGCGAACCGTCGGAAGATCAGCTCGAAGTAGCTCTTGCTGCCCTGAAACAGGTAGTGAGTGAGGAAAGCTCGAGCCCACAATCTTCCGATTAATTAAGTTCATTTATCTCAGTTCTTTCACCATCGTCGTATATCATTGTCCTGTGCTCATCTGTCCCTGCCCTTTAGCTGGAAACTGGTTTAACCTTAAAATCTTAGTAGCAGACAACCTCCCGGCAGCCAGGTAAGCAGAGTAGTTTGAATTAAAATTTCTCTTACCCGTCTTTCCCGTCTAATTTGAGCTTGCGAGATTTTTCCGTAGCCTCCTCTATGGCTTTGAAGAAGGCGACTCGGACTCCTCCTTCCTCCAGTTTCATTATAGCATCAACGGTAACTCCTGCCGGAGTGGTAACCATATCCTTTAGTTGTGCCGGGTGTTCGTCGGTTTTAAGCACCATTTTGGCGGCACCGAGAAGGGATTGGGCCGCGAGCTTGGTTGCCCTGTCGCGGGGCAATCCTACCCGAACTCCTGCTTCTATCAGGGATTCTATAATTAGATATCCGTAAGCGGGTCCGGACCCCGAAAAGCCTGTAATAGCGTCCATCAGGTTTTCCTCACTTAAAACCTCGACAAGTCCTACGGGTTCGAAAATCAGCTTAGCTAGTTCCAGCTCCTCTTCCCCCGCAAAATCGCCTCCGATGAGAACTGTACAACCTTCATTGACCGTAATAGCGGTGTTTGGCATTGATCTCACGACGGGAACCTCAACATCTATTTTTGATTGAATGAATTCCGTGGCGATTCCTGCGGCAACGGATATTAACAGCTGGTTCGCGCCAAATGAACCGCTTACCTCCTCGAGAACTTTCCCAATCATCTGGGGCTCGACAGCCAGGACGACTATTTCCGCTTTCCTAACTACACTCTTATTGTCGGTGGTAGTATTTATTCCGTATTTCTGGGAAACTTCCCGGGCACTATCCTCATGGGCGGTGCTGCCTATAATCCGTTCCCTGGAGACTACACCGTTTTTGATTAGGGTTTCAACCAGAGTTCCTCCAATTGTACCGACACCAATAATGCCAATATTTTTGTTATTAAGGTTTATATTTTTAATAGACACAGGCTAATCACCTTTACAAAAAACAATGACAGGTTAAATAAACTGAAGTTTATCATAACTAAATAACTATTTTGTTACAAGGGGAATTGGAACCTGGCAAAAACTTTCCGGGCTCGTCTATGAGCTGAACAGGTCCTTGCCCGGGTGAAGGAAGTCGTCGTTTTCGGGAAAATCTTTCTTTCCCCGGCTGTCTTTAAGCATAGAGGTGAAGGTCCTGGCATTCTTGGCTGATTTTCCCTGGAAGTGGTTGTTGAATAGTATTACGATATTTTCGGTGTAATTTTCCAGTTCTTCTGTCTTTTCCACCCATTCTTCTAACTCGTCTTTCTTGTAAAGGTAATCGTACCTCATGTAGGGTTCGGGCGGGTTCCACCAGTGTTCCTTTACCCGTCCGTGAAACCGAATGTACCCCGGATCTGAAGGGGCAGATATTTTAGGAGGCACCAGACGAGGCAGTCTGGGCATGTCGACACATACGTATCCGAGTGAATGTTCTTTGAGGAAGAGGAACGTTTCTTCTTTTATCCAGTACTCGTTCCGGAATTCGACGTTGATCGGTACGTCGGGCATTTCCTCCCTTAGAAACTTCAGGTGGTCATAACTGCCGTCACCGGGCTTGAACGAGTAGGGGAACTGGGCGAGAGTAGTAATCAGCTGGTTGTTTTCAACCAGCGGTTCTATACCTTTCCTGAATTGGTTTATGGATTCTTTTGCCTTTTCCCGTTCATGGGTTAACTCCCTGGAAAGTTTGACCACAAACTGAAAGTCGTCGGAAACCTTTTTCAGGATGTTTTTAAACATACCCGGCTCAGGCAACCGGTAGTAAGTGGAATTGATTTCTGTAATGTTGAAGAATTTTGCGTAATGTTTCAGGTAATTTTTCTTACTAAGGTGTTGAGGGTAAAATATACCCTCCCAGTCTTTGTAAGAGTAGCCACTGGTCCCAATTTTTATCATATGTTATAAAAACCTCTAATTATAACCGGAACGTCTTTTCTTCCTGCTCGTGCCCTATTAAGATTAAATCGCCGGTCTTGTTTCAGACTATTCTTCAAGCTAATTATGTTAGAGCGAAAAAACTAGATCAACCTATTTAGACCGGTAAGGAGGACCAGGCTTCGTGGGAGACGAGAAAATCGAAATCACGGTAGAGAGTGTAGTTTACCAGAATCAGGAGAACGGGTTCAGGGTAATTAGGGGGTCCAGGGGGCAGGAGAAAGACGTAGTAACGGCAGTGGGAAAAACGCCCGAGGTGTACGAGGGCCAGGACCTCCTCCTGGAAGGAGGATGGACGCGGCACGAAAGATACGGGCGACAGTTTCGGATAGAAAAATGTAAGATCGACCCCCCCACGACCGAAAAAGGGGTAAAACGCTACCTTGCTTCTGGGTTGATCAAGGGGATAGGGGAGAAATACGCGGAAAAGATAGTGGATAAGTTTGGAGAGGATACCCTCGAAGTTATAGAGAATGATCCGGAAAACCTCCTCGAAATCAGTGGTATCGGTGATAAGAAACTTGAGAAGATCAGGGAAAGCTGGAAAAAACAGCGACAGGTCAAAGACGTCATGGTTGCACTGAAAAGACACGATATCAGTACTGCCTACGGACTTAAGATATACGAGAATTACGGAGCGCAGGCGTCCACTGTTGTCGAGGAGAACCCGTATAGATTGTCAAGAGAGATAGATGGTATCGGATTTAAGGTTGCGGACAGGATTGCCAGAAAGGTTGGAATGAAACCCGAGGACTCCAGACGAATCAAAGCAGGCCTGACTTACACTCTTGAGCAGGCGTCGAATGATGGTCACATCTACCTGCCCAGGAAAAAATTGCTCGAAAAGTCCCGCGAGTTCCTTGAGATACCTCCGGACTTGATAAAGGAAAAAATCGAAAATATGACGTCTACCGGAGGGTTGATCGAAGAATCGAACGACGGGGAGAAGGGAACGAGTCGAATTTACCTCCCGGCTCTTTACTTTATGGAGGAAGAAGTGGCTGAAAAGCTCGTGGCTCTGGACAGATTTGGCGATGGCGCGAGGATTGCCGACGAGGACAGGATAAACGAACTTATAGACGGTTATCAAATCACCAGCGGAATAGATTACAACCCGGAGCAGCGAGAAGCGATAAAGGCGGCACTGCAGGAAAAGGTGACTGTAGTTACCGGCGGACCGGGTACCGGCAAGACCACCATCGTTACCGGTATTATAGCCCTGATGGAGGACTTAGGGTGGGAGGTAATCCTGGCGGCTCCGACCGGGCGCGCCGCAAAAAGGCTTGAAGAGATGACGGGAAGAGAGGCAAAAACGATCCACAGAACTCTGGGCTTTAAACCCCCGGACGAGTTTGAATACAACAGTGAGAATAAGTTATCGACGGACGCGATTATAGTTGATGAACTCAGCATGGTAGATCTCAGGCTTATCGATCATTTAATTCAGGCTACTCCGGAAGGGACGAACCTTGTTCTGGTCGGGGACGCGGACCAGCTACCTTCGGTCGGACCGGGAGATGTAATGGGTGATATCATCGATTCCGGGGCGGTTGGGGTAGTCAAGTTAAATCAAATATACCGTCAGTCCGGACGAAGCGATATCGTGACAAATGCTCATCGGATAAATGAAGGGGAGTTCCCCCAAATTGACGGCAATCACTCTGATTTCCTCTTCGTGGAGGAGGAAGTCCCACGACGGGCGTCTGAGAAGATAATTAAGCTCGTTGCCGAAGAAATCCCGGGAGAATGGGATATGGAACCGATGAAAGACGTCCAGGTTCTCGCGCCCATGTACAAAGGGGAGTGCGGGGTGGACCAGTTAAATACAGCCCTTCAGAATGAGTTAAATCCTGGAGATGACCTGGGGTTTGGGTCAAAGGAAGACTTCAGGATTGGCGACAAGGTAATGCAGACGGAAAACAATTACGAAAAGGAAGTATTTAACGGAGATATAGGGAGAATAGTTGGAGCGGACAGGTCGGACAGTCGAGTCGAAGTGGATTTCCCCGATTACGGGATAATATCATACGAGAAAAACGAGATCAGCGCTCTTGATCTGGCCTACGCTATAACTATTCATAAAAGTCAGGGCAGTGAGTACGATGCGGTAATAATTCCATTGTTGAATCAACATTACGTGATGTTGAAGAGAAACCTGCTCTACACTGCAGTGACGAGATCACGCGAGCTGGTTATCCTGGTGGGTAGTAAAAAGGCTCTGGGTATGGCCGTAAATAACGACCGGGAGTCCCGGCGGTTTACCACGCTCTCCCGGAGGCTGAAGGAGAAAGCTGGACGGTAGGACCGATAGCACCTCCGGACTTCCCTGGTCCCGCTTTTAAAACAAAATACAAGACCGGGTTCCCTTTAAAAATAGAATAGCAGGCCGGGCTCCCACGCCCGGCCGATTGGTCAGCAGAACCAATGGGTCTTTTGTAGAGGAAGTCTTTAGACTTCCATAGTAAGCTCTTATCGAGTAGGCTAGTATGGTTCCACCTTTTAGTTGGCTATTACTTGCAACCTCCGGGCTTCCGGGCCGAGAAATTTCCGACTCGCGTGCTCAAACTGGTGCCTTCACGACGTTGGTTCTTAATTACAGGTAGCACGATGCATAAAGATTTGATCTCATTTGGTTATGGACATATCCCTCA
>JAGXLB010000216.1 GCA_018334915.1 Candidatus Bipolaricaulota bacterium
CAATCGAACCACGAACAGAGAGTCGTAGAGGACGAACCCGGCAGGAACGACCCCTGTCCCTGTGGAAGCGGAAAGAAGTACAAATACTGCTGCGGTGCAGACGACTAGAGGGAATCTTTTCTTTCAACCTCATGGACTTGAGATAGTCTAGCTAACCCGGGCTGAACGTTTTTCTATATCTGTTTCTCCTTAAGCATTTACTGACCCATGAATTTGACCTTCTTCCAAAATATAGCCCGAAATAGGCAGAAGAAGCCATCTTTCCGTATAGAAGCTTTTCAAATTGAAACGTCCCCTTACGCTATGCGGATGGGAACCAGCTCAACCTGATTGTATTGTATTGCAGAGGTCAAATTTGATTGATTTATCTCTCCAGAGCGTTATAATAGATGTACAGAAGTCAAAAATTATGGATTTACACAAAAGACTTTCATTGATTACAACAAATACTAGGAGGTGTTTTTGATGGAACCTGTAACTGCCATGGTGTTGGGTTTCTTCTGGTCCATGTGGGCAGCTGCTTTTCTTTCCTTCATGGGATGCGGAATCTGCTAACTCGTAGATTTGTCAAGCAGACTGCTTAAGACAGGTGATTTTTTTGTCGAAAAAGAGTGCATTTACCATTGGGGCTGTTGTAATAGCACTGTTGCTTCTTTTTTCCCTTCTCGCAACGGGGGAAGAGGTTTCGGATAAACTGTCCAATGTCATAAGAACCAGACTTGGTCTTAATTCGGATGTTTACCGGGTTATTGAGACCGAATACCAGGGCGAGAAGGTAATCTTAATCGCCATATATGGAAGCGATAAGGCTCTGGAAAGTTCTCTTGGAGACGACATAAAATCCGGTCTCAGAGAGAATATGGATCAATCACCCGTAGCTTTGTCCGTCTTGACCATGGACGAAGGCGTTAAATTTCACCCTTACGCTCTGCGAGTGTTACAGGGTGATGAAACCAAGCGCCCGAAGAACATGATCGGGATTACGAATGGTTTTAAGGACGGAGAGATGCCCGAAAAGGTCCCGATCGAAGGAGAAGTGTTCTGGGGAAGTAAAGGTATAATCACGATGGGAGAGGATTTCGATCCGACGACCCCGTTTAGCGTAAAATACGGGACCACGAGTGCCGACTTTTCCCCGAAGAGCACAGTAAGCCAGGAACCGACAGAAGTAACTACGGAAGAGGAACCCGCAACTGGCGATTCGGGGCTTAAGGCTACTGAACCAGAAACCGGAGGGAATGGAGAAGTTAGTGAGGAGTCAACTTCGAATTCCGGTTCCGCAGTTAGCGATTCCAAAACCGGACAGGGTTTAGCGCTTCTGACACAGCTTGCGACTTTACTATCGATAACACTTTCGTTCCTGTAAAACTTCTAATTACGAACTGGGGCAGGAATCTTATTCCTGCCCCAGTACTGTTTTCAAGAGCAAAAACGAGTTCCTTCGCGATCTTACTCTAAGAGATCCTTGTATTCCGACTCATCAAGCAAAGAACTGAACTGGTCCTCGTCCTTCATGTCCAGTTTCACCAGCCAACCTTCGTCAGTGGGTGATTCGTTTATTTTTTCCGGTTCGCCTTCTAAACTTTCATTTACTTCTTCCACTGTACCGGCAACCGGCGCCTCTACGTCAGAGACGGACTTTACTGACTCAATCACCACCATTTCTTCACCTTTAGCGTACTCGTCACCTACTTCGGGCAACTCAACGAAAACTATATCGCCCAGTTCGTTCTGGGCGTGGTCAGTTATACCCACTCTGACGCCGTGGTCTTCCTTCCTTAACCAGTCGTGGTCTTCCGTATACTTTATGTTAGCCATTTTACCTCCTCTTTTTTGATTGGTTATCGATAAAGGCCGGATTCCCTTGATTCGCTTTACCTTAAACTCATCCGGCTTTGATGTTATTTTCCTGAAACCCAGAGATCATTGCAACCTAGAAAACGATTAATTATATTTAATCGGTGAAAATTTAATGGATTCCGTAATATTAGCAGCTGGTAAGGGAACTCGTATGGCATCGGACAGGCCAAAAGTTCTTCACGAAATCCGCGGGAAACCCCTCATTCAGCATCTGCTTGATTCCCTGGCTGAAGTTCTGACCGGGAGGATCATAGTGGTTGTCGGTTATAAAGCGGATTTAGTCTCGGAGGAGCTTTCCGGTCAGGATATCCAATTCGTACTTCAGGAAGAACAAAAAGGCACGGCGCATGCTTTACAGCAGGCAAAATCCGAAATCAAATCGGATAAGTTTCTGGTGTTTCCCGGAGACCTACCGCTGATAAAGCCGGAATCGATTCAAGAGTTCGTAGATGCATCCGAACGAAAAGGGGTTGACTTCTCGCTTTTCACTACGGAAAGAGAGGACCCGGCTGGTTACGGCCGGGTAAAACGGGGCAGGGACGGCAAAGTGGTAGAGATAGTAGAAGAACAGGATGCAAGCGACAAGGAGAAGGAGATAAAAGAGATAAATACGGGAGTATACCTGATCTCTAACCGGGAATACCTCTGGCAGGACCTGGATTCTATAGACCCGGAAAACGCGCAGAACGAGTTTTACTTAACCGATCTCGTCAAAAGAGCTTCGGGAAAAGGTAGAGAAGTGGCTGCGGTTTCCAGTAATTCTCCAAATGAATTCCTGGGCGTAAACACCAGAGAGGACCTGGCCCGGGCGGGTCAAATACTGAACGATAGAAAAATCAAGTCCCTCATGGAAAAAGGCGTAACGGTCGTTTGCCCTGACGAGACGATAGTCGAACCAGAAGTCACAGTTGCCAGGGATACCCACATAAGGCCGTTTTCGATTCTAAGAGGGGAGACGAAAATAGGTGCGGGCTCGGATATTGGGCCAAATACAGAGGTAATAGACAGCAAAATCGGGGACGGAGTTGACCTTAGCCATTCAGTGATCCGGGAAGCGTCCATTCAGGATGGCAGGAAAATGGAACCTTTTCAAAAGATAGGACCGGAAGTCTAAACCTGAAATGATCAGTTAAATCAAAAAATACTCGACCAACCAGAGAGGCGATCAAAGTGGATAATTTGAAAATCATTACGGGTAATTCCAATCCAGACCTGGCGGAGGAAATAGTCTCCAAACTGGGCAAGGAGCTCACTCAAACTACGGTAGACCAGTTTTCCGACGGCGAAGTACATGTACACGTACAGGAGACGGTTAGGGGGGCCTCCGTCTTCGTCGTTCAGTCCGTGGCACCACCCATTAACAAGAGCCTGATGGAGTTACTCTTAATGATCGACGCCCTGAAAAGGGCTTCGGCCAAGCAGATAGCTGCGGTCATACCTTACTATGGCTATGCTCGCCAGGACAGGAAACAAACTGGCCGGGTGCCAATCAGTGCCAAACTCGTAGCCAACTTGATTTCTACCGCCGGGGCGGATCGTTTACTGACCGTGGACCTGCATGCCGGTCAGATCCAGGGTTTCTTCGATATTCCCGTTGACAATTTACGGGGAGACCCCGTTCTGGCCGAAAGCATCGAGAACAAGATATCCCCCGAGGAGGGCGTAGTAGTGAGTCCAGACGTAGGGGGTGCCAAGCGTGCCAGAAAGGTCTCTCAAAAGCTCAACATGCCCCTCGCTATTGTAGAAAAGAAGCGGGATAGCGAAAACGGCAACGTGGAAGTACTGAACCTGATTGGTGAAGTGGATTGTAAAAGATGCATTATTGTTGACGACATAATTAGCACGGGTGGAACGTTGACCGAGGTAGCGGATATACTTAAAAGAAGGGGATGCAGCAGGGTCGAAGCTATTTGTACTCACGGGATTTTTGCGGACGACGCTCTGGAATCCATCGAATCTTCGCCGATAGATTCCGTTACCGTTACAAACACGATAAAAAGAGAGAAAGCGATCGAAGCGGACTTTATAAACTACACCTCCGTTGGCAAGCTGTTCGCCGAAACAATAAAAAGGATATATAAGGAAAAGTCGGTGTCGACTTTGTTCCCCCATTCCTAATATAATTGTTAAGAGAAAGCTCGATTTCGGAACAAGAAAACAACCAGAAAGGTGATATTAATGGAGACGGTTCAGGCAAGTAAAAGAAAATCCTCGGATAACCCGAATACTCTGCGGCGAGAAGGAAGTTTGCCTGCAGTACTTTACGGACCCGAGCGAGATTCAGTAAGTTTGTCCGTAGACAAGAAAAAGATGAAGGAATTAATGAATAGAATTACCAGGAGTACCAGGCTGGAACTTAACCTGGAGGA
>JAGXLB010000217.1 GCA_018334915.1 Candidatus Bipolaricaulota bacterium
TTAGTTTTCAGCACGTTAGTTTTGGGCAGGTACTTTTGATGGGAATCAAACGGAGCTGTGGGTGAGATCGAGAAGTAACCACCCTTGTTCACGTCAAGAATTCGGGCAAAAACGCTGGGCGATTCCAAGTGAGGTACGGGCAACCAGTCGATCGACCCGTTGGTTCCGACCAACGCAGCAGTCTCCAGGTTTCCGATTATCGAGTACTCACCTATATCGAGATACGATCCACTTTCCATTCTATCCTCCCGAGGATCACGGAGTAGAGAAATCAGGGTAAAGAGTCAAACCGCAGTCGGCGTAGAGCGTCTGGCCGGTAACGTAACTCACTCTGGGTGAAGCAATAAATGTCGCCATCTTCCCGATTTCTTCGGCCTCTGCATAGCTCGGAAATCCTGGTGGCGGCTGATGACGATTTCGGCATCATTTTTTTCCCCAAAACCGAAACCCATAATGGATCAAGTTAATTCCGACTCCAAGCAGCATCATTGCCGAAACGAAGATAAACGCGAACTTGAACGAGAAAAATTCTATCAAACCACCCGCTAAGAAAGGAAGAGGCGCAGTTAGAGCGATAGTCGTTCCCCTTATACCGGAATAGGTCGCCCGTTTCTCTTCGGGGGCTAGTTCGAGCAAGTGCGTGTTGAACCCCACCATTCTTGCATTGATCGCCGAACCGGCAAGGACGAATACGGCCGAGTAGTAAATCGGGTTGTAGTTGATTATGCCGAGCGCCACCAGAGGTGTTATACCCGCTATAAGCAGGCAGAGAAGAATGACTTCTTCTGGAGCTCTTTCAGCTACTCTGCCCCATAAAAAATTTGACACTGCTCCACCAAATACGCGGGCCATCAGGTAAATTCCGATGAAACTTTCGGCAACGCCAGCGACCTCTTTGAAGTATACCACATAATAGGGGATTATCATTATGTGGAATCCTGCCAGGACTCGAGTAAGTAGAAATAACCTGAGCTTCCGATCCTTTTTGACTATACCCATGACGTTTGAGAAGTAACTGCTCAGGGGCTTTCTCTTTCCTTCCTCCATCTCCGGTTCGCTGATCATCCAGAACCCGACGAAGCCAATCAACAGGGCCATGCCCGATAAGAGGAAAAGGACCCCGTAATTTCGCGGGAAGCCAAAATAAAAACCTTCCCCCAGCACGAACCGGACGACGGATCCCATCCCGAATGCCAGTAAACTTCCCGTAACTTGACGGGTTGCGTAGAACCTGGCTCTTCGGTCTTCGCTGATAGCTTTTCCAATTATTGCCGTGTAGGCAACTCCTCCCAGAGAACCGGCGAGCGAGTATATAAGCAAAAATACGAATAGCAGCAATAGAGTTAACCCTGGGTCCGATAACCCTCTCCAGGTTACGAAGAACCCAAATAGAAACCATATAAGAGCTCTGGTCAGTATCGCAATGTAAAGAAAAGGCTTTTTTCGTGATCTGGGTTCCACGTAATTTGAAAAGAGAATCTGGGGCAATCGCCCCGTGCTGAAGTAGATAGAGGGTAGCAGTGCAATCAGGAACTTTGAACCAGTTATTGAACTTACGAACGCGGGGAGAATTAGATCTATGTCGGCAAGGCGGCTGCTGGATCTGAGAAAGGTCCCGTGGATCACGCCACCGATAAAGTTTGTCCTCTCCGACTCTGCTTTATCTTCCATTATCCAAGAAGATACAAAAAAACCTGTTTGGCCACAAGTTTCAAGTATTTATACCGGTTCAACCTTTACGGGAAAAGTTCCAGATCCCCACAATGGTAACTCGAGCTCTAAATCATTCCAATAGATTCGAGATTTGAGATCCCATACCAGAAGTCAAAAATATCCCCAGTTCATCTCGATCCTTCTACCTCAAACCGAGATTACAGAGTGATTCCACCACTTTTGCCGGAATATAAACCAAAAAAAGAGCGGAGACACGCAATTCAATTTTATGGCGCCCCCAATATACTCGTCACTCGGAAACTCCCGGTTCTACGTCGTCAGCGATTCCTCCCCGGCAGACCCCTTCGTAACTCACACTCGCTCCCGTCCAGCCCGCGTTAAAGATCAAAATAGCAATGCTTGCGGGAATGAAGTAGGGACGCGCGGCGACAAGGCCGGCACTTAATCCTGCCGCAAGCGATCCTCCGACCGCTATTAGAATAGTGGGGGCACAGCAGGCAAACCCCGTAAGCAGGCTGGGAATCGCGGCGAAAAAACTTCGGACTGAATCGACGGAATTTGCGCTTTGGCCGCGGAATAGATCGTAAAGCCCCATCGATAGGTTAATCCCGACCAGACCTCCCAGTAGGCCTCCCAGCAGGAGGTTGGGCAGGGCAAGTTTAATCATCAAGCTAGGGGTGAGGTAAATAGCCGCAATTGGTTCCCAGATGAACGGAGCCCTAATCTTGAATAGCTTTCCGGCCTAGCCATTGACCAGTTCTATGGATGGAATCGTGGCCTGGAAGGATAGATCCACGCTGGAAAAGTAAACTATGTGCTGTATCGAAAATAGGTACAGACCGGTAAACAGCAAGCCAAGCAGAACCGCGCTTGTCGCGTACTTGCCGGTGCCCAGTACCGTTTTTACACCCGGCCAGGCCCTCGTATTAATCCAATTTATACCGGCTCCTAGAGTTTTTAGCATTTTACTCCCCTGAAGCTTTTCTTATATTTCTAAAATTTCTGTCTCGGGGTAATAGGAATACCAGGAGAACCACATGGCGTTGAAGAAAGAAACTGGCTGAAGTTCATGATCCGACAGCGGACCGTCAACTGGCTCCCCGGTCATCTTCCAGGTGGTTCCGTCCGGCTGGCTTATGAGGTTACCATCTTGCTTGACGAACTCTCTTGTTTCTCTGGCAACATTCCGGGAATAGGCTCGCACTGCGTCCAGGGATTCCTCGTAGGCGATTAGTATCGGCTCCCCGCCAAGTTCCACCTGTGTTAGTTCTACGGATCGGAATTCTTCTTTGGGAACTGCCAAAGCACAGTCCTTGGCTTTAATCCCAACTACAACTTTTTTCTGCGGGAAGACGTTACTTTTGTCCATTACACCGAACATCGGCTCTCCTTGCTGGTAGTACGTGCCCTCTTTCCGATACGACCCGTAGGGATCGTTTCCGTAGGACCTGATATAACCTGTATCGCTTGTTAGTACTGTTGTATCGGGGTGTTTATTCTTCCAGCGACCCCAGGTAGTCCAAATTACCGGAAACGTATCCAGTCGATCTCCCAGGTTCGGCCCCTGGACGGACCGGCCAAGTATCTGGGGCCAGTAGCTATCGGTTCCCGTGGCGCGATCGTACATCACGAGGTTACTATTAAGAAGTTTCCCGGAGGTTCCGAACTCGCTCGTCTCGCCGGCCACTTTACCCCTAAAACCTATTGCGGTACCCGTTAACGGACAATAAGTGATCGAAAGTGGATCTCCATTTATTTTCTCGTTCACGATTTCGTGCCTTACCATTATTATTTGAGGATAAGCAATTTTGGTGCCGGCGTAATTTAACCCGAAAATCACCGAGTCATCCTTCAGTAAGTCACCGAGAGCTTCGTTCGCTTCTTCTGCTGATACGTAAACAGGTTCGTCTATCGAGGGTATTCCGTCGGGAGGAACGCCTCCGCTTCTCACGTTATTTGCAAAAGTTTCAAGTTTGGCCTCACCGATAAGACACTTAGAGGAGGAACTAGCTCCCTCCTGCCCAAGTACGTGAAATCCGCCGGTTAAGAGGCTGACCCCAATAAGTCCTGTCGATTTTACAAAATCCCTTCTGGTAATTTTCTGGGTCATCTTGATCCCTCCATAAAAGTCTACTAACTTACTCCACTTTATTCTACGGCGCGGGATCGAAGATTAAAACGTCTGTTCTTTACTCCGGAGATTTACTAGCTTAGCTCAACTTGGTAGACAATAAAAAAGATAATTCCAGCTATCTACAAGTCGGACTGCGGGAATCGGGCTAATTCACTTAGTTGAACAAGCTTCGATATTATTCTAGGATTCAACCATGAAAAATACCTGTAATCTACTTTGGCAGCTGAAACAGTTCGACCTCCTCGGCCGGCTTACCGAGTCTCAATTAGAGCAACTCAGCCAATGGATTAAGGACTTGAGCTTTCAAAAAGGGGAACCTATATATCTCCCCGGGGAGCCAAGCGAATCGGTCTATTTCCTCAAACAGGGTAAGGTCAAGCTCTCCTACCTCGGTCCAGAGGGAAAGGAGTTTACGGTAT
>JAGXLB010000218.1 GCA_018334915.1 Candidatus Bipolaricaulota bacterium
AAAAAGTCCGATTCCTCTGAAAACTCGGGTGGTATACTAAGTACTCCTTGTTGAACTTCTTCTGAAAGCACCATAATAATATTTTTAACGGACTCCAGTCTTCGCAGAGAGAGGTAGAGGTCGTTAATTAAACTTGAAGAAAGTCCCCTCTGAATCTGTACTAAAGTTCTGTGGTAACGTAAGCTGTAAGTCGTTAACACATGAGTAACGGTTCCTGTTTTTTACTCTCAACGTCTCCATCTTTTTGTTCGATTTCAGCTGACCTAACCTTCTCCAATTTTTCCTCCGGTGTCAACCCGTCCATACCGAAATGCATCCTGTATTTTCTGAACTTTCTCAGATAGTCCTTTAGTGCCATCTCTCTGTCCTTGTGAGACTCGAAGTGATACTTGTGGTGTAACTCATCGTCTAGCGTCCGGAAGAACCGTTCTACTTTGCCGTTTGTCTGTGGTCTGGCTACCCTGGTTCGTTTATGTTTGATACCGAGTTTCTTGCAGCGTTTCTCGAAGGTATGTTTTTCTCTACCACTTTTGGTATGGTATGTATACTCCTTTCCGTTGTCGGAAAGTAGTGCCTCAAACTGAATGTCGTAGTTTCTATCGAACCAGTCCACTCCTCGTTCGAAGAAATCCGCTGCCGTTTTTGCCCGCTTGTCCGGTAATACTTCTACATAAGGTATCCTCGTACAATCATCGTTCAGAGCATGCTGGTACTTCTTCTTAGATGGATCCTCGCCCTGGACGTTGGGTAGCTTCTTTATGTCGATATGGGCTAGTTCTCCGGGTTTATCCTTTTCGTAACGTTCGACCTCTTCGGTTTCTTCTTTTTCGTACTTTGCCCCGCGCCTGTAACGTTCCCAGATACAACGTACCCCGTATTCGCTTACAGCTTTTCCCGTATTGGGGTTAACTACCTCTTTACGTTTCAAGTAGACGCTAACGTGGAGACTGCTCCAGCCTAGCCGGTCCCTTATGGCAACCACGGTTCGTTCAAGCCACTTGGGCGGCTTCCTGGGAGAGGTCTTTGGCGCTGTCGATCTGTTCAGCAGACTCCTTGGGTCCTCCTCTGATTTTTCGTATCTGTTTCTCCACTTGTAGAGTGTCTTCTTTGAGATATCAAAGAACTCACACAATTCTTTTACCGTACCGAATTTACTGTTGCCCTCTTTTAGCTTGTAGTACTCTTTTAGGTACTTCAGTCTTGCTTTGATGATCTGATCCTCGCTATACTTTGTCATAGATAACTCCTTTTTCTGGTTAGGCTGTGGGGTTGATTATTACCCCATAGCCTAACTGGAAGTTACCCATGGTTCAACGAATTACAGCTTATATAAACCTAAATGCCGCCAAGATAGGCTAATTTGACAGTAAATTGTAACTGTTACAGGTTCAATACGGACTCAAAGCCTTGTTTTCAGTTTGTTAGCTCGCTAACACCTGGTAGATTTTTGTTGTAGGCAAAAACTACTTAGACCCTCTCTGAAAGACCACATAGAGCTATTTTGATGACTTTGACCCCCTACTGGAGAACTGGGGCAACTAATTTCCTGTAATAATTCAATAAGATACAAGAAGACAGTTACCGAGAGGCTTAAAATGGAGATTCGGTGAAAATCGGAGGCTCTGGGGGGGCTATAATTGACTTTTGGTTGACCCAGCGGGGATTGGGGTTAGGTCGATTCCCCTTTATACTTTAGGTGAAAAGGGAGATGTAACACGCGAAAAAAATTTCTATCTTACTTCTGGCAATGGCGTTGGTGGCAGGTTTCGCATTCTTAGGTGTTGCTGGTATTTCTGAGAGCAATGCAGAGGAAGGTTTAAGCAAAAGTCCCGCTTTTACCGAAACCGGAGACGGACATTTTACCCATCAAAACGGAGCTCCCAGGATAGGTGCGGGGGAAGGACTTGGAAAAATCGCAACTGAACCATCTGAGCCTGGTGAAAACTCCAGCGATGATTCTGCTGTTAGTGCTCACGGTGGGATAGTATAGTAGATACATAACAAGGTGAATAGTTAAGGTTCTCACCGTAACGTTAGCATTTCATAAGTCCCGGATTAGTAGCTCGGGACTTATTTAATTCAACATAGCCCCTCGATTATCCCGGTCGGGGGGTTAATCTCTTTAAAGCCCGTATTATCCTACCATTAGTACATATAGCATAATCTGAGAGACCTATAAATCGGTTTTGGTGAACATGTCAATGATTTAAAAAGTACCAATTTGGCTAGTTTTTCCATTTATTCTATAATCGTGGCCTAAGATTTGATAAATTTTTAAGGATACGTATAATAGTGATGCTCTCGCATTAATAATCTCCGAAACTTCCCAGTTATTACTCCCCAAATACTCACAAAAAGGGGATAGCAAATGAACTACTACAAAATGATTGTCTCAACCGCACTATTTCTTTCGGTTCTCTCTACAGGCAGCGCATTTGCAGGAGTGTACTTAGTTAATGACACCGGAGAAACAATCTACGGGCTCAGGGTAAAGTTTTCGGAACCGGTGAGTATCACGGAGTTTGGAGACGTTCTGGCCACAGTTGAGCCCACCGGTAAATCGGCCGAATTTCTCTTCTATGGCAAAGCGTTAAAGCTGTGGGAAAGCCACTGGTTTAACTGGAAACCGTTCTCAGCTAAGGTGCTTAGAACTAAGTGGCTTTTGGAAGCCCCTACAAGCTTGGACAGTAAAGCAACCACACAAGTAGAGATCACCGGTAAACTCCTAAATGATAAATATTTTGCTCATCCCGCCTACATAATGCAGGGGGTATCCGAGCGGGATAAGATCTTTGCCATGCCACTAGGTGGTATAGCTCAAATCGATTTCTATCCAGTCCGAAAGGAGGCTTGGCTTAATCAGGTTAACTGGTCCGTTAAGGTAGATAGCCCGAAAATGGTAGAGGCTACCATTGAAAATGATGTACTCTACATCCGGTCTCGGGCTGATTCTAACACCGGGGCGGCGTCTGTGAAGCTTGCTGCTACTTTACCTGCGGGAGAGACTTCCCAGGCTATAATACCTGTTATAGTCTTTCGTAAGGATAAGACACTTACCTGGTTTTCCGGCGAGAAGGACTTCTTTGTTCCATGGGATTCACAGCTTGATATCAACCGGTGTAAATCAGTTCAGAGCCACGCGGACAGGTATGGGTTTGATGACCTTTCTCGGCTAGATTATACAATTCGTTTTTCGAACTGGCGGCCCATGCCCCAGCTCCGCGATATTGAAAAGAGTATTTTCTGGGACAACGAATTGGTTACGAACGGTTTCTGGCCAAAAGCTGCCCAGCTTCGCTTGACAACTGCTTTCCTGGAGGAGTTTGCAACACTTGGAGTCAATGCAATCAGAATTGAAAACCCGATGTACATTGAAGGCAGAACAGGGACGGAAATCTACCCCGTATATGATAGAAAACTCGCTGGCCCAACCATGCGACCCGATGAACTAGCTTATTTCGTAAACGAGGCGCACAGGTTTGGGATGATGGTGGTCGTCTCTACTCAGTTGTGGGGGGATCCCGGCCCGAACGGGGGACATGCCATAGAGAGCTTCGAGTTCGTACCCTCAGATAGGGAAGAGTTCTGGGGCAATTATCGTAGGTTGCTTCGGTCAGAAATACCTAAAAGACTAAATCTTGGGGTAGATTTCCTCTCTGTCGGGTTCAATCTCCACCTTGTCGACTCGGAATCCGGCTTCGAGCATGTAACTGACAGAGAGATGTGTAAAACCATCGAAGTAGCCCGGGAACTCTACTTCGGACCAATTACTTATTTTGGTGGCAGTCTTTGGTATAAGATCGGCGACACCTGGAACGCTGATTTCCGCTTCTGGGAAAAGATAGATATTTTATCAACCGGAATGATCCATACGGAACGTCCCCTCACCCGCAGTAACGACCTAGGCATGGAAGATCTCGTTGCTGAATGGGAGTGACGAATTGAGGAGTACTTCAAGCCATTCCAAGAGAGGTATAACAAACCCTTGATCGCTCATGAAAATGGGTGTTACTCCGCTGAGGGCTCTTTACCGTGGGGAAGTTTCTTCCAGGTACTGACCGGCGTGAATCTTAACGAGGTTGCGGTTTCCACACACGACCAAAAGTTGCATTACGAGTCCTTCATTCGGGCATTCAAAGATGAGGGCTGGTTTTACGGACCAGGGTTCTTCTGGGTTAATTTCGTCGGCAACTGTACAATTGGGGGAATCAATGATAGATC
>JAGXLB010000045.1 GCA_018334915.1 Candidatus Bipolaricaulota bacterium
AAGAAGACAACCAGACCATTTCCTTAATGCTTTTCGGTCCGGCGCCAGTGCGGGATTGGCAGCCTCGATCTTCCACTACGGAGAATACGACATCTCCGAAGTTAAGAAATATCTTACAAATAGGGGGATCAATGTTAGACAATAATCGAGAACTTATTGATTTAGTGGACTGGGACGATAAAGGACTGGTCCCGGCCATTGCCCAGGAGGTAGATGGGCAGGTGTTGACTCTGGCCTACATGGACAGAGAAGCACTCGAACTGACCCTCTCTGAAGGATATGCACACTATTATTCCAGAAGCAAGGATAGAATAAGGAAAAAGGGAGAGGTTAGCGGAAATTTCCAGATTGTAAAGGAATTAAAGCTTGATTGCGACGGCGATGCCCTTCTCGTGAGAGTGGACCAGCAGGGGCCAGCTTGCCATACGGGCGAGGAGAGCTGTTTCTATCGAAAGCTGGGCGAGCCCGAGGTGGAAAAAGGGGGCATAGACTACTCGCTGAACGTATTGAAGGAACTGGAAGAGGTCATTCGAAACAGAAAGAAGCATCCACAGAAGGATTCCTATACCTCGAAATTATTCGGGCGGGGAACCGACGAAATAAACAGGAAGCTTGGTGAGGAAGCAATTGAGGTTATATTGTCTTCGGACGATGACAATTTCGTCCACGAGGCAGCCGATTTAATCTATCACCTGCTGGTTCTCTTACGGGAACGCGGAATAGTACTTGAAGATGTAATAAGTGAACTGGGAAGGAGAAGACAGTGAAGATACGAGAATCCGTGAGGAATTTTAACCCGTACAGTCCCGGGACCGTAGACGCGGAGATTAGAATGGACAAAAACGAGTCACCGTTTTCCTTGCCCGGAGAGCTCAAGCATAAAATCCGAACCGAACTCGAAAATATCACCGTAAACAGGTACCCCCCGTCAAGTGGAGATAGACTCAGGGAGAAACTCGCTGAGTTCCATGGACTAAAGAAGGCCAACGTAATTGTCGGTAGCGGCTCCGACCAGTTAATCTCCTACTCAGCAGGAGTATTTGCGGGAGAATATGCTGTTGTGACGCCACCAACCTTCTCGATGTACAGGTTTTATGCGAAATTAAATGGATTGGGGGTGGAGCCTGTACCGCTGGCAGAGAATTTTAATCTTCGAATGGAAGAATTAGAGGAAGTCCTGAACAAGGCAGCCGTGGTATTTCTCTGCTCGCCGAACAATCCTACCGGAAACGTGTTTGACCGTGGAAAGCTAATCAAAATACTGGAGACCGGCGTTCCCGTTGTTCTGGACGAAGCCTACGGGGAGTTTGCTGACGGGTCGAACATGGATTTGATAGAGAGCTACGGCAACCTACTGGTCCTGCGTACTTTCTCAAAGGCCTTCGGGCTTGCCGGCGCCCGAGTTGGATATGCATTAGGGCAAGCTGGCACCGTGGAACACCTACTCAGGGTAAAACCGCCCTATAATTTGAACTCCTTCTCGCTCAGGATCGCTGAGTTACTCCTCGAGAACTACGATCTGATCCGGGACAGGGTGAACTTCCTAATCGACCAGAGGGAAAAACTTTACAGTAAATTCAAGCATTATTCCTACTCCAGTAAGACAAACTTCCTGCTGATGGACCTTGACGCAGATGACTATTTACTGGAAAGAGGGATCGCAGTCCGAAGTTTTACAGGTAGATTGGCGGAGCACATTAGAGTTACGGTAGGAACAGAAGAAGAAAATGATCGTTTCATCCGGGCTCTACGGAGCTACATTCATAGCACGCCCGAGTCCAAGAAGAGGGTGGATCATTTCAAAGGAGATGATCAATAATGATGGAGGACCCAAATTGGGTAGTTCTGGACGTAGACGGTGTTTTAATCGGCGTAGAAGAAAGTTACGACCAGGCCGTGAAGAAAACCACCGAAAAGTTGCTGGCAGGGCTGGGTGATGGCGGTGACGTCTCCCTGAAAACCATACGCGCATTCAGGAAGAAGGGACGGTTTGGAGACGATTATAGAGTGACTGAAGGATTGGTTCTGGCGGGTTTAAAAGGAGACCTCAAAAAACTCGTTGAAGAATTCCCCCATGGCGAGGACCTGGGCTGGATGAGGAGCCGGGCCGGGAGACGTATCGGCGAGAATAATATCAGCCCGATCTTCGATCGTCTCTATCTCGGAGGAGACGGTTCTCCCTCAGAGGACGGCCTTTGGCGACAGGAGAAATCTCTGGTCGATACTTCTTTACTGGACAAAGTAGCCGAGCAGTTCGAACTTGGATTCATCACCGGAAGAAGCCGCCAGGAGCTGGAACTGGCCTCCAGGGTGTTAAATTATAACCTACCTAACGCCGTAACCCGGGAAGACTTTAGGAAACCGGACCCGCGCGCGCTAGTTCAACTTGTCGGAGAAGAAACCGGAGTCTATGTTGGCGACACCTACAACGATAGACTTCTTGTAGAAAATTACAACGAGAAGACAGAAGGGTGCTTTGAGTTTATTATGATAGATTCCGATAATTCGATAGATGGAGTGCTTGAAAGTTTCCTCAATTAAGGGTACTAATACCGATATTCAAACGAGTTCCGTTACTACGTAACAGATTCCGGAAGAACCGGCAAGAGCGATTTTACACGGACAATCGAAGTAAGTTGTCGTATCTGCTCTAAAACACTTATAGGCATCTCGTTTTTCCTCGCCGATGAAGAATAGAAACGGATACGTAGATTCCCGAATAACCCCGGGGGATATCGTAATACGCCTCTCTGGAGGTTTGGGAGAATTCTCGACCAACAAAATAGATGATTTATCCTCTTTCAGCTTGGGGCTCCCTGGAAATAGAGATCCGACGTGGCCATCTCCCCCTACCCCGAGTACAGGCAGGTGAACCTCCCCGTTCGAGATTCTATCCAGATCTCGGCGATAGTCATCGATCACCCTCTTCGAACTCGAGGTTTCACCAGGAAACCTATGAATCTGATCGGGGCCTACGAGACCGCGTTCCATCAGTTCCCCGAGAAATAAATCCTTCGCCAGTCCATAATTGCTATCGGATGAACCAGGTGGAACCATCCGCTCGTCAGTCCAGAAAAAGTGGATCCTCCTCCAGATTCCTCCGCTCAGTGAATCCGCCATATCAGGAATCTTCTTATAAAAAGGCTGAACGGACCTTCCGCCTGAAAGAGAGACAACCACCCTCTCTTCCGAGTTCAGCAACTCTTCCAGTGCTTCGTAAAACTTTTTCGTCGTCCTACGAGCAAGTTCTTCCCGATCGTTAGCCGAGATCGTACCGATCTCTTTTCGTTTTTCAGTTTGTTCTTCCATTGTATTGCTTTACTTTTCCTGTACTATGCCAGGACAACCAGAAGTTTAACTCAGTCCGTGCCATTCGCCATCCTGGATAAAATTTTGGACTTCTTCGGGAACCTCACCTGGCTCGTAAGTAATCGGTTCGGGAATTTCCATTCCGTCAACTATTCTCCATTGCTCTTCGATTTCGTCGTAGCGGATGAACGAACGCTGGTCCCCGGCTAGAGCTTGACTAAAAAGGTTTTCGTAGGCACTTGGAGTATTTGGCCCGTGATGGCAGGTGTGGCAGAACTCCATCTTTGCCGGCTCGGTCCCTATGCCCCCCGGCACTTTGGTGTTAATCACAAAATATATGCCGCGATCGGGTTGAATGCTAACCACCAGTGAGTTAGGAATAGTGCCGTTACTCGACATCGAAGACTGGTTGTTTTTGTCGAACTGAACATAAATCTGGGAATATTTCTTGGCCAGGTTCTTGCCTGTCAGAAGGTAAAAAGGTACTCCCTGCCAGCGTGGCCTATTAAGGGCCGCCCTTACGGCTGTCAGTGTCTCGGTTGTCGAATCCTCATCTACCCCTTCTTCTCCCCGATAACCCTCGTACTGTCCGGTGATAGTATCCAAAATGTCAACTCCTCTCAATGCACGGACTTTCTCGTCCCTTATACACCTGGAGTCCAGCTTTTCAGGAGTCGACATTCCGACCAGTGATAGTAACTGCAGCAGGTGACTCTGAAAAAAGTCCTTAACGGCTCCGTAGCGGTCGTAGAATCCTCCCCTTTCTTCGACCCCAAAGTTTTCGCTGGCAATTATCTGGACGTGGTCAACGTATTCTGCGCTCAGAATGGGATCGATTATAGAATTAGAAAACCGAAGAATGGAGAGGTTTGCGACTAGTTCTTTGTCCAGGTAGTGATCTATTCGATAGATATTCTTCTCAGGAAAGAGTTCGTTTATCGATCGGTTTAGCTCCTTGGCCGACTTAAGGTCGTCACCAAACGGTTTCTCGTACAATACTTTAGAGGTCTCATTTACGAGATCGTGAGAGGATAGGTTATCGTTGATTACATCAAAGTGCTGGGGCAGGGTGGCCAGGTAAAATAATCTCTCGTCGCCACACCCCAGGAGCTTTTCCTGCAGCACCTCGTAATCTTCTGGGTTGTAGAAATTCAGCTGGGCAAAGCGAATGTTTTCTTTAAATTCATCCCATGTCTCGTGTTTATCAATATTTACCCCAACATGCCGCACGTACTCCTCTCTGGAGAGGTCGTGGCGTGAGGTCCCGATGATATCGAATTCGCCCAGCTTACCCTTTTTGTACAGATTATACAGAGAAGGTAACAGTTTTTTGCGCGCCAGGTCACCCGTACCGCCAAGGAGTACGAAAGTTACACCATTATTTACTTCCATTTTAACCTCGTTAACTTCCACTCAGGAATCCTAAACCCGAGGACAACTGCTTTTAACTACCGGACTCTTCTTCGCTCGAAGTGTCGACTCCTACCAGCGAATATATAAAACACTTCCGTGTGGTGCCCGTTAAAACCAGGATGATTCCTACAACTAGAAGTATTATCCCGGTTACCAACCCGAATTTTACGAGACCAACAAATTGGAGTATCCCGAGTAAAATCAATATCATACCTAGTCTACTTCTTATTTTGCTATCCCATTTGCCCACGTTATTTTCCATACTTCCTCCCTTTTCTTCCAAAAAATTAACTCAACTAGCCAAGATTCATTGGTTAAATGGTAACCCTGAGAGCCCAGTCTTTACAAATCCGAATAGGTAAATTGGCTCCATGCGAATTCTGCCAATTTGGAGACGAAAATTATATTAGCGTACTTCTTTTTAACGCCTTAAATCATAATTTATATTCAGTCAAAACCATTTGCTATAAAGACTTATTTGTATTAAGTATACTAACAATTAGAGTAATCACCAATTAGAATAACCGTTTTAGTTTAGATTTCGTACCTCGAAATATCGGTCCTGCTAGATCTGAATCAGTCAATTACCCCGCGCCTATTATATCTGCCCCTGCTTTGCCCTGTGCCCCAGCGAAGTCCGAAAACGGTGTACTCGAGATCAATGCCGAAATCGAGATTTAAATTCCGGGTTCAAGGAATCTCTCCAGAAACTTGCACCTTTCGAGTGGCAAATCCCAGAGGTCATACTGGTAAACAGTTCTAACAATATCCTTGATTCCTACTTTTTTTGCTCCTGCCAGTGCAATACGGCTCCAGAGTTCGCAGGACAGCCCGAGAAAACCCATAAGTAAGACCGAACCTGCCACAAGAATAAGAACCAACAAAGACAGGCGGACTCCCCTCTTCATATCCCCCACCTCCCAGGTGCTATCAATAAGTCCGGGAACCACAGTTCACCCCTCTTCGCGGGGGCGAGTCTTCAATACGTCCTTTCAGGAAGGAGACAAAGGGTATGAAATTTTGTAAAATAGTGGCTCTCGCGGGCGTCGAGGAACTGGTTGAAAAAATACTGGTTCCCAGGTAAATATTAGCCAATGCATCGAGAAAGTCAAATCTCGCCAACCGGAGCTAAGGATACTTATTGTCTACTCCAGGGAAATTCAGGTTCGTTTTGCTTCCGGCCTGGGTTTTCAGCCTTTCGATCTAGAACTGTGCCTGGCGTCTTTCCCGAACATCGGCCAGGGCGAATCTGCTAACCGGGAAGCAGCTGTATTTATCGAGTACAGGTGGTTATCCCCTGAACCAACGTACAGCGTTCCGTCTCGTCCTATCGTGGGTGAAGAATCGACCCAGCCACCTGTTTCGTACTTCCAGTTGAGACTTCCATCGGTATTCAATGCATAGAGGTGGCCATCGTAGGACCCCACGTAGATATTCCCATTTTTACCTACGGCCGGGGATGAATCGACGTAATCCCACCAGCCACCGCCAGTCTCATAGCGCCACCTCAGGCTTCCATCCGGGGCAACCGCGTATAGGTTGTCGTCCTCAGAACCAACATAGACTGTCCCTGCCTTACCAATAGCGGGAGAAGAATAAACTTCGCCGTCCGTCTCGTATTTCCAGTTTAACGTGCCATCCGGGTCGACCGAGTAAAGGTAACCATCCTTTGAGCCCACATAAATCGTCCCATCTTCACCGATCGCGGGTGACGAACTTAACCACCACCCAGTCTTATATCGCCATTTCAGGCCCCCTGTTGGTTCCAGCGCGTAAAGATAATCATCGTAGGAACCTATATAGATAGTCCCATCACTGGCAATAGCAGGAGAAGAGCGGATAACGAAGCCTGTATCATAGCGCCACTTTAGGGAACCATCGGGGTTAATCGCGTAGAGGTAACTATCTTCACAGCCTACATATATTGTACCGTCCTCAGCGATTGCGGGGGAAGAACGGACCAAAAAGTCCGTCTTAAAGCGCCACCGCAGCGTGCCATCAGGATTAATTGCGTATAGGTGGTGATCCCCCGATCCAATGTATATGACACCGCGCTTCGAGATGGCCGGTGAAGAACGAATCAGATATCCCGTTTTGTATTTCCAGTTTAAGGATCCATCCGGATTTATTGCATATATGTTTTCATCGTAAGACCCCGTGTAGACGGTGCCGTCCTCCCCAACTGCAGGTGAGGAATATACACGTCCATTTGTCACAAACCGCCACCGTAGAGTGCCTGCTTGACCATATTCTCTTTTAGTATTCACTTTAATCGATTCCGGACGAAATAATAGTTTTTGGGAAGTACTGATTTTCGGGTTCGGGCGCTGTTATTTCCCCACGCTTTAAATCCCGGAATAATTGTCCAACTACATAGGAATAATCGAAAAAACAATTACCGGTAAACTCCCGTGTTCCTTGTGAAAACTTAATTTCTCTACCCCCTATGGCGAATCGGTATCCGGCAACTCCCGTCAAAAAGTCGTGTTTTCACAAAAATTTTCTGATTATTCGAAACTGATTGTACAACGCTCCCGGGTGTATTTAAAACTGGTTAGAATCGAACACACTTCCCGAGTAATCTACTATCGAAACTTGATCCGGTTTAATTTCATAGTAAGGAATACCCGAGGGAGTAATATATACCCGCTCTTCTGAAGGAGGAGACTAGCTAGTATTGCCTCCGGCCCCGCTGGTTAAGTCATCATCAAGCATAAGGTCAAAATAGCAAAAACGTAATTCTTATACTCCTGAAGTTCCATATTGAGAGTAGCATTTAATTTTGGAAAATTTGAGACATAGAATTAGAAATTTCCCACCAAGAAGACCATAATTAGTTTGGTCCTTGTCCGATCATTTCAGCGCCAGATAAATTGTATTTTCATTAAAATTAAACTAAATTAATGTACAAAGATATATTTTCTCTCTTTATCGTTATCTTACTGGTCTCGGTAATCCCGTTACAGGCGCAGCTGGCCGGGGAAGAAGACTCACAAACACGGTTAGAAAAATTGATAGAAAGGGGAGATAAAGCTGCAGAGAAGGCCAGATTCGAGACAAGAACGGAAACGAAACTGAGAGAAGCTTTAAATATTTATAAAAAAATTCTGAAGTTAGATTCGGACAATATTCGTTCTTTAAACAGGCTGTCTTCAGGGTTCTTTATGCTGGCTGAAGCATACCTGGCTCATGACGAAAAAAGGGAAGCTTACAGGAAAGGCTTAGATTACGGCGTGAGGAGTCTCCGGGCGAACTCGGACTTCAGACAGCTTCATAACGAAAAGGGCTTTGACGCATTGAAAAAAATACCGGATTCGGTAGACAACGCCGAAGGCTTACTGTGGACTGCCTCAAACCTGGGCATGTTATCACAAAATGAAGGAATCCTTGAGTCGGTTGACTCACTACCGGCGCTGGTTGAGCTAAACGAACGGGTAATAGAATTGAATAAAGGCTACCTGGGAGCTGCTGCCCACAACGCTCTGGGTTGTATATCCGCCGAGGTATTGAGGAACAAACCATTCACTTTTTGGCAGGTTTTTAACCATGGTTTCAGCTGGAAGAAAACCAGAGAACACTTCGAGACAGCCATTAAACAAGATCCTGAATACCTGGGACATTACTTTTCCTATGCTTACTATTACGCCTTCAATAAAGACAAAGAGGGTTTAGCCAAAAACATGCTGAATAAAGTTATTCAGGAGCCTTTAGGGGATACTTATCCTCTAATGAACAAGGTTGCGAAGGGTAAAGCAGAAATACTTTTGAATAGATTTTGATCCGATAATTCTCCGGCTGAAAAATATAAACCACCGTCCTCGAGTCGCCCTATAACAAGGGCCTAAGAGGACAACCTTCATCGCTTTCCCGGAAGTAATCGTCAGGGAAAAAGTCGCATAAAGGGTTATTGTCCGAAAATCGAGAATTTGCGCTGGTTGCGAAACTAACCCACTTCGTCTCATCCAGATCCACCTGGAACTTAGGACTTTTGTGAAGATAGGCGAAGGTCAGTTTCCTTTCTATGGGTTCCACTGGAATAGTGAAGACAATTTTTTTCCTGTTCTGGTCGAAAGAATGTTCCAGTAGTCCCGCGTTGTGGTTTAAGTCATCGATATTCTTCGGTCCGAGAAACACAAAGCTTTTTTTGCTTCCTCGGCTCAGTGATAGGTTGACCCATAAATCTACTCCTAGACCAGGGAACATTCCCAGAGGAGACCGATTAGCTCTGAATCCAGTACCGGGGTCGCCATCCAGGTCCAGAGCAAATGAGTAGGAGGTAAGGGCGCTGGGACTGCTAGGGATAGGGGCAGCAACTTTAAATTGCAACAGGAGAAGCGAACTACTTCCATTTGTTTTCTTCACGGAAGCAGCCAGGATGTCTATAAAAGGGTATTCCTCCGCCATCTCCCCGGCCGATGGTTGAATCCTACAACTACTACAGCTCGATTCGTCTGTATAACAGGGCTCGATATCATCCTGAACATCGGCCAGCATATCTTCCTCGGCAAGGGTTACATTGTTAAAACAAAAACCAAGAGTCACCACAACCGCCACTACAACTCCAACCATTAGGTAATCGGATAATTCATCCTTTTTAGTCGATGGATTCACGGCTTCCCCCCTCTCATATGACAATCCAGGAAAAAGTCAATGCGCTCTCCAGCGAAATCAACATAGCTTGAGGAATAAACAGGTTAACCAGCTTTCAAAACCAATGGGGTACGTCCCTTACTGTCCACTGGGCGATATCCCTTTTCTCATTGCGATAGTACTCCCTATATGCCTTCACCGGGTCGGAAGACCGGTATTTGTCTTCCATTGCCTGTGGTCTCTCCGTGAGCCCAATCTCCGGTAAATCGGGTACGTAATTGCGACACCAGGCTATCACCTGAGTTGAACCGTGTACCTTATCGTAGCGGTAGGTGTACTCTTTAAGTAACTCTTCGCCCAAACTTACCAACCACCGATAATTCTCCTTACTTCCTCGAGCCCACTTCGCGCAAGGGTGATTTACGTGGGTTTTACTATAAGGTGCTCCCTGCTCGAGTACCTGATGAGTGGTACACAACAATTGAGCGGTCTCCAGGATCATTTTAATTACGTGCGTATCAGAATGATATTGAGCACATATCCTCGTATCTCGGTCAAGCACAAATATATTCACTTTGTCCCCCTCTTCTTTTGATTAATTATAAGGGGAGACGGGTTCTAATACTTCCCGATTATTACAAAACTCACCGGGTAAGCTCGCCTCTCAGCGTAGATAAATTGGCCGGTTTTCCCTCCAGTACTCAATTTAGCCTGGTTTATAAGTCTTCTTCAAGACAGACCCTTTGGGCAAATACCCTGGAATAAAGACTTTTTACTGGTTCTTCTGAACGATAGTTCCACAAGTTTCGGGGTAACTGCATATTCGCTCGATCCAGTATATGTCGGGAGAAAGATTCCAGTCGATTCCTGATTCTTTCAGCTTTCGCGGGAGTAGAATTATTTGCCAGTCCCTCCAGCGCCCCTGCGGCCAGCCCAACCTCAAAAGGAGTGTAGCAAGGGTTGGTAGAACCAAACTCATCATCAAACAACTCGAGGCTACTGCAGGAATCTAACTGCCTTTGCCAGTATTCATCTACTAGATACTCGAAGGTAGACTGTGCAGTGTCCAGAAAACTCTCGTCTTCAAATAATTCGTATGATTCGACCAGCGCCCTTATTGCCGCCAGCTGCGACCCAAGACTCCGATTTAAACTTTCTTCCTGCGAAGCCGGTTCTTTATAGCTATTTCGGAAGCCACCCTCTTCGCTACGCAAGCTACTTAGAAGGAAGTTAGTTTCATCGAGAATTAAGTTTCTAACTCTCTGTGTAAACCCAGGGTCGTCTCCCATAACTCTATTAAACTCCTTCAAACAGGGCACTAGAAGCCCAATGTTTTCAGTTGATATTGTTAATTGCTCTTCTTCCGACCTTCTATCTGGAGTCCATTGGTCATCCAGGATATCTAAATCTTCATTTAGATGATTTCTAACCAAGAAGCTGAATTCGTTATCGACCAGATCTTTTATTTCTTGAATCGATAGATCCGAGAATAAATCCTCGTCTTCAAAAAGGTCTGAAATTTTCTTCCGTTCTAAGAGTCCGACTGTCTTCGTCAATCCCCACAGGATCGAAATGCGGTCGAATAGACTGCTGGAAGAATCATCGATTCTGTATTCTATTCCGTTATTTTCTCTGGATACTGTAACTTTATCGGGAACGTAAGCCTGGCCAACTAATTCCCGAGCTTTACCATGAATCTCGCCGATATAAGACACCTTCTGCTTTATGCTTTCGAGCAGGAGAAGCGCATTCAAACTTTTTTCCGGAGTTTCCGCAATTTCGCCTTCGACTGAATCAGTGAGCAACTGCTCGGCTTCTTGAACTTCTCGGAGAAGAGTCATTCCAATTGCTGAACCGAACAAGCCTTTTTGGAAGGTTTCTTCGCTCCAGGCATTATCTTCTAAGTCACCTAACTGAGGACTGCCTCGGTAGTACTCAAGAGCAATAGGCGTGATATCAGGAACTTTATTCAGTCCGGAAATCTGGGTGAATTCCTCTAACCTATCTTTAAACCTGTCACCCAAATAAAGATCTGAAATTGGAATACCCATCCCTGAGTGGAAAATCAAATTGGTTAGATTGGAGTCAGAATAGTCTTCCAGCCTCCCGAGTTGCTGATGGATCTCGTAGGCTGCGTACATGGAGATATCCGTCTGGAACCAGGGCTGGATATCGCTTCTCAACCCCGGGCAACGCTTGTCTACCTCTTCCCTGTTCAAACATATCCGTCTTTGGAGGACCGGTGCAATCCCATTACGGCTGTCGTAGACGTTGAGAGGCCCGATCTGGTCTCTGCCCTGACCATGATAAATTTCACAATCCCCACTCCTCCCACTACCTTCAACAATCATAGCATTGGAAAGCTGGAGTGCTGCTTCGTTGACCACACTGTCGAAAAACTCGCCTGCAAGTTGTGATATCTCTCCCCTGAGTTCACTTCCACTTTTCCCAGCAAGTTTTCGAAATGCGCTCATAGATAACCCAATATCGAATGGAGTATAGCAGTAAGTGAGGCTCGGCCCTTTTCGAGAACTGGCGAAAAGCTTCAAATCTTCGTTCCAGTAGTTCTCCTTGAGAAGATCGAAGATATCTTTTGCCGATTCAAGGTAGGTCGGTTTTTCGGATCTCTCGTAAGCGGATAACAGCGCCCGCATTGCAGCCATTTGAGTTACAAATTTTTGTGAACCCGATCCTGTAGTTTCGTCCTTTAAGTTGTTTGCAAAACTACCATCGGGAATCCTCCGATCCATTAAACGTTCGATTGCAATCTGATATAGTTCTCTGATCTCTTCTTTATCCTCCAGAGCCTCGACTTTAAGTGCCCTATGCAATCCATCGACCAATAACCCCAAATTGACCGTATCGGCGGGATTTAGTTGGCCTTCCACCGCTACCTCGCCCAAAAAGACTTCACCATTCCGGAAATGATTGGCTCTTATTACACGAATTACATCCTCGAGTAAATTAATCGTGGTTGAGCGATAACTTTCCAGATTCGATTCGGCAAATCCCAGTTTCGATAGGGCTCCCGGCCGTAAAACATTGCTAAATTCAGTTAATCCCAGCAGAAGCGAATTTAAATCAAAGAGGTAGCTTCCTGGGTCAATAACCTGATAAGTCAAATCCCCATTATCCGAACTCCGAGAAACTGCAAACTCATGGGGGAAGTAGCGACCTCCCATCGACGCTTTATCCAGACCGAGCCTGCGTTCCAAAATCGTTAATTTATTGAGAGCAATCTCTGTCAGAACTGCTGACAGGTACCTATTAGATGAGTAAGTGGCGTCATAATTTTTTTCGATTGCTTGGGCTTGTTTAAGAAGAGACATCCCTATAGAGCTGGGAATAATTCGATCATCGGTTGCACTCCAGTTACCTATATGGGGCTGATCAGTAATTCTGAGTCGGAATCTGGGGTCTCCTCCAGCGTATTCCAGAAACGTCCAGCGTTCTTCCCGCTCGATCTTGTCAGGATCATAGCCGGCCGCTTCTGCATGATTTTTAAGGGTCTCTAAAAGGGCCGCTTCGAGATCGACGTTATCCTCTCTTGCCCGATTTTCTACCCTTGGAGCATGAAGCAGACTAACGCCCAATTTCGAATGACGGTTGACTTGAGTCAGATTCAATCTCGAATATTCACTGGCGTCTTCTAAGAAAGTTCTATTCCAGGTAGGCAATAAAGTATTTGAGTGTAGGTCTGAAACGGTCATACTTTCATCGAGGTTTGCAAATTCATAGCTTGCAAACATCGCCTCATCCGTTCTGAACCAGACACCATCGGTTAGAGAATGGGCTTTTTCACATATCCGCTCTGGCTCTTCCCTGGTGGCGAGATAGTCGGCGGCCGCCTCTCCAGCAGGCCCTGTTCTGATGATAGTTACTTCAGAGCTATCATTTAGGTCATTATCTGCTGTAACGTCATCGCGGTTGTTTTCAGGTATTCTAGTACCGGAGCCGTCCTCTCCGGTAGCATGCATTCGGTTTACAAATAAGTAATCGGAATCGGAAAGGGGTTCTATCCTTGCGGTGAAGCTCAGAGACAAGCTTTCTCCTGCCTTGAGAGTTGCTGAGATATCCCATTTTAGTAGACTCTGGGATTCAATATCCGGGTCTTCGTACATACTACCCCCTGGCCAGAGAGCTTCAGTACTGCCATCTACGTACTGGAATCTTTCCGGTAGACTGTCAGTAATATCTACGTTATAAGCAACTCCTCCCCCTATGTTCCTTACGCTTAGCACGTAGGTAGTTTTATCTCCCGGTTCCACCGGTCCGGTCACTGATTCTCCGTTCCTAGTTACTTCTTCTACCGACTTTTCGGTAATTAAAGCGGGTTCGGCGGCTTCTAAGCTCGTGGACGATTCGTCATCTTCGTCAGTGTCTTCTTCTACGTCCTCGCTGTTGTCCGGCGGGATCGGTTCGCCGTTTCCGTCTTCGCCGGTCGCCGCTATGGTGTTGGTATAAGTGTTGGCCTGGATAATATCAGAGTTGACATCCACCTCGTAACTTAGGGTCAGCGTTTGGCCGCCTTCCAGGGTGGCTGAGGTATCCCAGGAGATGGTCCCCGTATTGTCGGAGGGATCGGAGCTGTAACTACTTTCCGGCCAGCTTGCGTCGGTTGTACCGGACAGATACTCAAAGCCAGTTGGTAGAATATCTTTTAGATCCACGTCGTAGGCGATACCTTCGCCAACGTTCTCGACTTTGGCCTGGTAAGTTATTACGTCTCCCGGCTCTACCGGGCCTGTAGTTCCAATTGAACTTCCTTTACGCTGAATACCAGTAATTGCTTTGTCGGTTACCAGTGCCGGTTCCGCTGCGTCAATCGTCTCGGTCCCGGTGTCATCAGGGTCGGGGTCATCCGGGTCGAGATCGGATGTGTCACCTATATCAGGATACTCCGGCGGTATAGACGAACCGGTATCGTCTTCTCCCGTAGCACTGGCCAGGTTAAAGAGACTTTCGCCCTGAGTAAGTTCGCTAGTAACTCTAGCGTAATAGGTAGCAGTCAGAACTCCGGCGGGATTGATACGGACCCCTATACTGGCAGATATAGTTCCAGTTGCTCCAGTGGTTATACCAAGATCGGAGGGTCCTTCAGCCGGATCATCAACAGTGTAAATCCCAGTTGCAAATGAGTTATCATAATAGACCGAACTAGCCAATTCGTCTTCGAAGTTGACGTTATAAGCTGTAGCGTTGCCTACGTTTTCTATGATAAACTGGTATTCTATTATATCACCCGGTTCCACAGGTCCACTCGGCCCAATCCTTTCGCCCTGTCGAATGATGTCGATGATTTCTTTATTTACGGATAGTGCTGGCGCTCCTACTTTAATCGCTTCGGTTCCCGTATCGTCAGCGTCCGGGTCGTCCGGATCCAGGTCCGAAATATCTCCAACATCAGTATTTTCATCCGGAATTTCGTTACCCGCTCCATCCTCTCCGGTTGCCTCGGCAGTATTTACCAGTTGAGTTCCAGGAACTGCCTCTTCTGCAACCAGAGCGTAGAAATTGGCGGTCAGCGTTCCGCCGCCGTTAACCACGGCGGAGAGGTTCGGGTCGATGGTTCCGGTTGCTCCATCTGAGATACCCAGATTCGTGGGTCCCGTAGAAGGATCATCGACCTGATAAGTTCCGGAGCCGGCATCGGTATCGTACTCCAGACCGGTCGGCAGCTGGTCGGTAAAGTTGACCTCGTAGGCGGTACCCTGGCCGACGTTCTTTATCGTAAACTCGTATACCAAAATGTCACCGGGCAATGCAGTAGATGTAGGCCATATACTTGACCCATCGCGTATGACGTCCGTTAACTTCTTATCCACGGAAAGACCTGGTTCGGCCACATTGATCTCTTCCGTTCCCGTATCGTCAGCGTCCGGGTCGTCCGGATCCAGGTCCGAAGTATCTCCAACATCAGGATTTTCTGGAGGAATTGGGTTTCCCGCTCCATCCCTTCCGTAAGCAGTAGCCGTATTTACCGCGTTTTCAGCCTGACTGACGTCGCTGGTAACCAGAGCATAAAATCTTGCGGTTAAAGTTCCACCACCGTCAATTGTGGCGGAGAGGTTCGGGTCGATGGTTCCGGTTGCTCCATCTGAGATACCCAGATTCGTGGGTCCCGTAGAAGGATCATCGACCTGATAAGTTCCGGAGCCGGCATCGGTATCGTACTCCAGACCGGTCGGCAGCTGGTCGGTAAAGTTGACCTCGTAGGCGGTACCCTGGCCGACGTTTTCAACGGTAAACCGATACTCAATTACGTCGCCGGGCTCTACCGGACCGGTCGTGCCGATGCTCGAACCGTTCCTTAAGATATCTACTATCTCTTTGTTTACGGAGAGGCCGGGTTCGGCAGTTAAATGAGTAACCGAGCTGGAGTCGTCCGCATCCGTGTCATCCTCGACCAAATCACTGTTATCAGCGGGGATCGGTGAACCATTACCCTCTTCGCCCGAAGCACTCATAGTGTTCGTGTAACTGTTACCCTGGATAATAGTGCTGGTTACGAGAGCGTCAAAGGTCAAGGTCAGGGTTTCGCCTGCGCCGAGAGTCGCGGAGACGTCCCAGTCCAGGTCCCCCTCATTTATGTCAG
>JAGXLB010000219.1 GCA_018334915.1 Candidatus Bipolaricaulota bacterium
ACATCTTTGAATGAAATGGATTTTTTATAGTTGCCAGTTTCTACCAGAGCTTGGGCCGTAACTTCTTCTCCATCACCGTGGATTATCACGGGCCGAGGATCGGACAATTTAACCTTTACGTCAGATGTCGTTTCGAAAACGTAAACCCGCTTTGCTTCCCCGACAGAAAAGACTAAGATCATAATACTAATAAGAACGGATAGGAAAGCAATCTTTTTCACCATTTTGACGTCACCTCGGAAAATAGGTAGTCCGAAAAAATGATATTTAATAGTTATCAATTCTGAAGTGGGCGTTAGCTTCTAATGTCTCAAACAAAGCCTGGATGCCGATTTTCCCTTGACCAGCTATTCTGATCTTGGCATTAATTGATGTTGGATCTTCTGTTCCCTCGAAAAAGAAGGTTGTGTCGCCGTTTGCCCAACCATTGGTGTTTGCAAAAAAGGCATCTTTTCCCGCCCGGGGGACAGAGCCGTAGTTGAAAGTCTTAAGGGTTGCCGAATTGGCTCCGGTTATTCTTACCAAGGTTGATATATCTCCAACTATGAAGGAATTAGAAGGACTTAACGTGCCAAACTGGCCTATCTGTTCTATCACGAATTCCCCTGATGCTGTAGCGATGGATTCCTTTATACCTCCAAAGTTATTATTAAACAACAACGATCCATTTTGAATAAGGACTCCGTAGTTATCTCCCGTGACAAATACACCTGTTTTGCTGTCTTCACCAGTTTGTGACTCAGATCCTTTATATATGCTATCGGAGTCTATAGAACCAGAGCCAATGAACAGAGCATTTCTGCTTATTTTGGTCTTAGTGTTTTCTGCACTTATAAATTGATCCAAGACCGTTCTACTACCCGAAGATCCCGAAACGGAAATTATATCCATAGACCAACTGGTAGAAGTTATTACAGTTTGGTTGGAATTTCCAAAACCTTCATGATATATGTGTTCTGTGCCACTGAAATCTTTTAAAATTATTGTATCAGAGGTGGTAGTGGAAGCTCCGAAAATCGAAATAACAAAAGAAATGGCTATGATGATTGTTAAGACTATGCACAAAATTTTGCTATTCAATTTTTGAGCCCATTTAATAGTCATTGTTTATACACCTTAATTTTTTGCGAATAATGATCTCAAATCCATTTTATTTTCTGTACCCATTAATCTCCTCTGGCAACGTTTATAGTTGCGAATCCAAAGTAAGAATGAACGAAATGGATACCCGAGGTTATTCACCCCGGGTATCCAGATTAATAAATGATTATCCTGAATTTGTTTTACAAAGATTTTTCTTAATCATCAGGATTTATCTCAAAGTTCTCGAAGTAACTGAAGTCTTCATCTGTTCCTATATAGGATCCGTAGGCGTCGATTTCCTTCTCTCCGCCTAGATTGCGTACAGTGATTGGTTCCCCTGGGTCCCCTTCACCTCTGGGGTTGTTAGCCCAGAATATTGCTTGGTTCCAACTGATTGTCATCGCGTTGGGGTCGGGTTCGGGATCCTGGTGGAAATAAGAGTCGAAGAAGTCCGAACTATCCGAATTAAAGTCTACTATTCCTTGAACGGTTGTTGGATAATCTTCGTGGTTTGTCCAGGTTCCTACGACCTTGTCGATCGTGGTAAATAACCCGCTTCCTTCAACATCTTTCGATTCTGCGAGGTGCCATTCTCCGTTGCTTACTAGAGTCTTATCGACTTGGAGAGCACCCAAGTTCTCAATTTCTTCATAGATGAAGCCTGTGGGGACGACTTCTCCTTCATGCATTCCTCCTACAAGTGCTTTTTCGCCAAAGGTAGTAAATCCCGTGGCCTGCAATGATTTATCTTCAACTACCATTTGGCTTGCACCGCTTCCCGTTACAGATGCGGATTTGTCGAAATCGACACTACCGGTGTTGTTCAGCCATTCATGACTCCGCACATTAAGAGAGTTTACTTCTTGGTACAGACTTGTCGTTCCTGTAGCATCGACATCTACAATCCAAGTGGTGTCAGCTATTACTAAAGCTGATAAACTGAACAGAAAAATGAGAGCAATTGATAGAGTTAAAATTTTTTTCATTTTAATACCTCCTCATGGTATTAGTTAGGTTGTAGTGTTGTATAACGCCGCAACCCCGCTACCATAAGAAGGCTTCGGCAGTCGAACTGTCTCAGTTTATCGGGTTCTTCGGGTAAGTTGAGTTCTTAGGGTTCCTCGGGTTGAAATCTTGAAAAGCCAATGAACTCGATTAACCCGATAACCCAACAAACCGAGACTGCGACTTTTGCGCCCCAACCTCACGGTCGGTTTGCCTTTGTCGGCCTCTGACCAGGCCGGAAGCTTTGCGCCCCAGCCTTTCGACTGGTTTGCCAAAAGTTTGCTTGCGTGTACACGCTGGGTTGAGGACAATATAGGTTGTAGTTTCACTTTGGGGGTGGGGTTTTTCGCTGGTTCTCACCCCCATTATTTCTTTCCCCCATCGAGGAGGAAAGAACACCTACTAACGTAGGTTTTGTATTAAACGTCCCTTCCCCTGAGGTACAGTCAACAAAATTAACTTGGCCGATCTGTCTCTTTTGTCACCTTTCACCTCCCTTTGTTACTGGTTTCTCGAGGCTTGGGGCCTCGCCTGGTTTGCTTCTCCTGGACCTGCAGAGCTCTGTCCAGGTCTACTTCCCGCACATAGCCCTTCTCCAGCATAATCTCCCCTAGCTTCTCTTTTCCCTCATCCTTTTTTTGTGTCTCCAGGGCCCGTTGAAGCTGATCCTCCTCGATCGTCCCCATATCCCTGAGTATCTCCCCGACCTTTCTTTCTGCCTCGAAGTGTTTCTCCAGGATGGAGAGAACCATGGCCGACTTGCTCTTGCGCCTGCGGTTTGCTTCCCGTTCTAGCTTGTCTATCAGGTACTGGTCCCCTTCCTGGTAGTAGATAGACATCTGCATGGCTACTCCCAGCCCCCCGCGTTACAGTTGGTAGCCACATTTATCCATCCCCTTTTTTGTGTAGATATATGGGTAAGACTTTTTGAAAAGAACCATTTATATACAGTAAAGAGATAGTTGATGGGCCCTAATAAACTGGCTGTTGCTCGGAAGCGTCCGGCGCTCGGGAGTAGTAAGTTAAAAGAGGGTTGACATACCCTGCTGAAGGTTATAAGATAAGAATTAGCAAAGGGGCATCCGTACCCGCGACTTTTACAATCTGTTGGCCCGGAGCGTAGAAGTCTCATGGTCGGATGCCCCTTTAAGCTTTAGCCATCACCTTTTGTTTCACCTTTCTTAAATGTTCCTAACTCGTTATTGCCAGTCTTAATTACTAGTTCAAAAGTCGAACGTTTCGCCCGGGGGGAGCCCGGGCTGCTTTGGTTGTTGACGTCAGTAAAGTAATCCCATTTATACAAAACTGTACCGGTAAGAGGTTGTCGTTCCAAATTAGGTTTGCCTTCAGAAAGAAGCTTGGATGGAATACTCTTCAGGTATGATAACCATAGAGAACAAGGGCAGTTAATAGTTGAAAAGAAGTCTATTTTGCCTAAAGAAACCGAAGACAAACTGTTCAACCTCCGTTTGTTTGTCTCCGGCAGCCCGGCTACCCTCTTGGAGCCCCTGGCTTTGCGCCCCGTCCTTGCGAACGGTTTGCTTTTTTCGGAGCGAATAGTCATCTTACTATATAACAATTTGAAAAATATGTCAAGGGTAAGTTGCGAAAGTCAATAATATCCTACAATAACCTGAAATTAGTAGAAAAACAACCTGTCAACAGTATATTACAGTAGACTTGTGTATCTTTTTACCAGTTAAGTTTAAGTTGCTGGAAATAGAAACTAGCGCTATTATTGGTTGGTTGGATACAATTTAAAGTCGAACGTCTCTTATTTATGAGCGCACCCTGAAACCAACTACTACGTAGCCAGCAAGAGGTTTTAGTTTGTCCGTAGTGGAGGTCTTCAAGCCTACAAAACCTGAAATATCCCGCTCGATATTATTATTTATCCATGGGGCTAAAGATTATGTTCTATACGGTATGCTGTTCCCTTCAGTATGCTGTCCCCTTCAGTCCTCCACGTAGGTTGGAAGGTGAAAGGAAAAGGTTGTCCCTTCTCCTTTCCTGCTGTTGACGAAAATTTCGCCCCCGTGGGCCTGAATTATTTTCTTGGCGATTGTAAGACCCA
>JAGXLB010000046.1 GCA_018334915.1 Candidatus Bipolaricaulota bacterium
ACTTTACCCTTACTATGGCAATGGGGATCTCCCATTGGAGCCCCGAACAAGATAGAGATATTGAAGAGGCACTAAAAGAAGCAGATCAGAAGATGTACGAGGATAAAGGTCGATAAAACCTATCTTTTATCGCAAATAAAAACAGGTTTAGCCCACTCATAAACCCAAACATATATTTCGGGTACAGTGTAAAAAACGTCCATGTGATGATCATTGGACAGAAAAGTCGAACCGATTTACCAATAATAGCTGAGAATGCCCCAGGGCAAGCCCTGGGGATGAATCAGCTTGTTGTTGGTCCAGCAGTCAATCGAGGATACTTCCCTTAATAATTGCTGGTTATTATTTGGGTGTAGCCTTCTTATCCAGGATGTGTCCAGGAGTTGGGCTCGATTGACTGCTGGGTCTTGGTTTGTAAAAGACCTAAAAAACTGCTTAAAAAAGCCACAAGCCCCGTCCATTGGGGCGGGGTTCTTGACTCGCCACTGAGTCCTCTCACAGCCTAATTGAGCGAGTGAGTTAGTCGATGAGGGGGTATCGTGAATCAGAAGAAACAGGTCCGGTGCTTGCCCCGAAAGACCGTCGTTACAATGATTGGACCTACAGACAATCACAACTCACCCTGGTTGGTCTCCCCTCCCGTCTCCTGTATAATCCCAACCAAGGAGGCGAATACCATGAAGCACACTTTGTGGAGTAAAAGTGCTTTCCTTGCCCTTCTTTTCTGTTTGCTTGTTGCCTCACTTATTACTAGTCCTGCAATGGCCGACGAACAGAAAGTAACTGTTCACGTCAACCAATGACCCACTGATTATCGGAAACCCACTTTTGCCCGGGCACCCTAGCATGAGGTCCTCCAACTACTAGTGGGATAGTTGGGAGAAGTTCGCTTAAATCTCCGGTTTTTGCTCTTTCCGGAATCAGGTTCTCCTCTTTTAGGACCCGGTATACTGTTGAAGCGCTGACGCTTACCAACCACTTATCCGCTAGTTTGGTACGAGCTTTCTGTGTTTTAAGTTGAGGTAATCATCAACCGCCTCCAGGGTCGCCTCACGTTCCTCGGGTAATATCGTGTTGTAGGGCAAGATTGGTCCGGAGTCTTTATATTCTAGACCGGAGTTACCGCACTCTTTGAAGTTTTTCTTCCAACGGTATTACTTTCGGGGAGATAGTTTCAGCAAGTTACATGTATCCTTTAACGACAGTTGGGAACTTTCAATCATCTCGATTAACTCCCGCTTTGTCTCCTTGGAAAACCTTTTACCGCCCAGGTAACCTGAAAGTTCTAGACGTCGTTTTTTAAGTAAATCATTCTCAACTTTGAAATCTGCGACGATCTCCTTTAGCTGGTTTAGTTTTTCATCTTTTCTTTTTAATCGTTTGACTTTCCGTTCTTCTTTGGCTTTAATCCTTCTTTTGCGCCCAAAATTGCCTTTTCCTTCCAGTCTTAAAACTGACTGGTTCAGCATCAATTCGGGACTGGTGTTGTATTTGTTCCTAGTTCTATTGAGTGGGGCGAATTAAGTGCTGGATCGACAGAGAAGGAAATTCGTTTGCCCATCTTCTCGTTAAACCTCCCGCATTTATGTTATGTAAATTGGGGAGGTCGTCCAAACTGGTCATAAGGGAAAGTGGTGTTTGTTGAAATCGGGATTTACTGACATGAATTCTGAAACATTGCACAGATATCAAAAACGTTCAATCCCTGGCAGGTGAACTATCATCCGCAGAGAGAAAAGTTAACAAAGACGGTTTTAGAGGCGCTACTCAAGGTAGAACTCTGACACTGGACGTGTTCGTCTTACCCCCCTTAAAGGAGTATCTCCCTTTCTGTATGAGTTGAATGCCGGTAGGTATGAGGAGAGGTCAACCGTAATTACATCCAACAAGAGCCTTACCGAATGGGGAGTAACCCTCAAGGACGGTTCCTTGGCTCAAGCACCTATTGACAGTCTCCATGTCCGACCCAAATACTAATGGGAGTAATATTATCTAGAAGGCGACAGCTACAGGTTAAGGGGCAAACAGGATTCCTCCCAAAAAACAGAGAAAAATACAAAAGTTATTTCAGTTGCAGAAGGTGAAGGTAAATGGATGGTAGAGACGAAACGAGTAAAATTGGGCCGGAATTGGGTTGGACTTGTGTAGAATTATTGGGGACTTGACAACCGGAATTTACAACGTCAGCACATAACCCTCTTTGAGGGACCTTGATATCTCTCTAAATATTTGTTATAAGCAATATCGTTGTCAAGTAAGCGCTTGCGCAAGTTTTTTATCTCCTAACAAATGGATGACTATAATAGTATTGGGTACCTTTTTAAAAAAATCTCTGTACTATTGTTGTAAAAAGGGGGATGTAGCCTTCGAATGACCACCATGAAAGAAGTGGCAGAACGAGCAGGTGTATCTGTCACCACTGTTTCTCACGTTATCAATGGGACCCGTTATGTCAGTCCAGAACTCACAGAAAGAGTTGAGAAGGCTATCGAAGGGCTCGATTATCATCCAGACCCTCTCGCGCAGGGGTTAAGTAAAGGAAAAACAAATACACTAGCATTGGTGGTTTCCGACGTGGCTAATCCATTTTTTCCCAAAGTGGCTCGAGGGGTAGAAGATTGCGCTCTGGAAAATGATTATAGCACAATTCTATGTAATACCGATGAGGACACTGCTAAAGAGAAAAAATATCTTTCTCTGCTTATAGAAAAGAACGTGGATGGACTAATTGTTGCCCCTGCGTCTCAGGGAACGACCAATCTGTCAGTGGCCATGGATCGTGATGTGCCACTTGTACTTATTGATCGTTTCTTGGATCAGATGGAAGTAGATCAAGTTTATTCTAACAATTTCCTTGGGTCTAAACAGGGGGTAGAGCATCTTATAGAACTTGGCCATGAACGTATTGGCATTATATCGGAAATAAACACTATTAGTACTTTTTCTCAAAGGATCCAAGGTTACCGAGAAGCGCTAGAGAAAAACAAATTGCCTTATAAAGAAGAGTACGTCCGGCAGGCGGGACTGGAAATTGAGGGGGCTTATCAGGCTGCCGAGAGCCTCCTTACCCATTGCGAGGAAATTACCGCCATATTTAGCACTAACGATTTAATGACTGAGGGAATTTTGCAGTACTTCAAGGATGACGACATTCAGTGCCCTGAAGAGGTTTCTTTGCTGGCCTTCGATGATCCGACTTGGGCCTCTAGTTTTAATCCGAGCATCACGGCTATAGCTCAGCGTCCTTACGACATGGGCTACCGGGCTGCCTCGCTTTTGTTCAAAAGGATGAAGCCGGAGAGCGACACGATGCCCTTCCAGAGGGTTGAATTACCAGTAAAGCTAAATATCAGAGAATCTACTGTTTCACCAAAAGGTGTAACCTAAAACCAAATTACACTTAGGGGGTTTTTTTATGACTCAACAGTTTCGCATTGATCAACTCGAACAGCCAATTGAGATAGGGTCAAAGGAAGCTAAAAACCGTCTGGTAATAAATGCTATGGAATGTAATGATGCAGATGAACGAGGAAACCCAGGGCCTAAGACAAAACGACGATACAAAAATTTATTTGAAGGTGAGGCCGGTGTAGTCGTATTGGAAGCAGTCACAGTTACTTATGAGAGTAGGGGTCGAAAAAATCAATTAAGCATTCTTCCCCGAAACAAGGAAGCTCTGAAACAGTTTACCAAAGAACTTAAAGAAATAAACGATGACGTCATTTTCCTCTGGCAGTTGACCCATGCTGGTGAATTAAGTCATCCTGACTTCTCCCGACGAGTTACTCCGAAACAATTGCCTGGGTTTGAAGGTGATTTGCTCACTGAAGAAGAAGTCCACGACATCATGGACCAGTTTGTAGAGGCGGTTCAGATTGCTGAAGAATGTGGTGCGGACGGCGTCGATTTTAAGCTATGTCATGGCTATTTGGGTTCTCAACTTCTACGACCTTATAATGATAGGGATTGGAAGTTTGGTGGTTCGTGGGAAAATCGAAGTAGGTTTGCTTTCCAAACCCTAGAGAGGATGGTGGATGCCGTAAGTGATCCAGATTTCATATTCGGGTCCAAGATTTCTCTATGGGAAGGATTTCCTGGCGGCCAAGGTTCCGCTGGACCTGATACGGCAGTAATGGACCTTGAAGAGCCTTTGAAACTGGTGAAAGGGTTGGAGGAGAGAGGGGCGGACTTTATACTGGAATCTGCTGGAAGCCCTTCAATTACTTTAGCTCTTGCTCATCCTGACCATCGGATTCCCAAGGATGTTTACATGCATCACACTTTTCAACAAAGAGTCTCTGAAGTTGTCAAACCTGAAACCGTGGTAATGGGTTCGGGTTATTCTGCATTCCGAGACGGGGATAATGACCTACAAGCAGTCAAAAAAGAAGAAAACACCCTACCCTACTGGGGCAATAAAAATATTGAGGATGGGGTTGTGGATATGGTAGCAATTGGACGGCAATCTCTTGCGGATCCGCACTTTCCAAAGAAACTGCTCAACGGTGATCATGAAGACATCAACTGGTGTACTTTATGTGACAGCTGTATTGAATTTTTAATCCGACAACAAAACGTTGGCTGCGCAGTCCACGATGAAGAGTACTCCCAGGCATTCCAAAATATGCGCGAGGAGTTTGGCAAATTGTCCTTTAAGCGGACCTAAATGTCGTAAACAATCTGGGGTAAAGTTTATGAAGGGGGTAAAGAATATGAGCGAAAACGAGATCTTGCAGTTTGGGATGGTTGGAGGTGGGCCAGGATCGTTTATAGGTCCCGTTCACCTAAAAGCGGCCACCCTTGACGGTAAAGCAGAATTGGTAGGGGGAGCTTTTTCTAGAACCTATGAAAAGACATTGCAGCGGGGAGAAGAGTTGGGGCTCCCTGAATCGAGGCTTTATAAAGATTATAAAGAAATGGCCCAGAGGGAAGGAGCGAAGCCGAAAAAAGAGCGGATAGATTTTGTGTCTATTACCACGCCGAACACTTACCACTATAAAATTGCCAAAGCTTTTTTGCAACAGAGTATAAATGTTGTCTGTGACAAACCGCTCACCACCTCTGTCTCAAAATCGGAAGAGCTTAAAAAGCTTGCTGAGACCGAGAATCTGCTCTTTTGTGTCACCTATACCTATTCTGGGTATCCATTGGTCAAACACGCAAAGGAGCTTATCAATTCCGGTGAATTGGGGGAAATACGTGTTGTCCAGGGTGAATATCCCCAAGAGTGGTTGTCTACGCCGTTGGAAAAAGAAGGTAACAAGCAGGCTACTTGGAGAACTGACCCTGACTTAGCGGGTGCTTCAAATTGCGTAGGAGATATAGGAACCCATATCGAAAATACGGTATCCTACATGACCGGTCTAAAGATTGACTCCTTATCGGCTGATTTGAACATGTTTGGTGAAGATAGGGAGCTTGATGATAACGCTCAGATTATGGTCCGCTATGAAGATGGCGCCCGCGGTTCTTACTGGTGCTCTCAAGTTGCCATAGGATACGATAATGCCCTCAAGATAAGGGTGTTTGGATCTAAAGGATCTGTAGAATGGACTCAAGAAGAACCAAACCATCTCAAGGTCTCCTATTTGGACAAGCCGACTCAAGTTTTATCCCGAGGTAGGGACAGTATTGCTGATCTGGGAGCGGACTTGGTTAGACTGCCTGCTGGACACCCCGAGGGATACTATGAGGCCTTTGCTAACGTGTATGCAAACTTTGAAGATGCCTTACTAGAGAAAAAGTCTTCATCTACCACCTTCGATTCTGCAGAACATGACTATCCTACGGTTGAAGATGGTCTACAAGGGGTCAAATTTATTCATAAGTGCCTTTCCAGTAATGAAAAAGGAGCAAAGTGGGTTGATTTTTAACCGTATTCTTTTCCTTGGTTAAATAGGAGGTTTTACATATGTCAAGACCTGTGACCTTGTTTACCGGACAATGGGCTGATCTTTCTTTCCAAGAAATTTGCTCTCTTGCCTCTGATATGGGTTATGATGGGCTAGAAATTGCTAGCTGGGGTGATCATTTAGACCTGGAGAAAGCTGCTAAGGATTCCAGATATGTAGAGGAACGTAAGTCCATCCTAAACAGAAATGATTTGAATACCTGGGCCATTGGAACCCACATAGTGGGCCAATGTGTTGGAGCACGTTACGATGAAAGATTGGACAATTTTGCTCCTGATGAGCTGAGCGGTAAGCCCGAAGCAATACAGGAGTGGGCCATTGAGCAAATGAAGTATGCTCCTCAGGCAGCAAAGAATATGGGATGTAATGTAGTTACCGGATTTACGGGTTCTCCAGTTTGGAAGTTTTTCTATTCTTTTCCACAGACCTCGGAAGACATGATCGATGAAGGGTTTCAGGAAATAGTCGAACTGTGGGATCCCATATTGGATGCTTTCGATCAGGAAGATGTACGGTTTGCCCTTGAAATCCATCCCACTGAAATAGCTTTTGATTACTATACTACCAGGAGACTATTGGAGGAGTTTGACTTTCGTGAGGCAATGGGAATTAACTTTGATCCTAGCCATCTTCTCTGGCAAGGGATGACCCCCCATCTCTTTATAAGGGATTTCCCAGAAAGGATATATCATGTTCACATGAAAGACGCTTCGGTCACCCTAGACGGTCGGGCAGGCATTTTGGGTTCTCACCTCACATTTGGGGATACTAGACGCGGTTGGAACTTCCGTTCGTTAGGACATGGTGAGGTCAACTTTGAGGCTATTATCCGGGAGCTAAATGAAATTGGTTACGACGGTCCTCTTTCGGTCGAGTGGGAGGACAGCGGAATGGATCGTGAGTTTGGGGCAACCGAAGCTGCTGAGTTTGTGAAAAAAGTGGATTTTGAGCCTTCCGAGGTTTCATTTGATGAGTCTATGGAGGATTAACTAGATCATATAGGCGCGTAGACCGTGATGGATATTTTCACTAGTAGGTTCCGTCTGTATAAGAGACCATTTGTTAATGGAGGTTATCTTGGCTGAAGTACGTTTACAATCAGTGACCAAGACATTCGGCGATTTGGTGGCAGTTGATGATGTGTCGCTGACTGTGGAGGACGGGGAGCTGTTTGTTTTACTTGGTCCTTCAGGATGTGGCAAGACCACTACACTGCGAATGGTGGCTGGCCTGGAATCCCTGGACCGCGGGGAGATCTATATCGGCGAGCAGATGGTAAACGAGTATTCGGCCCGAGAGAGGGATATAGCCTTAATGTTTCAGTTACCTACTGTCTATCCGCACCTTTCTGTAGAGGACAACATCGCTTTCCCGTTAAAAACACAAGGAGTGGACGATTCCTTGCGTGATACTCGAGTAAGAGATACCGCGGAAATGCTCGAGTTAGCCGGAGATATCCACCGGAGAGCGTCCAAGCTCTCTGGTGGAAAAAAACAAGCCGTGGCTTTGGGGCGAGCTATGGTGCGGGATCCACAAGTGTTCTTAATGGACGAACCCACGACAGCTCTGGATGCGAAGTTTCGGGACAATATGCAGGAAAAACTCAAGGAAATGCACAGAGAGTTGGGTGCTACGATAATTTACGTTACACACGATCAATACGAAGCCCTGAATCTTGCAGAAGTGGTGGCCGTAATGGACAGCGGTGAAATCAAACAGATAGATTCCCCTCGAACTATTTATAACGATCCGGATAACCTATTCGTAGCGAATTTTTTAGGTAGTCCGGGTATGAACCTTATTGAGACTAGTCTGACGGAGGAAGGAGTAATAAATGGAGATGGGTTTCAATTGAAACTGCCCCAACTTGAAGGCAATGAGGTTGACTCTTTAGCAGAAAACTCCGTTATATTCGGGGTACGACCGGAAAACATAGAGATACGGACTTCAGACCCTTCCAACAAAACGAGTGGAACGATTCTGGAGGGTTCCATCGATCTCGTAAAACCGGTTGGCAGGTATACCACGCTGCAAATCCAAGTTGGTCAAGAGATATTTCAGGTACAACACGGAGGAGAGGTTGATCTTGGAAGGGGGGATACTCTTTATCTCGACTTCTCCTCATCAACAGTCAGCCTCTTTGACAAGCAAACTGGCCAAAGCGTTATTATCTAGTTGAGGGAGTGAACTGATACCTATGATTACATTTGATCAAGTGACCAAATACTACGGGGAAACTTTAGGAGTCAATGAGTTGGATTTCTCCGTCCAAGATGGTGAGTTTCTTGTCATGCTTGGACCAACTGGTGCGGGTAAAACCACCACCTTAAACTTAATTTCCGGTGTAATAAAGCCTTCCTCCGGAGACATATTTTTTAACGACGATTTGATTAATCCAGTTAGCCCAAGAAAACGAAACGTCTCTTTCGTATTTCAGGATTTTATCCTGTACCCAAATATGACAGTCGAGGAAAATATAGCGTTTCCTCTTCATTCACCCGTTAGAGACTTTGATGAGGAAGAGATCATGGATAGAGCTCATAAGGTTGCCAGCACGCTGTCCATCGATAGCCATTTAAAAAAGCATCCTCCTAATTTAAGTGGGGGTGAACAACAACGTGTGGGGATAGCGCGCGCTTTGGTTAGGGACCCCATAATTTTTCTCATGGACGAGCCACTTTCTAATCTGGACGCTAAAATCAAGGAAAACTTGAGTAGCGAGTTAAAGCGGCTTCAGGAAGTCAGGGGAGATACTTTTTTCTACGTAACTCATGACCAGTCGCTGGCTCTGTCCTTGGCTGATCGATTGATAGTTCTACGAAATGGTAAAATAGCACAAATGGGAGATCCCCTTTCTCTGTATAACGATCCGAATTCTGTTTTTGTCGCCAGATTTCTTACTCAACCTGAAGTGAACTTACTTCCGTGCAGTTACGATGGTAATGTGTGCCAACTCGATGGAGTTTCAGGCTCAATAGGCGTTTCACCGGAGAAACATTCACTCGAAGCTGGATCGTACCTATTGTGTGGTTTTTTACCGAAGGACTTGGAGCTTTTGACTACAGAGGGAGATTTGGAATCCCAGACGAATGGAGAAATCTCCCTGCATGAAGCACAAGTGAGGCAGGTTCGATTCTTGGGAGCAGATCAAGTGGTAACTGTTGATGTGGATCAGGCCTCGTTGGACGTTATCGTTTCCCCAGGCACTAATCTGGCTGTGGGCGATACGGTTCAGATAAAATGGAACACGAAAGATGCATTTTTCTTCGACGACGCGACTGGAGAAAGAGTCGGCTGATGAAGTGTGGCAACTCTGGGGGTGAACTTCTATAGTGAAGAAATCCACAAAAATCAAACTGGAGTATCTATTGTATGCGCTAACGTTTCTAGGAATCTTTGCCATGGGGCAGCCCTTTTCCAAATTGATGTGGCGATATAGCTTTTCTGCTCTATTAATAGTGGTAATTGCTTTTAACGTTTTGAATCACATATCCGAAGCCCCAGATGGGGAAACTGGCGGAGGTGATAATGGCCGCACATAAATCATATATTCAAAATGCGTTGTCACTTTGTGACATTTCATTTTTACCTAAAATAAGGAGGGTATTTATGTGGTCTAATATTAACAAAAAGTTAAGTGTAAGTTTGATCCTGTTTATTGCGGTGGCGCTATTGATTTCTTCCATTTCTCTTGCAGTCGCAGGTCAGGATGAGAAACCAAACAAACTGACCATTTTATGGGCTGCGTGGACTCCCGCAGACCAGCTCGAAACTATGTGCGAGGAATTTACCGAGCAAACCGGTGTCGAAGTAGAGGTCATAGGACCTCCTTGGGATAACTACCTGACAAAAACTTCTGTACTGATGTCCCAGCATTCCACGTCCTTTGACCTTGCATTGTTTGATAGCCAGTGGAAAGGCTGGCTCGTAGAAGGTGGTCACGTTTTCAAGTTAAATGACTGGCTAGAACAAAATGAATCCGTAAGTATGGATGACTGGTATCCAAATCTGGTAAAAGCATATAGCGAATATCCGGAAGGAAGCGGTAATTATTACATGATTCCATTATTTGCAGATACAGAGCTATTAATGTATCGCACGGATCTTTTTAACGATCCTCAAGAGAAGGCGAATTTTAAGGTAGAATACGGATATGAACTAAAACCTCCTGAAACATGGTCTCAATTGAGGGACATCGCTGAGTTCTTTAACAGGCCAGAAGAAAATCTGTATGGTCTTGCCACTAAAATGGGTAGACGGGGGGACTACATCACCTGGGACTTTAATCAAGTATTGTGGGCGTTTGGTGGTTCTTTCTGGAATCCAGAGACGAAGAAAGTCGATGGTTATATAAATAGCCCAAAAGCAGTTGAGGCCCTGGAATTTTACAAAAGTTTGGTGGAGTATTCCCCGCCGGGAGCGGCAAACTTTGGTCAGGATGCCGTGGTTAGTAACTTTCAACAGGGTCTAGTTGCTATGTCCATTCAATGGACTGCTTTTGCACCGGGTTACGTAAACTGTGAAGCTTCTCGAACCTGTGATAGTGTAGGGTTCACAACCACACCAGAAGGTTCCGAAGGTTGGTACCCCACTCTGGGCGGTCAGGGAATAGGTGTTAATGCATATACACCGCATAAAGATTGGGCGTTCAAATTGCTCGGTTGGCTCGCAAGCGAGGAAGCTCAGAAGATGTGGGCCAAAGATGTACCAGCCGGTGTCTCCGGATACAAATCTGTCGTCGGGACGGAAGAGTATGAGACTTATCAACCATGGTATGCGGCGCAGAAGGAACAGGCTCCGGCCATGCGGGATATCTGGAGCATCCCCGAATATGCAAGCATGCTTGAACTTACACAAAATCACCTAAATAACGTTATCACGGGGAAAGAGGAGCCTAAAGAAGCGTTGGATAACATCGCACAGGGTCAGGAGCAACTACTGGAAGAAGCTGGATACTACGATTAATTCGTAATCTTTCTGAGTTGATTTGTGCCTCTTCCGACCGCTCCCTGGAATGTCTCCGGGAGCGGTTGGAGAGAGGTTATTTTAAACCAAGAAGGAGACAAATAGAACATGCACTTATTACGGTTCGAACTGACAGATAGGCAGTTAAAGTGGATGTTGGTTTTGCCAGTTCTATTTTTTCTTTTTGCTATGGTGTTGTACCCTTTGGCAAGGACTATCTGGGTAAGCTTTACTCATAAGTCTATTGGAGTGCCTGCTCCGACTTTTGTGGGTATAAGGAATTATGCTGAACTGTTACGCAATCCGGATGTATGGCAAGGCTTCCAGAATACTATCCAGTTTACCTTCATTACAGTATTAATAGAGACACTTTTGGGCTTTGGTATAGCTATGTTGTTCAATAGTAATCGAGTATGGGGAGGCAGTATAGCCTTGACTCTAATTCTAACCCCCATGATGCTTTCCAGGGCCGTAATTTTTACTTTTTGGAGGTATATGTATAACCCGATGTGGGGTATCATAAACTACCTCTTGAGCTTTCTGGGGGTGGGTCGCATCAGTTGGCTTTCGAGGTCCGATACGGCCTTTACGGCAACTATGATTACTGAAATATGGATGTGGACACCCTTTATGATCATCATCTGTCTAGCGGGATTGTCTTCAGTTCCGGATCGTCTGTATGAAGCTGCGAGTGTTGACAGAGCTTCAGGATGGTTTAAGTTCTGGCATATTACGCTTCCTCTGGCTATGCCAATAATCATGATCGGTATTTTGTTCCGATTGATTGATGCCCTGAAAGTCTTCGGTCAGATCTGGGGTCTTACCGGCAAGTTTAGCTCCACTCCTTCCGCCACTTTGATGATTTATCGAAAAGCCTTTGAACAATTTAATATGGGTAAAGCAGCTGCCATCGCTTATGTTCTGCTCATTATTTCAATATCGCTCAGCAATATCATCATTACCAGAATTAACAGGATGAAAGGTTAGGGGGTGGACAATATGTTGAGACAGATACTCTTAAAAAATCCAATCTTGATTAGCATAGTAGTCTGGGTGCTTGTTTTTTTGTTTCTCTTTCCGTTAGCGTGGCTTACCATCTCTAGCTTTAAAGGCCGAAAAGAGCTGCTTTCTATAGAACCCAGTTTTGTCTTTAACCCAACATTATCCAATTATAAAAAGTTATTCTTTCAGTTAGGTCCGGAAGGCCAGATAACCGGTACTACCGACTTTTTATACACGTTATTCAATAGTGTAATTGTGACGGTATTTGGGACACTTATCACAGTAATATTCGGTTCGCTGGCTGCCTACGGCTTTTCCAGGTTCGATTATCCTGCGAAGGATGACTTGTTGTTTTTCGTCCTAGCTACGAGAATGCTTCCTCCAATAGCTATAATTCTTGCCATTTACTTTATGTTCCGGGTGGCGGGCCTTCTCGATACAAGGCTGGGGTTGATGCTAGTTTATGCATTAGTTAACCTGTCATTCTCGGTATGGATCATGAAAGGCTTTTTCGACGAAATACCGGAGGAATTTGAATACGCGGCCATGTGTGATGGCTATACTAGATTACAGGCTTTCTTTAAGGTGATCCTTCCCCAAGTTTACAATGGTATTGCTGCAACTGCCCTGATTTGTGCTATCTTTTCTTGGAATGAATTCCTAGCAGCATTGATTCTGACGGGAGAAGTAGCTAAGACTGTTCCCGTAAATTTGGCTGCTTCCGCGGTGGGGACCACTGCTACAAATTGGGGTTTAATTGCTGCTGGGACCCTGATATTTGTAACACCGATGGTTATATTTACCTTTTTCGTCCGCGATTATCTTGTAAGAGGACTAACATTCGGGATTGTCAAAGGTCAGTAAACTCGCATAATGCAACATTTTAGATTATTAAACAATTGGCGCAATATTGTAATATAGGAGTGATTTACCTTGCTGTTAGGTGCTAATACCTGGTTATGGCAATCGCCATATAATACTGATGACCAGTCTGTTTTGGAGAAGGTTTCAGATTTGGGTTTCGATCTAGTCGAAATAGCACTGGACGATCCAAATCAAATTGATGCCAGTAAATTGTCTAACAAGCTGGAAGAACTTGATTTAGAAGTTACCATGTGTGGGGCTTTTGGGCCAGAGAGGGATGTCAGTCACGAAAAAGAGGAGGTTCAGGAAGCAGGGGTTGATTATATAAAAACTGCGCTTAATATGTGTGACGAGATAGGTTCGCCCGTTTTTGCAGGTCCTGCATATTCAGCTGTAGGCAAATCCAGACATCTTTCTCAGAGTGCCAGAGAAGCTGAAAGGGAGAGAGCAGTTGAAAATCTGCAAAGATGTGCCGAGTACGCAAAAAAAGTAGGTGTAGACTTGGCCATAGAACCTCTAAATCGATTTGAGACGGACATGGTCAACACTGTCGAGCAGGGATTGGATCTTATTGAGAAGGTAAAAAGCCCCAATCTCAAGCTTCACCTAGATACTTTTCATATGAACATTGAGGAAAAGGATATGGAGGAAGCCATAATTAAAGCAGGAGGCTCCATTGCTCACTTTCACGCTTCGGAAAACGACCGTGGCTCACCCGGTAGCGGACACGTTCCTTGGGGTAAAGTGGCTGAGGCACTGAAAGATACGGGATATGATCGTGCTGTGGTGATCGAGTCGTTTATTCCGGAAGTTGAGGAAATTGCTCGGGCTGCTTCAATCTGGCGCCCTTTGGCCTCCAGCTCTGACCAGTTAGCGAAAGACGGCCTTAATTTTCTTCAGGAATACTTCGGAAACTAACTAGTATGTCTTACTTTCCGTGTTCGAAGATAATATAAGGTAAATTCAAGGGTACTCTTCATAATCTTGATGGATTACCCTGTCTGTGTTACATTATTTTAGGAGGAACCGGATAACCTCTCGCTGGCTAGATAACTTCCAGTTTGAGGCCCCGGTTTCTCTTTTCTAGTTCTTTTCTTCGTGATACCTGCATAGAAATTTTAAACAGTCAAAATATTGGCAAAAGACAATAAATTCTTTGCTAGAAGGACGCCTCGCCCTGGAGGGGACCTAAGTAATCCGGAAAATATCTTGAAGAACATTTCCACCGACTTAAACACGTGGGGATAGATAGTGTAGTATCTCCTGTATAAATATGTCTCAGGAAAAAGTTGAGGCACCAAAACAGTTCCTTCATGATGCAATTAACACCACAGCATCAAAAGGAGGAACTGCTTGATGCCTCAAGATGAAGATAAGCTCTTGGAGGAGGTTATCAAAATTATAAAGAAGACGACCCGGAAGATGACATGTTAAAGTTATCTTAGAGACAGTCTTTAACGAACTTTTGGAAAAGGAAATGACCGAACACATCAAGGCGGAAAAGTACGAGCAAAACGAACAAAGGTGTGGCCACAGGAACGGCTACCGAAAAAGGAACCTGCATACTAGAGTTTGAACATTGGAGCTTAGGGTACCAAGGGACAGGGTAGGCAACTTCTCACCTGAGGACTTTGATAAATACCAGCGTTCTGAAAGGCATTGGTTCTTACCCTCCAGGAGATGTACCTGTATGGATTCTCAACGAGAAAGACTGAGAAAATAACTGAGAAACTGTGTGTTATAGAATTTAGCAAGGGCCGGGTCTCCCGGTTGGCCAAACAGCTGGACGAGAAACAGGAGGAGTGGAGTAGCCGTTCTCTCGACAAAGCTGCCTCTTACTTAGTAACAGACGCTACCTAGGTGTAAATTATTTTTGAAAACTACCCAGCAATTATTGCTGAAAATGACTCACCTCAGAGGACCCGTTAAAGTTGACCAACATAGGTGCTAGATCGATACCAAACCAAAGCACCAAAGTTGGTGAAGGAACAGTTGATGAAAGAACTGGCAAGAAGCTACATCAAGTTTCTGGATGGATTGGCGATATCCGAAGTGTGAGAAAACTGGTAAGCTCAATATCGGTGGATTAGCTGACGACCACTGGTAACCAAGGGAGATCGAGATAGGTCAAGAAGTACCCGAGAACCCTCGCACAGGTGATCTGGAAAGGGGCACTCCCCAGAGACGAGCCGGACAATTTTGACCTACTAGAAACAGGCCGATTTCAACAATATGGTAAAATTCTACCGCTAGTGGGTATACTAGATACACTAACGCCACGGAAATAAGCTCACACAATAGGTTACCAGCTTTTAAATTGAGAAATTTAGAAGAAATTGAGCGATCTCTACGGAGTTTTAGTGGCGATAATCTTCAGGATTAAACCTGCTTGAAAGCCACTAAGTGAGTAAATTGTACGTCCGGGAGGACTTGAACCCCCGGCCTACGGATCCGGAATCCATCGCTCTGTCCAACTGAGCTACGGGCGCATAAATCGATGCAGAAATTCGCCTCTACGCTATGGTGAATTAACCATTCCGCCTTCAGAAATCCAACGCAGCGGGGGAAATAGGACAATGAACTTTGATGATCCCCGCTTATGTTGACAATATATGGTAACCAAAAGAAGAAAAGTCGACAAGATCTGAGCGACCGGAAGAAGTGCCGTTTCAACACGAATAGAAAACAGAGGCGTAACCGAAGCTACGCCCCTGTTATTTTTCCTTGAGTGGTGATCCTGTTACCTCAATTAAGAAAGAGATTACCCGACTATTTCTTCGTCTGACCCATCAAAAGCCTTCTTTGCTTTCAGAAATACGTCTTCCTCTGCTTCAGGTGCCCATTCAAGACCGGGAAACAACTCTCGACCGGGAAAAGTTTTATCAATTGGATTGGACACGTTATCTCCGGGCATGACTAGTTCTTTTCCATTACCGGGTTCCCCGACAACCAACTCTTCGTTCGATACCTCTTCTGCGTTTACAACCGGAGTTGCAAGCAGCCCAAACACGAGTGCTATAGCTA
>JAGXLB010000047.1 GCA_018334915.1 Candidatus Bipolaricaulota bacterium
CAATTCGCCCTGATTATTCAGGTTCGGTACTGGCACAAGACCAGTTCCGAATTGACTGCTGGGTGCTGTGTCTTCTTTTGTAAAAGAACAAAATCCGTAGTCAAATTTGCTTTTCTACAAGCCCCGCACCTTGGTGCGGGGTAATTGACACGCTGGTGAAATATTTGAGTAGTTAATAAGTTGAACTGGAATGGTCGTAACCGAACTAACCGACCGTGGATCTTACGATGTTAGCTCCGGATCGCAGCGCCTCGTCGATCTGATCCTTTTTTGGTCCTCCTCCCTGGGCAAAGTTGGCCGAACCACCACCGCCACCACCTAAAACCGCTGAAGCCTCCCGAACGATTTCTCCGGCATCCAGCACGTCTGTCAGGGATTCTGTAACCTTGCAGACTATAGAGGCGCTGTCGTCCTCGGTCGTGCCTAAAATTACCACTCCATTTACTTCCCCCTCTACGTAGTCGGACAACCGTTTTAAGTCCGACCCGTCTACGTGGGACCGAGCGCAAACAAGCTCGACCCCGTCTATAGTCTCCGTTTCTTCGAGGATCCTGTCCTTTACTGTGGACAACAACCTCTCCGTTTTTCTTTCCAGTTCGTCCCTCAGGGTTTCCTGTTCGGATAATATGGATTCGAACCGCTTTACGATGTCCGATTTTCCCGAACCAGCCAGTTCCGCCAGCGTTTCTAGTTGGTCTCGCTGGTTCCTGTAGGCAGAAAGGAAATTTTTGCCGGTTACGGCTCTTATCCGCCGGATGCCCGAGGCAATAGTTTCGATTGACTGGATCGCAAACCCGCCGATCTCTCCCGTTCGGCTTACGTGGGTTCCACCGCAGAGCTCCTTGCTGAAACCCTCAACCGTTATCGTCCGGAGTTTCTCCTTTCCCCGGTATTCCTCTTCGAAGTGGGCGGCTGCTCCGAGTTTCTTTGCCTCCTCTACGCTATCCACCCAGTCCTCGGATACCTGTCTATCGGAAAGAACTACCTCGTTTACAATGTTTTCGATTTCCCGCTGCTCTTCCCCGGTCGGGATTTCGAAGTGGTTGAAGTCAAACCTCAGTTCGTCGGGTCCCACTTTTGATCCGGACTGGACCACGTGGGGACCCAGTACTTGCTGTAGGGCCCGGTGGAGGAGGTGAGTGCCCGTATGGTTTCGTTCCGTACTTCTCCTGTTCTCCGTGGCTATTCCCGCTTTAATCGTGTCCTCAACCGTTAAATACCCAGCTTCTACTTCAAGTTGGTGATAATATATACCCTGTCTTTCCTTGACTTCGTGGACGGTTGCCTCGGTGTCCTCTTTTTCCAGGGTACCGATATCGCTCACCTGGCCACCAGCCTCGGCGTAAAACGGAGTTATGTCCAGAACAGCCACTCCCTGTTCTCCTTCCGGAAGCCGGTCGGTTTCTCCACTGTCGCCGATAAGGGCAAGAACTCGCGCTTCTATAGAGTCCTTTTCGTAGCCGACGAATTTAGTCTCAGGCACGTCGGCGACTTCTTGTAATTCGTCGGTATCTTCCTGTTCGCTTCTGGAACGGGATCTCTGTTTTGCCATTTCCCGTTTGAACCCGTCTTCGTCCACTTCAAGTTCCTCTCCTTTAGCCAGCTCTTTCAGGAATGGTAATGGAAGTCCGTGAGTATCGTAGAGCCGAAAAGCGTCCTCACCGGGGATCTCCGATTTTTCTTCTTCCTTCAAATCGGAAGCCAGTCGGTAAAATAGCTGTTCTCCCTCGTTGAGAGTATTTCTATAGCTTCCTTCTTCGTGGTCTATCACGTTAACTATCAGATCCTTGCGGTCGACGAGTTCCGGGTAAGTACCTCCCATAGTATCAAGAATCGGAGGCAGGGCGGAGGTCAGAAACGTCTGTTTCATTCCGAGCCTGTCTCCGGCCTGGACTGCACGACGGATGATCCGGCGCAGAACGTAGCCTCTGCCTTCGTTGGCGGGGATCACGCCTTCGGATATCAGGAAAGCCGCACCTCTAAGATGATCACCGATCCGATGAACGTAACTCGTCTGTTCGGGCGAGTACTCGTTAAGGCCAATTATCTCTCTTAATTTATTGATCAACGGACGAAACACGTCTATTTCGAAGTCGGAATCGACTCCCTGGAGAACTGCAGCCACCCTTTCTAATCCCATGCCGGTGTCGATATTCTGCCTATCCAGTTCTTTTACTTCTCCCTGCCTGTCCATCTGGTAACCGGTGAAGACGAGGTTCCATAGTTCGTTGAACCTGTTGCAATCGCAAGCTACTCCCTCACAATCCGGACCGCAGCCGTACTCCTCTCCGGCGTCGTAAAAAATCTCGGAGTCTGGTCCGCAGGGCCCGGAGTCGCCTACCGGCCCCCACCAGTTTTCGTCCTTGCCCAGTCTAACAATTTTCCGTTCTGGCACGCCGACTTCGTCGTGCCAGATCTCGTAGGCTCTGTCGTCCGTCTCGTAGACGGAGACCCAGAGGTCCTCCTCGTCAAACGATAGGACCTCTGTTACAAATTCCCAGGCAAGTTCAATAGCTCCTCTTTTGAAATAATCCCCAAAAGAAAAATTACCGAGCATTTCGAAAAATGTATGGTGATACCAGGTTTCTCCGACCCGCTCTATATCGTTCGCTCGAAAGCACTTCTGGCAGGTGGTTACTCGCGTTTCCTCCGGCTCTCTTCTGCCCCAGAAAATATCCTTGAACTGGACCATACCTGCCGAGGTAAAGAGCATGGAGGGATCATCGGGGATCAACCCGGACCCCTCTTTTATCGTGTGGTCTTTTTCTTCGAAATATTGCAGGTACACTTCTCTCAGTTCGTCAGTTGTCCACTCCATAACCTAGCCTTTATCGATTGATAATTTATGGATTACGGGACCTGTCAGCAATTTAGGATAGAAATCGGTCGACTTCTGGGGCATTTTTTCTCCCCTGTCGGCCACTTCTTTTACCTGGTCTATCCTGGTCGGATTCATGATAAATGCACCCTGGTAACCTCCCTCCTTGAGCATGTCCAGAGCTTTTTCTCGCCCCCTGACGTACTCCAGGTTGCGTTTTTCTTCCAGAGCTTCTTTATCAATTCCCAGATAGTTTTCGAGAACGAGTTTGTGGAGAATAGCTACGTCTAGCTTACGCCAGGACTCCGATTTATCAGGAAGTAGATCGGCCATAATCGATTCGTCCTGCAGGGTAAGGCTCCAGTAAGCTTTGTCGTCCTTCGCCCTGTAACCAAATGTATGTTTCTCGCCTCTATCGGCATCAAGCTTCTCCAGCAGGTCTTTTCTTTTCTCGTATCGGGCGATGGAAAAGTGTTCCCTGGCTTCGTCCAGTACGCCGTGAGGTCTGAAGTTTTTGAGGTCGTGAAGCAGTCTATGAGTCGCGAGAATGCTCAAACCGGGGTCATCCACGTTTACGAAAGTCATCATGCGGGTATCGAAGCCGCCGCTTTCGGGAGATTCCCAGCCTTTTTCCCTGCACTCGTTCCGGTAATTAAGTGCGGTTTCGTACCTGTGGTGGCCGTCGGCTATGTAAAGATTTTTATCTCCCATCTGTTCCTTGATTTGTTCTATTATTTCGTCGTCGGTTAGCTTCCAGACCTTGTGCGTATTCCTATGTTTGTCTTTGACTTCCAGGAGAGGCTTTTCCCCTTTTGCTTTGTCCATTATACCTGTTACTTCATTATCGGGGTCGGAGTATAGCATGAATATCTGGCCGAAGTTTGCCTCTGTCGCTCTAAGGAGCCTGAGCCTGTCGGCTTTGGGACCGGACATCGTTTCTTCATGGGCCTTGACGCCTTCTCCTTCTTCAATCTTACCCAGACCGATAAAACCTTTACGAACCCTCTTTTCGCCCTCGGCTTCGTACTCCTGATAGTAGGCATAGAAACACGGTTCTTTGTCCTTCTGGAGGGCGCCTTCATCAATCCACTCCTGGAGGTTAGTTGCGGCTCGTTCGTACTTGTCCTCTCCCTCGTCTTTTGCCTTACTGAGGATTATCCTGACTATATTGTAGAGGCTGTTGTTAGCTAGGTCTTCTCTCTCTTCTTCGTCGATCTTGTCGTAAGGTGGGCTTACTACGCGATTTACGTCGCCGACTTTTTCCTTATTATATCGGTATCCCTGAAAAGGATAGACTTCAGCCATCTGTTATTCCTCCTTATCGAAAAAATCAATTAATTCGTCTGCAGCCTGGGTTCCTACTCTTGTTTGGGCCTCCTCGGTAGAAGCTCCTACGTGAGGTGTCAGCGAGAGGTTCTCAAATGACAGCAGTTCTTCGTCTTCGGGAGGCTCTTCCGTGAATACGTCCAGCGCGGCTCCAGCGATCCAATCGTTAGCCAATGCCTTTTTCAGCGCTCCCTCGTCTACTACTCCTCCGCGAGCACAGTTTATCAGGTAGACTGAATTCTTCATTTTCTTAAACTCGGGTTCGGCGATTGTCGCACCTTCCGATTCTACGAAAGGTATGTGGAGCGTTATGTAATCGGAACTACCTAGCAGTTTATTCAGGCCGACCATCTCCACTACATCCACCGGAGATTCATCGACAAATTTATCAAAGGCTATTGGTTCCATGCCGAGCGCCTTTCCTTTTTTTGCAACCAGACTGCCGATTCTTCCGATCCCTATTATGCCCAGTGTTTTTCCGGAAAGTTCCGTCCCGTACAGGTCGCTCTTTATCCACTTCTGATCCTTCAGGGACGCCGTTCCGCGCGGTATCTCCCGGGCAAGGGAGAACATGTGGCCCAGAGCCAGTTCCGCTACTGAGTTTGAACTAGCTGCCGGGGTGTTATGGACCTCGATACCGAGTTCGTCCGCTCGGTTAAGGTCGATGTTGTCCAGCCCGACGCCCGCCCTGACAATGATCTTCAGGTTATCGGCTGCTTCCAGTATGGGAGCCCTTAATTTGGTCGCGGATCGAACTACAATCCCCTCGTATTGCCCTATCTCATCTGTGAGTTCCTCGGCGGATAGGTCGTACTTGTGATCGAGCTCGAATCCTGCCTGTTCGAGTTTTTCTATCCCCTCTTCCGCTATAGGATCCGAAATTAGTAACTTAACCATTTTACTCCCCCCTTTTTTAAAGTCCGAGAATGTCGTTTATCGTTGCCAGCAAACCTCGAATATCCGGTTCGGAAGTGTCAGCCATGTTGGATATTCGGAACGTCTCCTCCTCCATGTCCCCGTAACCATTTGCGATTCTCAAATTGTGTTTCTCGATCAATTCCTGGTTCAAGTCGGCAACTGATATTCCTCGTGTATTCTTTACACAGGTAAGAGTTTTTGACCAGTAGCCCTCGGCCGGGAAGATGCTGAAGTACTTCTTGGCCCAGTCCTGAACAATACTGGAAAGCTTGTCGTGTCTTGCGAACCGATTTTCAATTCCCTCTTCTTCAACTATGTATTTGAGTTGTTTCCTTAGAGCGATTATCTGCGGTATGGCTGGTGTAGTTCTCGTTTGGCTTCGTTTGTGGTACTTGTGCAATAACGGGAGATTGAAGTAATAGCTTCTGGGTTCAACTTCTTCCGCTCTCTCCAGCAGCCTGTCACTGACAGAAGCGACTGCCAGGCCGGACGGTAGCCCAAAGGCTTTTTGAACGCCCGCAAGGCACATGTCGATTCCCCACTCGTCAACCTTGATTTTTGCCCCGGCCATTCCGGATACCGCGTCGACGAGGAACATGACATTATCATAGTTATTAACTACTTTACCGACTTCCTTTATCGGGTTCATCATACCGGTTGAGGTTTCGTTAAATACCATGGTTACCGCGTCGTAATCACCGGTAGAGAGCTTGTCGTCAACTGCTTCGGGAGGAACGGGTTCGCCCCAGTCTCGCTCGACCTTGTCGGCCGGGACTCCGTTTTTCAGTGCTATTTTATGCCACCTTTCCGAAAAGGCACCGTTAGCAACGGTAAGACATTTTTTCTTTACGCTGTTCGTTACTGCTGATTCCATTGCTCCTGTCGAGGAGGAAGTGAATAAAAAAACAGGATTATCGGTATACAGGAGTTTCTGCAACCTGAGTTGAACGGCGTCGTACAGGTCGCTAAATTCGTCGGTTCTGTGGTGAATCTGAGCCGTGGAAAGTTCCTGAAGGAGCTCGGTTCTTACTTCGGTTGGTCCTGGTGTGAATAATTTTTCGTGCATCAAAAAACACCTCCGTTAATTTTAGTTAAGGATATTAGAACGGGTTATTCTTTGCAAAGTCAATGACCACGCCAGGAGAATAAGTTAAGGAAAATATTCTGCCGATCTCGAAAGCTCCTGGTTATCCTTGAAATACCCCGACATACCGCATTATATTTGCCCTCTCGTGAAATATCCATATAATTGTTAAACTGAGAACAAGGTGAATCTGCGAACTGCCGAAATTGATATTAAGGGGTTACCAGAGAATGAAAGAAAGGAAAATACCTAAAGAAACGATCGATCGACTACCGCTCTATCTGCGTTGCCTGAACAAATTAATAGATCAAGGCGAAGAAAATATCTCATCCAAGAATTTTTCAAGCAGATTGAATTTGAATTCGGCCCAGGTAAGAAAGGACCTCTCTTATTTTGGCGATTTTGGCAAGCGAGGTGTGGGGTACGAAACGAAGAAGCTCGCCTCTAAGATTCGGGAAATTCTCAACCTGGACCGGCGGTGGAAGATGGCTCTGGTCGGCGTGGGTAATATCGGCTCGGCTTTGTTGACTTATTCCGGGTTCGACAGACGGGTGTTTGAAGTGGCAATTGCTTTCGATAGCAACCCTCAGTTGATCGGTCAGGAAATTAACGGTGTCGAAGTGGAAGACGTCTCAAACCTTTCTGGTAGAATTGCCGAAGAGGGAGTTAAGCTGGGGATAATCGCTGTTCCTGCTTCTTCTGCCCAGCAAGTTGCCGATAAATTGGTGGAGGGCGGAGTAAAAGGGGTACTAAATTTTGCTCCAGCATTGCTCGATTTACCGGAATATATCCAGCTGGCCCAGGTAGATATTACGAAAGAACTGGAACAACTGCTCTATTACCTTTAGAATCAGTCCATTTGGAACGGAAGAACTTTCTTAAACCAGAATTCCGCTCCTGGAGTCTTCTCCTGCTTCCTTGCCCGATTTAATCTTTCCAGGTGGCAAATAAAATGATGAGAAAATACAATTTTCTGCATTCATTAGCGACTATACTCAACTGATTAACAGGGTGATAATATGACGGAAAAACTGGAGGCTCTGAAGGCCGAAATTCGAGATGAGCTGGATGGACTATCCGACGATTTAATCAAACTCAGCAGACGTATTTTTGACAATCCGGAGCTGAAATACGAGGAGACCAGGGCGGCGGCATGGTTAACGGAAAAACTTGAAGAGCAGGACTTCGCGGTGGAGCGCGGGGTAGGAGGTTTGGATACAGCCTTCCTTGCTCGCTGTCCCCACGGAGGGGATGGTCCTACTGTTGCTTTTTTAAGCGAATACGACGCTCTTCCCGGGCTGGGTCACGCGTGTGGCCACAATTTGATCGCTACCATCGGTCTCGGCGCCGGACTCGGACTCTGTTCCGTAATGGACAGGGTAGGAGGTCAAGTCCTGGTGGTTGGAACGCCAGCTGAAGAAGGGGGCGGCGGGAAAATCGAACTTATCGATGCCGGGGTCTTTGACGAGGTAGACATTGCCATGATGGTACATCCGTCGGACAGGACGCTGGTGGGCCGCGGTAGTCTGGGGGTACAGGAACTCAATTTTGACTTCTCGGGAGAGGCAGCGCACGCTTCATCTCAGCCCGAGGAGGGAATTAACGCTCTGGACGCGGTCATCGCGACTTTCAATAACGCCAACGCATTGAGGGAGCATACGAAGGAGAGTTCCAGAATCCACGGTATAATTACGAACGGAGGAAAAAAGCCAAACATAGTTCCAGAACAAGCTTCGGCCTGTTTCTACGTACGTGCTGCGGAACTTTCGGATCTGGAGAAATTAGTGGAGAAGGTAAAGAACTGCGCCTCAGCGGGAGCACTCGCCACGGGAGCCGAACTTGAAATAACAGAAGAAGACCACGCCTATAAACCGATGGAGCCCAACCCCGTTCTTGCCGACCTGGTAGAAGAAAACTTCGAAGCGCTTGGCGAAGAAGTTGAGGACTACGAAGGTGGGATGGGATCGACCGATATGGGGGACATAAGCCAGGAAATTCCCGCCGTGCATCCTTACATAAGAATTACCGAGGAAGATACTCCCGCCCACTCGGAAGCTTTTGCCAGAGCTTCTAATTCGGATCGGGGTTACTCCGCGATGTTGACTGCGGCAAAAGCTCTTGCGATGGCCGGCATTGACGTACTTGGTAACGAGGAAAATTATCGTCAGATCATGGAATCTTTCCAGGAGGAATAAGGATGTTTCTGGGACTTGACGTAGGAAATACAAATATAACGGTTGGTTGTTTTCGTGAGGATGAACTGGTTTATACCTGGCGGATTTCTACGGATCAAAGCTTAACTCCGGATGAGCTGGGGATCACTTTTCGGTCCTTGCTTCAAGCTTCCGGAGTCGAGCCCGAGGAACTGACTGACGCCGTGATTTCTTCGGTCGTTCCCTATCTAAACAGAAGCCTGTCCGAAGGATTGGAAAGATACATCGGGGCCTCAACAAATTTTCTGAGGCCGGTAGATAACGGGCTCGTGGGTCTCCAGGTTAACGAGCCGGCGGCTGTCGGTCCGGACCGTGTTGCAAACGTCATCGGAGGGATGGAATTATACGGTGGTCCTGGTTTGGTAATTGACTTTGGTACGGCTACGAGTTTCGAGCTTTACTCCGAAGAAGGTGATTTTTTGGGAGGTGCGATCGCTCCGGAGATGGAAACCGCTCTGGAGGCTCTGGTAGAACGTGCCGCCCTCCTACCCGAGGTAGAACTGGAATTACCGGATAGCGTGGTCGGGAAGACTTCCGTGGATAATATAAACTCCGGATTCGTTCTCGGGTTCGTAGGAATGATCGAAGGGCTAATAGAACGGTTCAAAGAAGAGTACGATTCGAGCCTTCAAGTTATTGCTACTGGGGGTAGGGGGAGGTTATTTTTCAACCAGATTGATCAAATTCAGCACTTCGAAAAAGACCTGGTGCTCGAAGGCTTGAGACTCTGGCGGGAGAAGAGAAGAGAAAAACCCTCCTGAGCCTGGCCCAGGAGGGTATGATTGCTAATTGAAAAAGCTGCTTCGGTTTCTATTCTTCTATTCTTCGGAAGTTTCTTTCTCGTCCGTCTGAACTTCTGCTTCGGGTAACTGGATCTCGCCGCTGGAAAGTAGCTTCATGTATCGGGAATCAGGTGAAATGAGGATAGTATTTTTCCCTTTTCCTTTGACGAACGATCTCCTGTAGGAAGCCAGTTTACGCCAGAATTCGTAAAACTCTACGTTTTGACTGTAAGCTTCTGCGTAGATATCCAGTGCCTTTGCCTCCCCTTCACCGCGGATTTCTTCGGCTTCCCTTCTGGCTTCTGCGACGATTACGCTGCTCTGTCTATCGGCGTCCGATTTAATTTCCTTGGATTGTTCGTCTCCTTCGGCTCTTAGCTGGGAAGCCCTGCGCTCTCGTTCCGAAATCATTCGATTGAATACTGCTTCCTCGTTAGCTTTGGGGAGGTCTGCTCGCTTGATCTTCGCGTCGATCAGGTTAATTCCGTATTCTTCTAGCTTTTTAGCGCTGGTTTCCTGGATCGTATTCAGCATTGTTTCCCGTTCACCGGAAGCGATTTCGTTGAACTCGTAACTGGCCAGTATGTTTCTAAGGTCGGAGTAAAGTATGTCATCGATTCTGGTTTGAGCTATATCCCGACGGGCATTGAAAGCTTCTTTGAATTGTTGGGGGTTCTCTATCCTCCAGACGGCGTAATTGTTTACGCGTAGACGACGCTGGTCGGCGGTAATTAGCTCCCTCGGTTGTATGTCGTAGGAAAGCAGTCGTCCTTCCATTTTTTGAACGTTTTGGATGAACGGGATCTTGAAGTTTAATCCCGGTTCCGTGGCGACCTTTTTGATGTCTCCGTATTGAACTACTATTGCCTGTTCCGTCTCGTCAACAGTAAAAGTAACTAGGTTAAAAATGACTAATATTACAATAATTATTCCGGCGAACCAGGCTAGCTTTCTCATTGGCTACCACCGTCCAGCTCGTTTATATTGAGGAGTTTAAGAATCGAGGAACCATCCGTATTTTCCGTGAGCAGTACCTTGTCCATATCCGGTAGGATCTCTTCCATGGTTTCCATATAGAGCCGTCGCCGGGTTACCTCCTGACTTCCCCGGTTGTATTCCTCGAGCACCTGGAGGAATTTGCTTACGTCTCCCTCGGCTTCGTTGACGCGTTCAGCTTTGGTTGCTGCGGCCTGATTGGTTATCTCCGCCGCCTGTCCCCGAGCGTTAGGGATGACGTCGTTCGAGTAGGCTTCTGCCTCGTTGATTTTAGTTTGCTTGTCTTCTTTTGCGCTGGTTACGTCGTCGAATGCCGGCACTACGGGCTCCGGCGGTTTGGCGTCCTGTATTTTAATTGCTTCGATGTTGATCCCAGCCTCGTACATTTCCAGAAGTTTCTGTAAGTCGTCCAGTGCATTGGCGGCAATTTCAGCTCTCTCCGTCGTGAGAGCTTCTTCCACATCGTGCTTTACTACTTCCTGGCGTATCACCGCCTCCGCAGCTTCTTTTACAAGTGAATGAGGATCGATAATGTTAAAAGCAAACTGTTCGGGATCGATAACCGTAAACTGAACGGCGAGTTCCATGTGGACTATATTGTCGTCCCCTGTTAACATCAATGCCTCCTCATCGTCGACTCGGTATCGCGGGTTTGGGGGTGGAGACACCGTCTCGTAACCTATTTCTATCTTGCGCACGGACCTTATGTCCACCTTTTGCACGGACTCTATTGGAGGAGGAGCATGATAATTTAAACCAGAGTTTACTGTTCTGACGTGTTTACCAAATCGCTTTACCAATCCGACTTCGGCTGGTCCTATCTGGTAGATCCCCTGAAGCAGGTAAATGACTACGACCAATCCAATTACAATCCAGCCAGTTTTGCCTCCAAACTTCTTTAAATTCCTCTTTAATCTATCCCAGTCGGAGTTCGCTCGTTCTTCTCTTGGGTCGAAATCATAATTATCGGGCATAATTCACCCCTGAGGTCAAAAAACTTCCCTAAATAAAACGTAATATTGCTAAAGTATAAAGTATCCGTTAGCCTTGTACAACTGAGTTCTCATTAGTTTAATGTCCGTCCAGAGGGACTGGTTAAAAAATAAAATATTTTGTTTTTCGATAAAAAGACCCGGCACTCTTCAATGGGAAGTTGATTGGTTTAAGCCAGTTTAAGTCCTGTATTATATATTTGTCAGGTCTGGAAAGTCTGAGAAAAATTGAACCACGTAGCGTAGCTCAATAAAGTGCTGGACGACAAAGCCGACTCCGGGGGTGCCTGGGGATCTCAATAGTTTTTGTTGAATTGGGGGGTAAATGTGAAATTAGGACGTAAGACAACGACTGCTCTGTCCGTGGTTGTAGGGTTCGCCGTACTCGCAGCAATTCTCTGGTACATCGGTCCTGCAAAGGTGGTACGGCAGATATCCGCGCTGGGATGGGATGGCTTTGCCCTGATGATTTCTGCCATCGTCCTGACCTTTTTCTTTTGGACTCTGGCCTGGATGGTAGTTATGAAAGGATACGAGGTGGTCGCGCCATTCAGCCTGAGTTTCTGGGCAAGGATCGGTAGCTTTGCCGTAAGTTTTTTGACTCCGTCAATGCACTTTGGGGGTGAACCAGTTAGGGCACTGGTGATAGAACGGGAGAGTGACTCGTCTTACAGCAGGATTTTTGCCACTATCGTGGCCGAAAGGATAACTATGTTAGCCGCCCTTGTTGCCGTAATACTGATTGGGGCGTTGATGGGAATCTACACTACTCTCTCCTCCGATGCCCTAATTTACCTCATATTAATTTCCCTTATTTTCGTCGGACTGGTTTCCCTGTTGATTATAAATTTTTACAAGAAAATGTTCCTGTTCACGAGGTTCATCGCCTTCCTGAAGCGGAAACTTATCTGGACGGAAATCCTTCAGAAAGCGGAAGACGGGACCAGACACCTGGAGAAAGAGATTAGTATGGCTTTTGGCCAGCATATTAGGCATACCGGAGGGGCATTTTTACTTGATCTGGTCGCGACTGTCTTCATGTTCATCAGGCCGCAGATATATTTTTACTTTACCCAGGGACGGCTCTTTACTATAGAAGAGCTTACGTTGCTGTTTGCTATGATATCCGTGCTTTCTTCCTTTTTGTGGGTTACACCCGGGGGAATTGGCGTGTCGGAAGGGGGGTTCATCGGTATCTTTGCAGTTTTTGGTATCAGCGGGAGCGAGGCGGTGGCGTACTCATTTTCCATAAAGATCATTCAGCTGTTTTTTGTCGGACTTGGTCTTGCCCTGCTGGCCAGGTACGGAATAATGAACCTGCTTTTCGAAAGGCAGAACAAATAGGTTCGGTACCACCATAAATCCTTGCTAGAGTCAGTAGAGCTTTCTTAATTGGATTGTGAGGTGCCAGAGGTTCTTTCTTGCGGTCGAATAGGGTAGTCAAGAACCTTGTACCAAGGTACAGGGCTTGTAAAAAACAAATTTGACTACGAACTTTGTTCTTTTACAAAAGAAGACACAGCACCCAGCAGTCAATTCGGAACTGGTCTTGTGCCAGTACCGAACCTGAATAATCAGGGCGAATTGACTGCTGGGTACCTCGTATCAAGTTAAGTTAACCAGCCGATTTCTCCCCACAGCAAGCTGTGGGGCTTCCTCGGCAAGTTTTGGTGATTTCCTCATGACACCAGGCAGTCGTTATTCGGGGAGTTCGGTCTTTCGTGTCCTGGGCGGTTTGATTGTCCTTGTTTTTTTACTTTCTTTTGTATCTCCCCCTCTGGCTATAGGTGGGCCACTGAAACTTTCCCTGAGTTATCCCGATTTTTCTGGAAAGGCGGACTTAGAGATATCCGGATTCGAACTGGGACTGACCCGATCGTCGAAGCATAAGTTTGGAATTGGAGTGCGACTTGGAGATGACCGATCGCTTTCCCTCGGCAACTGGGATCTGAGTCCGTTTATCCTGGGAACGTTTTCTTCTGAGGGAGTGAGGTTGGATGACTTTACCGGAGGACTGAGTGCGAGCTACTTCGATTACAAGTTAGGGAGCTGGGCTCTATCCTCTACTTCCCGGGTCTGGATTGGAAAGTCCGGATACAGAGTTGGAGGGGACAGTTCCTATACTCTGGGGAACCTGAGCTTGGCATGCGATCTTCGGGTTGAATCGGGATTTGATGAAAAAACCCCCTGGTTTCCGTTGAGTAAGGGGAACTACTGGATGAGCCTCACGCGTGGTAGCCTTTCAGGATTTGAAAACGTGGGAGGGAACTCCTTAACTCTTTACGGAGAGAGGAGAATTACTCTGGGAGACGAGAATTTTAAGTGGAGTCAGGGTGTCGTGGTTGATTCTCTGGGTTCTCCCGATGGACTTGGGTTGGTTACGAGACTTGGATATCGGGATAGTTTTTTGCTGGTGGAAGTGGACGGTCTAAAACTTGCCGGCTGGGCCTTACAATTAACCACTGAAAAACTGAGTATCGGATTCCTGGAGACATCTGACAATCAGGAGAGATACGGGATTTATCTTGGATACCGGGGAGATCGGGGAGTAGGGGTTGAGATTATGAGAAGTAAATACGATCCGAAAATGACGGTCAATATAACAGTAGAGTGGTAAAGATGGATAAAATCGATGCTGACGTATTGGTTGTTGGAGGAGGACCTGCGGGAGCCATCGCAGCGGAAGTGGTCGCTGTGGGTGGAGGGGATACGATACTGGTTGACAAAAAGGAAGATCCTGCCAGGTCGAGTGCCTGCGGAGGTCTGTTAAGTGTGGATGCATGGGAAAGGCTAGGTGGACCCGAAAGGGCTATAGTTAATGACATCAGTGGCGTTCTGGTCCATCCTCCCGAGGGAGACGATTTTCAACTCTCCTCTTCGGAGGTAAAAGCGTACGTCATAGACCGGGATCGGTTAAATGCCGATTTACTCTCCCGCGCAGAGGATGAGGGTGTCAGGATACGGCCTAAGACAGGTATATATGAGAGAGATGGGGCGGAAGTTAAAGTCAGATCGACTGGTAGTGCGGGAGAAAAGTCTATAAGTCCCAGGGTTATTATTGGTGCCGACGGGCCCAGGAGTGACGTCAGGAGGTTGTTTGATCTCGAAAAGCCTTCAGAATTGCTCTACGCTATCCAGGCCGAGATAGAACTGGAGATATTCAGTAATGACTACGTTGAGATCTTCTTTGGCGAGAGAATAGCCCCGGGGTTTTTCGGTTGGATTATCCCTGTTACCAAAGGGAAAGCACGAGTGGGGCTTGCGACCAGCAGGGGTGATAAACTGAAGGAATTCTTCGAGGAATTGCTCGAGGAGGTCGGAGCAGAATATCCGGAGACTTTCCGGACAGGAGTAATACCAATTGGGATACCTGATCACTCAACGGGCGGTAATGTTCTAACCGTTGGAGACGCTGCCGGGCAGGTAAAACCTACGACCGGCGGTGGATTATACCCTATTTCAATTACGGCAGAACTAGCAGGGAAAGCAGCTCTAAAGGGACTGGCAGGGATGGATAACCCATCGGATTACTACTATCGTGAGTGGATGAACCAGGTTGGGGATGAGCTAAAACGGGAAATGCTGCTTCACCGGATTCTGGAAGTTGTATCGGACGAGAACCTCACCAGATTGCTGAAGCTTCTAAACAGGCCTAATCTTGCCGATTGGATAGCTGATAACGGGGATATCGATCACCTTTACCCCCTCGCCAAAAAAATGGTAAAAGATCCGCTGGTAATGACGACAATAGTAAAGCAACTTCCGGGAGAATTTGCCACGGAAGTTAAAAAAGAGTTAACCTAGTTTCGGTCTCAGTTATTTCGGGTCTCTAAAAAGGAATTTCTTCGTCGTCTTCGTCGGAAGAACTGGGTTCCGGCCTCTCCGGAGGAGGTTGTTCGGCTTTTTCCTCCTGTCTTTCGCCCTGACCGGATCCGAGAAATTGAACGTTTTGCGCCACTACACTTGTCCATTTTCTATTATTCCCCTCGTCGTCCTCGTAATTAGAAATTCGGAGTCTTCCGGTTACTGCCACAGGTCTACCCTTGCTGAGGTAAGTGGCACAGTTTTCAGCCTGATTTCTCCACGTAGTAATAGGGACGAAGGTTGTTTCTTCCTGTAATTCGTCGTTGGCGTCTCTGTACTGTCTGTTGATTGCTATGGTAAAAGTCGTTCTGGCTACTCCTGACTGTGTATATTGAAGTTCGGGATCCTCGGTTAAATTACCGATAAGGATAACTTGATTAAGGCTTGCGGCCATCTTTACCCACCCCTGATTTTTTAATCTTATTTATGATACTAATTATAAGAGAGTCACTCAAGATGGCTGTTATACGGCCTGGACTTCTTTTATTTCCGGTATCTTGGACTCCAGTACTTTTTCGACTCCCTGTTTCAGGGTCATTGTTGACATGGGGCAGCCAACGCAAGCGCCTACAAGCTGAACCTTTACTACGTTATCTTCGGTAATTTCGTCCAGAACGACGTTGCCACCGTCTGCCTGGATTGATGGTCTGACTTCATCAAGAGCGTCTTCAACTTCTTCTTCTGTAATCATCTAATCTCACCC
>JAGXLB010000004.1 GCA_018334915.1 Candidatus Bipolaricaulota bacterium
AGAGAGGACGAGATTTCTCACATGTTCGAAGTATACAAGGAACTCGAGAAGGGAGAAAAAGTAGTAGAAACCCTGGGATGGTACGGTAAAGAGGAAGCGAAGAGGTCTATTATGGAAGCTCAGGAAACCTACAGAGAGAAATTCCTTGAGTAAGTTGAAATTCCAGGAAAAGCACCCACCCTGAGAGATGAGTACTTTTCCTGGATCTAGTTATAGGCTTTTAGAATGAGTGTCTGTAAGTTATAGGTTTTCCAGTTTTTTCTCTATCCTGGCTTCCTCTTTGGCCGTTTGCAGCCATTCGTTCCAGGCTTTATTGGTTTTCTGATTTTTTAGCGTTCCTTCGATTTGGTCTTTAACTTCCTCAAATGGCTTAACGTTACCTTCTTCGTCGGTGTAGTTCCCTTTATTTTCCTCGTAAAAGGAAGTCATTTCGTCCTCGGTGACTTCTACTTTTCCGGTTACTTCTTGCTTCAGTTTCTGCTGTCTCAGGTTTTCTCTTATTCTTGTCTTCAAGTCATCCAGGGACATATTCTGGTTCTTTTCGAGGTAGTCTTTCAGGCTTTTTTCGTCCTCGAACTGGTCGTTGTTTTCGATAATGTTTTCAACTTGTTTCTGTACTTCCTCTTTGCTTACCTCTATTCCCAAATTGTCCGTTTTCTGGTTCTGGATTTCGGTTTCAATTAGCCTTTCCAGGACGAATAGCCGATAGCCCGTCATGAGAGCCGATTTATCCGTAGTCTCTACGACAACTTTTAGTTGATTACCATCAAGCGTCACGTTCTTCCCGTGTTCCAGTTCGTATTGTGTTACAAATTCATCACCAACCTTTAACCCCAGCATCATTAAGCCGGTCTGGGATAACTCATCTTTAATTTGAGCAATTAAGGCGTCGGGGCTCGAGAAATCCCCGGAGTTAAGTGTCAGGTCATTTAAGTCAAGTTCGAGATTGTTGATTTTTTGACTTGACATCATGAATTGAGCAAAAGACCTAAACTGACGGCTGAGGGTCATCATTATTTGATATGTTTGGGAGCTTTGAGATAGTTCCTGCTGGGTTACCTCAGCCCCATTTACTGTGGCTACAACGGTCGGCTGATTTTGCTGTCCTGACCCTGCGTCCTGAGCTAATAAGCCAATAGATGGAGTAATCAGTAATAGAACAAGAGAAAAAATTACAAAATATCGCTTCGAAAAATTCACCAAAATCACCTCAAATAATTGTTGGATAAATTTCGTACCAGTGCAACTAAACTATCTTTTTCTGTTTACGAAATTTGCATCCTGATTAAAGTTTAAGGATCAATATTAAAAAAACGTGAAGAAACGGTCATTAGTTAACTTTCCTGAATAAAAGGTTGAGAAATCGAGTAGTTTCTTATCTTTTTTGCCTCCGGGTAACCTTTAAGCTTTTTCCCGTTTTCGATAACTTTTTTCATAATCGGTTCTGCCTTTCCTTCGCACCTGGGGCATTTTAGCTCGGTCTCTCCAAACTTCCTTACCAGCCTGCTGTCGCAATTGTTGCAGATGTATAGTTGTTTTGCGCCGGATTTTTTACCTCGCTTTGAAGCAGGTTCACCTTCAATTTCTACTATATCCAGAGAGAAATCAACTACCGGAGCATTTGAGATAGCTGTACCGACTCCGTAAGCATCCGCGACCTCGTTGAGTTCGGGGATACTCTCCTCATCTAGCCCGCCCGAAATGAAGATGTCTACGTTGGTGAATCCATGGAGGTCCAGTTCCCACCTTACTTCTTTGGCTATTTCCAGCATACTCCCCCGGCGGGAGGAAGGAGTATCCAGTCTGACCGCGTTTAAACCTTCGATTAGATCGGCATTTTCCAGAGCTTCGAACTTTTCATCACCAAATGTATCCACCAGCGCAACTGTATTTACTTCCGCCCCAAATATTTCTTCGAACATTCCAGTGGCTGTTGTGGAATCCTCAAGTATTAGGATAAGTGCGTGAGGGATAGTACCAACCGGTTCCAGGCCTAGCTGGCGAGCTGTCTCTGACACTGCGACTCCATCACACCCACCTATATATGCACTGCGGCCTATCATTGGAGCTATAGCCGGATGCATTCGCCGAGAACCAAAATGAAATACTGGATTATCCTTCGCTGCTTCAGATACGACCCTCGCCTTCGTAGAAACCCCGCTTGCCTGACATAGGAGACCGAGCAGGGGAGTTTCCAGAGGAGAGAAGTCCCGGTATGGGCCCTCGATCATCATTACGGGTTCGTAAGGCAAAAAGGAACTTCCTTCCGGAATTGACCAGACGGATGTAGTTGTCCCTTCCAGTAGCTGAATAACCTCGTCGAGTCCGGTAAGTATCCCCGGTCCTTCTCCCGGTACGTGCTTTGTCCTTACTTCTATCCTTACTTTCTTTTCAATGTCGTTCTCTTCCAGAATCTTTTGAGTTCTTTCGAAATATACGTCGGTGATTTCCCCGTTCTTTATCTTGTCCGCGGGCGCAATGTTAAAAATAATGACCTCCTTTAATTATTATAGCCTTTTTACGAGATCGGTCTCATAGAGTAAGTATTTACTCCCAACTTCGGTCCTCTTCATCAGTCCCTCTCAACGGCTCCTCACCCACCAGCCCGAGGTATTTATCCAGAGAACGCCTCACCAATTCCGATATAGGAAGTCCAGTTTCTCGGGATAATTGCTGTAATTCTCTGTGCTGTTTTTCAGTGATCGTCCAGTTAACTCTACGCATATACCTTGATTATAATCCATGATTTAATAGGTTCCAACGGCGAAACAAAGTTAGACAGATTGAGTGTTATGTACTAGAATTAGCTAGGTTCGTTCTAATACTCTATCATGAAAAGAATACTAGCTTATATCAAGAATACTTTCATAAATGGGTTGCTCGTCATTCTTCCCGTGGGGTTTACTTTCTATATCCTATGGCTTATATACCGGATGTTCCGGAGGTTTACGGGAGAAGGTTCGGAGTTCGGTAGCCTGATTGGCAACTTTTTGCGGGTGACTCTAGGTAGGGAATGGCTTCCGGGAATCGGAGCGATATTTACGCTGCTGCTGGTTTTTCTGGTAGGTTTAGTAACTCGAATTTACGTTGGGAGAAAGGTTTATTCTCTCCTGGATAGGGTAATGGGTTCTACGCCGGTGGTAAACAAGATGTACGTTACTGTTAAACAGATAATCAACGCGATATTGAGTAGTGAGTCCACAACCTTTAGAGATGTAGTCATGTTTGAATACCCGAGGAGAGGAACTTACGTAGTGGGCTTTGTGACAAACGAAGACCTGGGAGAGGTTGAAGAAATAATTGGTGAGGAATCGGTTGCGGCCTTTATATTTACAACACCCAATCCCTTGAGCGGCATGACCGTGTTCTTACCGAAAAACGATCTGACTTACCTTGATCTGACTGTGGAAGAGGGATTGAGGTTGGTATTATCGATGGGGATTGTAATACCTTCTAAGTTTCTGGACAATAATGTTGGACCAAAAATCTTGAAAGGGGATTAGTATGCCGCTATTTCGCGACGAAGAATATCTCAGAGTAGATTTTGAAGAGGAGAAAGAAAAGGACGAGTCTCTCTGGGTGAAGTGTAAATCGTGCGGAAAACTTATTTTCAAAAAGAAACTAAAAGAGAATAATCACGTTTGTCCCAACTGTAACGCCTACTTCTTTTTGACTGCAAAAGAGAGGATCAAGACCCTGGTTGATGAAGAGTCGTTTTCGGATAAGACAAAGAGAATTGAATCGGATGATCCTCTGAATTTCGCCGATACCCAGCCCTACGAAGACAAGATCGAGGAGAGCCAAACTGAGACGGGAATGTTCGACGCTATAATAGTGGGAACCGGAGAGATCGAAAGTAATTCTCTGGTATTAGCAGTAATGGATTTCAGGTTTATCGGCGGTTCTATGGGCTCGGTCGTGGGAGAACAGATTGTCAGTGGTATAGAAAGGTCTGTTGATGAAGATCTGCCATTCGTGCTGGTAAGTTCGTCCGGTGGAGCCCGAATGCAGGAAGGTATTTTGTCACTGTTCCAGATGGTCAAGACAACTTCCGCAAGGGATCTATTGTCGGAGGCAAGTTTACCTTTTATCTCCGTTATGACCTATCCAACAACGGCGGGCGTGGAAGCCAGTATAGCCAGCCTTGGAGACGTGACGATAGCCGAACAGGGGGCTTTGATTGGCTTCGCCGGCCGAAGGGTGATCGAGGAGACAATTGGTGAGGATTTACCTCAGGATTTCCAATCGAGCAAATTTGCTCTGGAACACGGTATAGTTGATTCAGTTGTAGAGAGGAATTCAATGAGAAACGAACTGGCAAAAATTCTGGGATTTTTTAACTGAAATGAGTGACGAAAAAACGTTAAAAGAATTAGAAAAACAGATCGAACGGCTAGAAGCACTGAACTCCAAGAACGGGCTAGACTTAAATCAGGAGATAGATAACCTTACCGAAAAACTTGCTCAGCGGAAGGAAGCAACCAAAGAAGGTCTGGACGATTGGGACCGAGTGAAACTTGCCCGGCATCCTGACAGGCCGGATTCTAAAGATTACATAAACTTTCTTACCGACGATTTTTACCCTCTTAGTGGGGACAGGTTGATCGGAGACGATAGTGCCCTGGAAGGCGGCCTTGCCAGATACGAAGGAGAAACAATAGTTGTTATCTCTCAAAATAAAGGAGGGGACGCCGAACAGTCCCAGGAAACGAATTTTGGTATGCTTCGATCCGAAGGTTACAGGAAGGCGCGCCGGTTAATGAATCTGGGAGAGAAGTTCGGTTTTCCTGTACTGACTCTTATAGATACTCCGGGGGCCTATCCCGGAAAAGAAGCGGAGGAGCTAAATATCGGCGGAATGATAGCCCGAAGCATATCCACAATGGTCTCGCTTGAGGTTCCCACGGTTGCCGTTGTTATCGGAGAGGGAGGTAGCGGAGGCGCTATCGCGATTGGGGCCGCGGATCGAGTAATTATGCTGGAGAATTCTATCTATTCCGTTATTTCTCCTGAAGGATGTGCGGCCATCCTCTGGAACGACCGGGAGCGAGCGGACGAAGCTGCTCGAGCACTTAAACTTACTGCCAAGCACGCCAAAGAATTAGGAGTTATTGACGAAGTGATCCCCGAAGAGGACGGGGCTCACGAGGATTTCGAAACTGTTGCCGCCAACCTCAAAAATTCAGTTTCAGATCATCTGAAGAATCTAAAGGATTACGACCCGGAGACTTTACTCGCGAAGAGGCGAGAGAAGTACCGGTCGATTGGAAGTTTTCGTAAGGTCGTTCAAAAGAAAAAGAAGAAATAACTTCTGTTTATCCAGCTCGCTAATAAAAAGTCTTTAAAGGTCTTGGATCGTTAAATCTTTTTGACTATCTCGCCAATAAGGTTCCCCAGTTTCTGATTTGTCTTCTCCGTGACCTCAAGCACCTCTTCGTGCGTCAACTTATCCTGCATACCTGCTGCCTTGTTCGTTACGCAGGATATAGCAAGAACTTCCATGTTCGAATGATTTGCCGTGATAACTTCGGGAACCGTTGACATTCCGACCAGATCGGCACCAAGCGTTCTCAGCGCATTAATTTCTGCCGGCGTCTCATAACTTGGCCCAGAGGTCATTGCGTAGACTCCCTGCTGGAGATTTATATCCAGGTTATCTGCAGCTTTGGTAGCAATTTCTTGTAATTTTTCGTCGTAGGCATGAGACAAATCAGGAAACCTAGGGCCGAATACCTCACTATTGGGGCCCCGAAGAGGATTATCACCGGAGAAATTGATATGATCATTAATCACACATAGATCTCCCGGAGTGAAGGCCTCATTTATCCCCCCGGCAGCGTTCGTCATAATTAACTTTTCTATCCCAAAGTACTTCTGGACCCTGACCGGGTAGATTACGTCGTCCCAAGGTAATCCTTCGTACCAGTGAATTCTTCCCTGTTGAATCAATACTTCTTTGTCATGGAGGGTACCGCATAGGTATTTACCCTCATGACCTTCCACGGTCGGTTCCGGGAAATGAGGAATCTCGTCCCAGCTAACTTCTTCTACTTCGTTCAGCAACGGTGTTAAGCTCTCGGATAGTCCCGAGCCAAGCACCATGCCGATTCCTGGGTTATCCGATAGTCTATCGGATAATAGATTGATCGACTCTTTTATTTTCTCAATCTTGTTCAAGTTTCTAACTCCTCCATCAGGGTAATTCTGTTTTCAAGACGTTTCAAGCCAGCTTTGATCGTGTTGGACCTGGTCTCCGCTATTCCCTTGACCTCCTGGAGATCTTCTCTGTCTGCCGACAGTATTCCTTCCAGGTTGCCGAACTTATCTACCATTCTTTCTATAACCGTATGGGGTAACCGGGGTATCTGGTGAAGAATTCTATACCCGCGGGGAAAAAGAAAATCGTCGAGATCTTCCTCTTCGTAACCCAGTAAACCCATGATTTCTTTGGTTGAGGGAGGTGTATCTGTACATAAATCAATTATCTTCTCCCGAATTTTCTCAACGTTTTCCTCCGATTCCGTCTTTTGGAAATCCTTTATGATGAACTCGAGGTCGTTTTCGATTCCGACGATCATGTTGTCGAGCTGACGTCCGGGGAGGGCTTTTTCTTCTCCAAGTTCGATGAACATTCTCAGGATTTCTTCCTTTAAAGTGAGCATCTGGCCTATTTTTGTCAGCGGGTTGGCTACGTGAAAAGGCAGCACGTTTCCGTCCAGCTCGAGAGCGGTTAACTCCTGAAGTGCGTCATCGTAGTTCCCTCTGTATTGATCCATTATAAGTAGTGCCTGATTGACTTTATTCATTATAGTGGAAATGTCTCTAAGGATGTAACGCTGGTCTTTGTAGTAAACTGTTACTCTGTCTCTCCTCTCGGATATTGCTACTACCGGTAATCTTAGTTGCTTGGCAGTCTGTTCTGCCGCTTTATGTCGGGTACCTGTTTCAAGGCTCTCTATCGACGGGTCAGGAGAAAGGTGGGCGTTTGAGTAGGTAATTCTCCTTAGGCCCTCGTCGACTACAATCGCCCCGTCCATCTTCGATAATTCACTCAATCTCTGGGAGGTAACCTCCGCATCCATCTGGAATCCGGTGGTTATTATATCCTCGATATTATCCAGAGGGGAAAAGACCAGAAGTCCCCCGTGCCCTTGTTCCACAACCCTATCTATCGCGTCACGCAGGGTGGTACCAGGAGCAATTTCTTCCAGCAATTCTTCCAGGGTTTCAAATGACATATTCCTACCTCAATTCAAGTTCTGTAGTTACGTCGGCAAGGTTACCGACCGGTTGAAGGTCTAAGTTTGTGGCAAGATCGTTCGACTTTTCGTGGCTTTCAGGTATTAAAGCCTTCATGTATCCCAGTTTTTCGGCTTCATTAACTCGCGATTTCAAATTCTTTACCGGCCTGACCTCACCGCTTAACCCAACTTCTCCGATTATCACCGTCTGACTGCCAATCTTCCTGTCCTGAAAGCTCGAAAGAATTGCACTAACTATTCCCAGGTCCGCGGCTGTCTCCTCGACCCTGAACCCTCCGACGACGTTAAGATAAATATCGAACTCCTGCAGATTTATACCAAGTTGTTTTTGAATAACCGCAAATAGTAAAGAAGTCCGATTGTAATCCAGGCCCGTGGTTCGTCTCTGAGCGCTACCACCAGAGTTAGACGGGGTTACCAGAGCCTGAATTTCTACCAGAATAGGTCTCGTTCCTTCGACGGTACAGACCGTAGTGGTTCCTTTCTGAGTCGAATGACCGTTTTTCTTGGCAAAAAACTGTGAAGGATTCAAAATTTCCTGCAGCCCTTGCTCAGTCATCTGAAATAGACCCAGAAGCCTGGTCGATCCGAACCTATTTTTGGTCGGACGCATCAACCTTACGTTTTTATCACGCTTTCCTTCAAAGTATATAGTGGAATCTACCAGGTGTTCGATTGTTTTAGGGCCAGAAAAGTCCCCGGATTTCGTGATGTGACCGATTAAGATGGTAGCTATCTCTTTCTTTTTAGCCAGCCTGGTAAATTCACGTCCCAGTTCACGAACCTGTTTGGTACTCCCGAGGGAAGAGGAGTTACCGGGTCGCTGGAGGGATTGGATGGAGTCAACTACAACACATAATGGGTCTAGATCATGGAGGTGTGATATCGCATTCTCAAGGCTCTGTCCGCTATAGATAATTAAGTCATCTGCGGTTAGGTTAAGGCGCTCCGCCCTCATTTTGAGTTGTTTTGAGGACTCCTCGCCGGAGATGTATAGAACCTTTCCTCGCTTGGCTATGTTGGTTGCAGCCTGAAGGAGTATAGTGGACTTCCCAATGCCGGGATCACCACCTAGGAGTGTTACCGAACCGGGTATTAGTCCACCACCAAGAACACGGTCGAATTCGCCGATACCAGTAGGTATTCTCTTCTTTGAATCAAATGAAATTTCAGAAAGGGGTTTTGGAGACTCATCTACCAAGGCTTCACTGCCGGAATCTTCCTCAGATTCCTTCTGGCGGAAACTATCCCAATCTCCACACTTTGGGCAACGCCCGAGCCACTCAACGGAAGTATATCCGCAGTTTTTACATTTGTATGCCATCCATTATCAATCTCCAACGCCGACGGCGCTCTTGTTATTTACCCCCTCGAGAAGGATATCTCCGCCCTCTGAGTCGACGGAAATCGTACCAGTTTCGTCGAAATCACCCTGTAACAGATGATCGGAGATCTTGTTTTCTATCAGTCGTTCAATGGTTCGCCTCATCGGTCTTGCCCCGTACTTGGAATCGTATCCTTCCTCGACTAGAACTTCTTTTGCGGATTGAGATATTTCCAAATTCAACCCATGCTTCTCTATCAACCTATCCTGAAGCCTGTCCAGCATGAGTTCGGCAATTTTGAATACCTCGTTCTCTGTTAACTGGTGGAATACAACGAGGTCGTCGAGGCGGTTCAGAAATTCAGGTCTAAACTCGTCCTTAACTTTATCCATGACCATATTCTTCATCTCTTCGTAGGATTCCTTTGAGTCAACTTCCTTCGAGCCAAACCCAAGCTGGGTCTTGTCGGTTATGAGTTTGCCGCCAAGATTGGACGTCATTATCATAACACTGTTCCGGAAATTGATCTGACGGCCCTGAGAATCGGTAAGTACGCCGTCTTCCATGACCTGGAGAAGAATGTTGAAAACGTCGTGATGTGCTTTTTCAATCTCGTCGAATAGGATAACCGAGTGTGGCCTGTGGCGGACCGCTTCGGTAAGCTTCCCCGCTTCTTCGTATCCTACGTAGCCGGGAGGCGCACCCGTTAACCTTGAGACGTTAAACTTCTCCATGTATTCCGACATATCTACCCGGATTAATGCCTCTTCATCTCCAAACAGGAATTCGGCGAGGGTTTTGCTGAGTTCGGTTTTTCCCACTCCCGTCGGCCCAAGAAACATGAAAGAGCCGATCGGTCGATTCGGGTCTTTTACTCCGGCATAGGCTCTGCGCAATGATTGAGAGATAGCGTTTACGGCTTCGTTCTGGCCGATTAATCGCTTGTGAATCTCTCCCTCCATATCTACCATCCGCTTTCTCTCTTCCTTCTGAAGCCTACCTACTGGAACTCCGGTCCAAGAGGATACCATTTCCGCTATATCCTTACCTTCAACCAGGCCGTCGCCGTTGTGAGACCTGTCTTCGTTCTCTTCGTAATTTTCTAGCTCTTCAGTAAGCTCCCTCCTCTGGTCCCTCAGCTCCGCCGCCTTTTCGTAATCGCCTGAGTTGGTTGCTTCTTTTTCCTCTTGTTTGATCGTAATTCTTTCCCTAGAAACTTCCCTTAATTCTGGGGGGAGGTTAAAGTTTTCCAATCTTACTTTTGCGGCTGTTTCATCAATGAGATCTATTGCTTTATCGGGTAGAAACTGCCCCGTTATATAGCGGTCGCTCAACCGGGCGGCTTGTTCGATGGCTTCTTCGGTGATCTTGACGTTATGGTGGCTCTCATATCTATCCTGTATCCCTTCTAGTATCTCTATCGTATGCTGAATTGTCGGTTCATCTACTGTGATCGTCTTGAACCGACGCTTTAAAGCCGGGTCCTTTTCGACGGACTTACGGTAATCGTCGATTGTTGCAGTTCCGATGCTCTGAATTGCTCCGGATGCAAGGGGTGGTTTGAGAATCGAGGATGCATCTATAGCTCCCTCGGCTCCCCCGGCCCCTACGACAGTGCTAAGTTCGTCGATAAACAGGATTACTTCGTCCTTGTTGGTGACTTCGTTGATCAGGGCTTTGAGTCGTTGTTCAAATTCCCCTCTGTACTTTGTTCCGGCAACCATGGCAGCCATATCAACTTCGTATATCTTCTTACTTGTCAAAATACCGGGAACTGCCTGATCGGCTATCTTCTGGGCTAACCCCTCGACTATTGCTGTTTTTCCTACGCCTGCCTCACCAATAAGTACGGGATTATTTTTCTTCCTCCGGGTTAAGGTCTGGATTACCCTATTTATCTCTTTGTCTCTTCCGATTACCGGGTCCAGTTCATCTTTTTTGGCTTCTTCAATTAAGTTTCTTCCAAATTCCTCGAGAACTCCTTCTTCCTGGCTACCTTTTTCCGTAGATTGTAGTTTAAGCTCCATCCCCTGGTTTGCGTCACTTTTCCGGACCATGGAGAAGTAGGATCGAGCCTTTCTGGTAGTGATGCCAAATTGCTTTATTACCGAGGAAGCAGTTCCGTTGCCTTCCTCTAAGATACTTATCAGGAGATGAGCAGGTTCGATTTTATTTTCGCCCTGGCTGGATCTCGCTTCGTCGTAGCCCATTTTCATTATTTTCTTCAGCTGGGACGTTGGCTCCAGCTCGTCCTCCAGCGGGAGAGATAGTTCTTCTTCATCATCCCGCTTAACTACTCTAAGAACGTGATGATAGGACAGCCCGTTATCTTTCAAGAATTTATAAACTCTGGTATTTTTAGCTCTAAGAAGAGCCAGTAGCAGATGTTCCGGGGAGACTGCCTTATCGTTTAACTTTTCCGCCTCGTCGTATGCCGTAGCCATTATCTCCATCGACTTCTTCGAAAACTTCTTGTACATATTACTCACCAAGCTCACCTCCCAGAGAACTCTTCAACTGTAGAATTATATGTAAATACGATTCACCATTTCAAAAAATAGTATTTGCCAGTGTTAACCTATATTTAAACGCAAAAGGGGAAGAAGGAAAAGTCAATCCTTATAGTATCGATAGGTTATTTCGCTCCTTCGCTTCCTTCTTCCGGTTCGGGTTCTTCTGTTTCTTCTTCGGTGGCCTCTTCTTCCAATTCTTCCCCTTCAAGTTCCTCTTCAGCTTCCAATTCTTCCCCTTCAAGTTCCTCTTCAGCTTCCAATTCTTCTTCACCCAGCAGCTCCTCGCCAATGGTGGGTTCCGTTAGATCTATCTCTATCTCCTTCCTTGGAGCCAGAATGGAGAGCACGGTTCTATCTTCAGGGGTCAAAATTTCTAAGTCACCTAAATCTAGATCCGATACATGAATTGAGTCACCAATTTCGAGTTCTTCCACATCCAATCTAAGTATTTCGGGTATGTCCATTGCCTCTCCGTAGACTGTTATGGTTTCCATCAACTGATCCATGATTCCGCCTGAACTAACTCCTTCCGGTGTCCCAACCGTTACTACCGGTATCTCCATTTCTACGGGGTGATCGTCCGGAACTTCGTAGAAATCCATGTGGATCGGTTCGTCGGTTAGATGGTCGTATTGAATGTCCCTGAGGAAAACCTCGTGAACATCGTCATCGAGTTCTAGATCAATCCTGGTGCTTCTCGTTATTTCATCCAGCAGTTCTTTCATCTTTTTCTTATTTATCTTTAAGCTTATCGAATCTCTCTCGGGACCATACAATACAGCTGGTAGTTTGCCCTCACGCCGCAAAGTGTTCGGATTTTCCTCTGATTCTCTTTTGCTTACCTGAACCTTAGGCATCAATATCACCTTTCTTTGAATTTCTTTTTCCAAAAAACCGTTTTGTGTCACACAATTATATTAGGAATGGGGGAACAAAGTCGACACCGATTTTTCCTGGTATATCCGCTTTATCGTTCGGGCGAACAAATCTCCTACGGAAATGTGGTTAATGAAGTCAGCTTTCTCCGCCTCCGGGCTGTGGATCGTGTTTGTTACAGTGACGGAGTCTATTGGTGATTTTTCAATCGACTCCAGTGCGCCCCCGGCGAAAATACCGTGGGTGCAGATTGCTTCTATGTGTTTGGCCCCCCTTTCTTCCAGTATTTCCGCGACCTCCGTGAGAGTACCTGCCGTACTGACTATGTCATCGACCATCAGACATCGCTTGGATTCCACATTGCCGATTAGGTTTAAAACCTCTACCCCTTCGCCCTGACTGCCCCTCTTCTTTTCAACTATGGCAAGGGACATGTTTAGTTTTTGAGAAACTTTCCTTGCCCTTTTTGCCCCACCTACGTCGGGACTGACCACTACCCCTTCCTCATAAGATATCTCATCTTTTAACGTATCTGCCAGAACAGGATCTGCTCGAAGGTTATCTACGGGGATATCGAAAAATCCCTGTATCTGACCGGCGTGCAAATCTACCGTAAGAATCCGGTCGGCGCCGGCAGTAGATATAATATTTGCCACAAGTTTTGCACTAATCGGAACTCTTCCGGTTTGCTTTCTATCCTGTCGGGCGTAACCGTAATATGGGATAACAGCCGCTATTTGCTTTGCCGAAGCCCTCTTTAGAGCGTCAATTATCAGAAGCAACTCCACCAGGTTGTCGTTCACAGGAGGCGAAACGGACTGAACGACGAAGACCGATGCTCCTCTTACCGTCTCCTGCACGTGGACGTGGATTTCTCCGTCTGGAAACTTGTCTACCGAAGCTTCGGTTAGCTCTTTACTCAGGCTAGAAACAATTTCCTGAGCTAATTCGGGGTTTGAGTTTCCTGCAATAATTTTAAGGTCCTGCAACTTTATCTCCTCGGTTTATTGAATTTTTCATGACTTCGGGATTGGTCTGGGGTTAATCATCTTTCTACTTCAGGAAACTAAATGGTTCAATTGTCCTATTGTCCCGGACGGAAGTACCTTTTACAACCGCATGACTTAGCTCTACTCCCTGACCAATCTCACTGTCTATAATCTCCACGTGAGGTCCTATTTTGGCATCTGATCCGATTGAAGTCTCCCCTCTGATTATTGTAAATGGCTCTATAGTCGTGTCCTGACCTATTGTAACATCACTTTCGATAACTATTGATTCTGGGTAAGTTAGAGTAACTCCGGAATTAAGTAGTGAATTCCTTTTCCTCCGGTTGAGTATTTTCCCCGCTAATACAAGGTCTTCTCTGGTGTTTACGCCGAGGAACTCATCCTGGCTTTTGGCCTGGAACCCCGAGACCCTTCTTCCCTTTTTTGAGAAACGTTTCGCAAGGTCAGTCAAATAGAACTCGCCCTGAGCGTTTTCCAAATCTATCGAATCAAGTTCCTCCCATAAGGCTTCCCGGTTGTGCATAAAATAGATCCCCGCGTTGATTTCTTTTATTTTTTTCTCAACTTCCGAAGCGTCCTGTTCCTCTATTATCTCTTCTACACCTCCATTCCCGGACCTCTTTATTCTACCGTAGCCACTGGGATCGTCCCGGTTTACCGTTAAAAGGGCGAGTTCGGCCTTTTTTCCCTTTGCAAAATCTATAAACGTTTTTAGTGAAGAAGTTTTTACTAACGGAAGATCACCGGGAACAACCAGGAAAGTTTCGCTCTCGATTTTATCCTTTGCCTGCTGAAGAGCATGAGCTGTGCCTCTCTGGTTTTCCTGTACCGCAAAGTCTACATCCCAATCCGACAATACACTCCTAATTAATTCCTTCTTGTATCCGACGACAGCGATGACACGAGATAAGTTTAAGGGATCGATTGATCCCAGTAAATGTTCTATTAAGGGCTTTCCGCCAATTTCGTGTAGCACCTTCGGTTTTGACGAATTCATGCGGGTCCCTTTTCCCGCTGCAAGAATTACGAAATCCATGATTCCACCGATTAAATATAATTAATCGGTTTCTTGGTTGCAATGAAAACTATGTTTCTCGACAATAGTTTGGTAAAAATTTTTAGCTGGTTACGAGCTTGTATGGTGGCTACTAATAACTTTAACTACAATGATCAACTAAAGGAGGTATTATGGCAAAAGAAGATATCAAGTATACTGAAGATCACGATTGGGTAAAAGTCGAAGGTCGGACAGCCACAGTTGGGGTGACCGACTTTGCACAGAAAGAGCTGGGGGATATCGTTTTTGTCGAGTTACCTGACCTGGGAGAAGAATACTCCAAGGGTGAGGAAATGGTTGTTGTCGAGTCCGTGAAATCAGTTTCGGATGTTAAGGCTCCGGTCAGTGGGGAAGTAACGGAAGTCAATGAGTCACTAGAAGGTGAGCCGGAGAAAATAAACGAATCCCCGTTTGAGTCAGGCTGGCTCGTAAAACTTGACATGAAAGATGAAACAGAGCTGGAATCTCTAATGGAAGGGTCCGAATACGAAGAATTAAAAGAAGAAGCTTAACCGAATTATCTTATAATTGCTACTGGGGCAGGGCTCGTGTTCCCTGCCCCAGTTCGTAATTATTTAAATTGTCGGCCTCTAACCTCAACTACTCATACCTACAAAAAAGAAAATGTAATTGCTAATAGAGTTGCGAGCTGAACGAGAAGAGACAAGCCCTGTCCCGATTTAGAGCTACTGCTGCTGACGGGTGGGGAGCTTTCGTCTCTTTGCTCAGAAACGTTGCTATCTTCGTAATCTTCCATACCTGTCTTCTCGTTCTCCAGCTTGGTCTGCTCATTTTCCTGCGGTGTCTCGCCCAATTCTGTCTCTCCTTGCTGAGCGGTTCCGCTAGGTCCCAGGGCGAAGTTAGCACTTTTAGTACCGTACTTAATCCTAAATGGGGTAGTGGAATCAAACGAACTTCCCAGAGTGATTATCCCTTTGCTTCCCCAAAAAACTTTACCCTGGATCGGGACTTTCTCAGGCATTCTCCCTTCCTTGAAGCCGTCCGTTATTCCGATTATCTGGTTTGCCTGGGAAGTCCGGCCATTTTGCATAATTCTCAGGGCGTAAGGTTGGAATTCTACGTCCTTGTCCCTCGTTAATACTGATATTGCGACTGGTGACATACCTTCGTACTTCTTCAGCCCGGATTTTATATCGGGTCCCAATTTGCTTCGCTGAGCTTTTTCGTTTCCACCAAATATTACTATCAAAATAACTTTTTCGCCCTGGTACTCTGTCTCGATAACATTATAAACTTCCGGGGCGAGGCCAAGCTCCATCCTGACAATGCGGGTCAGCTTATCCTCTATCTCCGACCCCGTCGCGGAATTAGCCAGGAAAACCAGGCCGACAACTAACACTACCCCTATGTAAAGTACAGTTTTTTTGGACAATAAAATCACCTAGTTAACGGCTGTTTTTTCTGGAACTGGTTAACAAACCCCGCATCCCATGAATGAAAGGAAAGCAGCTGCCCAGAGAGACCAGAAAAACCCAAGTACGAACCAAGTAGCTGTGATAGGATCCATTTAAAGCACCTCCTTTTAAATTCTTATGTTAACACTATTATAACCAGAAGGATTGATAATTCAATAAAATGGTGGGACAAAAAGATCAATCGTCTGCACCACAACAGTACTTATACTTCTTTCCGCTTCCACAGGGACAGGGATCATTTCTACCGGGCTCGTCCTCTACGATTCTCTGTTCTTGACCCGACGACTCGTCTGATTTGGGTTGACGGGCGGAACTATCTTTGTCCTGCCCGGCTTTTTTTTCAGGGAGACCTGAGCTACCCTCGTCCGCCTGAAAATTGAATTTTGAGGGGTCAATCTCCGATTCAACTGGCTTCTGTTTACCTTTGATATCTATGCGCGACTTTACCAGTAGCTCCACTATCTCCCTTCTCAACTCAGTCCTCATGTCCTGAAACAGGCGGAAGGACTCCCGTTTGAACTCGACCAGGGGATCCTTACCACCATAAGAGGACCAACCCACTCCGGCTTTCAAGTCATCAATAACGTAGAGGTGCTGACGCCATTCCCTGTCGATCACCTTGATAATTATCGATTTTATTAGCTCCGGGCTAACCTGATCCGTGTCTTTAAACTTTTCGAGCTGGTTTTCCCAGTTTGATACTACAATATCCCTTAGGGATTCCTCCACGCTTTGGCTATTTTCTGACAGATCTTGTTCCGGTGAATAATTTTGGAATTCAGTCAATTCTTTTTCTAGGTCTTCCAATCTTTCTTCGGAATTTCCGTCCTTCAGGCCGTATTGTTCAAGGAGATCTTCCGAAAAATCAGTCAGGACCGGCTGCAAGTAGCTGTCTATTTCTTCCCAGCTGCTTCCCTCCTCGGTCAAAACAAAGTGATCCCGCAGGCTGTAGATAGCTTCGCGCTGTTGAGCAAGAACTTTATCGTATTTTAAGACGTTTTTCCGTCTTTCGTAGTTTATTCCTTCTACTTTCTTCTGGGCCCGTCTGATAGCCTTTGTCAACAATTGATGTTCGATGGCCTCCCCGTCTTCCAGACCAACTTTATCCATTATAGAATCTATTCTGTCACCGCCGAATATCCTAATGAGGTCGTCCTCAAGGGAAAGGTAGAACTGAGAAGACCCCGGATCACCCTGTCGGCCGGCTCGGCCCCGGAGCTGGTTATCGATTCTTCGACTTTCGTGTCTCTGAGTACCCAGTACGTGTAACCCACCCAGTTTGGCAACGCCTTCCCCCAGTTTTATATCCGTACCTCTTCCCGCCATATTTGTTGCTATTGTTATCGCCCCGGGTTGACCCGCGTCTTTTATGATTTCGGCCTCCCGGGCGTGGTTTTTGGCGTTCAATACTTCGTGGGGCAACCCGCGTTTATCCAGGAGAGAACTCAGCCTTTCTGATTTTTCAATAGCGTTTGTTCCCACCAGAACCGGACGGCCTTTTTGGTGAAGCTCTTCAACTGCCTCGGCTACTGCTTCGTATTTGGCTTCTTTAGTCTTGAATATTACGTCGGGTTTGTGGTCCCTGCGTAAAGGTTCGTTTGTTGGAACTACGACTACATCAAGGTCGTAGATATCTTCGAACTCGTCTTCTTCAGTTTTTGCCGTTCCCGTCATCCCGCTTAATCCATCGTACAGGAGAAAGAAATTTTGCAGGGTTACCTGGGCGAAGGTCTGGTTTTCCTTCTGAACCATCATTCCTTCTTTTGCTTCTATGGCCTGATGTAATCCCTCGGAAAGTCTTCTATCCGGCATTAACCTTCCGGTGAATTCGTCCACCAAAACAACTCCCCCGTCCTGAATTATGTAATCCTCGTCCTTTTGAAAAAATTCCTCTGCCTTCAGGGCCGTCTTTAGGTGGTGGAGCATGGTGATATTTTCGGGGGAATAAAGGTCCTCGAGATGAAGGAAATTTTCCGCCTTATTTGCACCTCCGTCAGTTAAAGAGACCGACTGATTTTTCTCGTCTATTTCATAATCCTGTCCTTTATTAAATCTTGGTGCAAGACGGGCAAATCTTTTGTATAGCTTGGTGGATTCTTCCGTGGAACCTGAAATTATCAGCGGGGTTCTAGCTTCATCTATCAATATGCTATCAATCTCGTCGATAATTGCGAAATCCCTATTTGCCCCAACCCGTTGGTCCTCTGACATAACCATATTGTCTCTTAAGTAATCGAACCCAAACTGGTTCGCGGTGCCGTAGACTATATCAGCTTCGTACGCCTGTTTGCGGGCTTCTACGCCCATGTCTTCCTGAATTACCGAAACATCCAGGCCAAGGGTCTCGTAAATGGGCCCCATCCAATTTCGATCTCGCTCCGCCAGATAATCGTTTACAGTTGCTATGTGGACCTGCCCCGTAATACCGTTTAAGTAAGCTGGCATCGTTGCGACCAGGGTTTTTCCTTCTCCGGTAGCCATCTCCGCGATCCTTCTCTGGTGTAAAGCCACACCGCCAATAATTTGAACGTCATAGGGTCTCATTCCGGTTTCTCTTTCGGCGGCTTCCCTGACCAGAGCGAAGGCTTCGGGGATAAGTTCTTCCTTGTCCGTTCCGGAGGAAATTTTCTCCCGGAATTCTTCAGTCTTTTTCCTCATTTCCTTCTCCGATAGGTCAGCTACTTCATCCTCAAAGTCATTTACCCGATCGACGTAACTCCGGAGTCGGGAGAGTTTCTGATCGTTCGTCTGACCAAAGACCCAGTCTACGGCTCTTTTTACTTTATCAAACATAATTAATCACTTCGGTAGGATATCTTCATTTGCTTAACTCTGTAAGTAAGTACTAAGAGACAAAAAAAGATGGCCAACAAACCTGCATCAAATTATGGTTTATCGAGGGTGGTAAAATCAAGAAACCCCAGACCCAGAATTGGGGCTGGGGTTATAGTTGATTGAGCTAACTGGACTCCCTTTAACGCTCTCCCAGCGGGATAACAGTTTTCCCGAACATTGTGTTTATTATAACCCCTGCTGACGAATACCAGGCTATTAATGCGCATAAGAGGCCTTCGTAACCGGCAATCTTGGCGATGGTTGGGTTAAATTCTCCCCATGCAAGAAGGAAGAATAAAATCGTCAAAGTGATAAATATCCACATAATGGCCTTTGGTTCGCGTAGAGACGCGATCGTCATGTAGAAAGTAAATATACCCCAGGCGATCAGAGCAATCGCGATTCCTTCCTTGGGTACGTCAGTAACTATTCCTGCCCATTCGAGGAAAAAGAAGGAAGCCAGGCCTATCCAGAATGCTCCAAAAGAGGAAAATGCCGTAGCCCCAAAGACGTTATTCCGCCGAAATTCCCACATTCCGGCCAGCAGTTGAGCCAAACCTCCATAGGCTATCGCCATGGGCATAACGATACCGAGTGATCCCTCGGCTACCAGCCCTGAATTAACAAGGTTAAGGATGAATGTTGATAGCGCGAACCCTCCCAGACCCAGAGGTGAAGGGTTGGCTACGTCTTCGTTGATCTCCAAGTTCAATCACTCCATTTATTAGTTTGAGTTTGACGGGTTTAATTACTCACTCAACTTTTCCTGAAGCTCTTCTACGGTTTCAGGATTTCTCAGAGTAGTCAGGTCTCCGACGTCCTCGCCCCTTACCAGGCTTTTCAAGATTCTCCGCATAATCTTGCCCGATCTCGTTTTGGGAACTTCGTCTGCGATGACAATGTCGGCGGGACGGGCTGTCGGTCCTATGGTGTCGTCGACCAGCTGGATGAGTTCTTTCTGTAATGTTTCCTCGTCGATGTCAGTTCCCCTCTCCAGCATGACGAACGCTACGGGGACTTCTCCCTTCACCTCGTCCGGACGGGATACAACTGCGGGCTCCGCGACTGCTTCGTGTTTTCCGAGCGCGTTTTCGACCTCACCAGTTGCCAATCTGTGACCAGCGACATTCATTACGTCGTCCAATCGTCCGGTTATTCTGATATTTCCGTCCTCATCCTTTCTGGCTCCGTCACTGGTGAAGTAGTAGTCCGGACCGTATTCGCTCCAGTACTCATCTTTAAACTTCTCCGGCCGTTTATAGACTCCCCTGATTAAGCTGGGTGGGAATGGGGATTTAATTGTTAGATATCCACCCTCGTCAACCCCCACGGGATTTCCTTCGGTATCGAGAAGACCAGCGTCAATTCCTGGGAAGGGTTTTCCGGCGAAGGTTGGGATAAAGGGTCCTATACCCGGTAGCGCATTGATTACGTTTGCGCCAGTTTCAGTTTGCCACCAGGTGTCCACGACAGGACAGCGCCCACCACCTATATTATCGAAGTACCACATCCAGGCGTCCTTGTTTATCGGTTCACCTACAGTGCCCAGTATTCTCAGGCTGGAAAGATCGTGCTTTTCCGGCCATTCGGTACCCTGCTTTATGAACATTCTAATGGCGGTCGGTGCCGTGTAAAATCCGGTAACTCCCTCCTCCTCAACAATCTGCCATAGCCTGTCGTATTCAGGATAGTCAGGCGCACCTTCGTAGACTACAGTGGTAATTCCATTTAGGAGAGGGCCATAATTTATGTAAGTGTGACCAGTTATCCAGCCTACGTCTGCGGTACACCAGAATATGTCGTCATCGTGCAGGTTAAAATTCCACTTTGCCGTAAGGTAAGACTGGACGGTATAACCGCCTACATTGTGCATGACGCCTTTGGGTTTACCGGTTGTACCGCTGGTATAAAGGATGAATGCAAGATCGCTACTGTTCATCACTGCAGGTTCGTGTTCCGAGTCGGCGTCTTCCATGAGTTCGTGATACCAGTGGTCTCTACCTTCCTGCATTTCAACGTCCTTTCCCGTTCTTTGTACCGTTACGACGTCTTCTACCGGACTGCCCTGCAGTCCTTTGTTGGCGTTCTTTTTCAGGTTCAGCGGTTTCCCTCGCCTGTAGTAGCCGTCTGCCGTTACCAGGACTTTGGCATTTGCGTCCTCTAATCTGTCCCTAAGTGAATCGGGGCTAAATGCCGAGAAGACCACGCTGTGAACAGCTCCGACTCGGGCCGTCGCAAGCATAGCTATTAAGGCTTCGGGAATCATCGGCATGTAAATGCCGACCCTGTCTCCCTTTTCCACGCCAAAGCTTTCCAGGACGTTAGCGAACTTAGAAACTTCTTCCTGAAGTTCGGCATATGTCATCCGAACGGTTTCTTCGTCCGTGGGTTCCGGTTCCCAGATGATTGCATTTTTATTGCCTTTACCGTTCTCAACATGTCTGTCGATCGCATTATAGGCCAGGTTGAGTTTTCCTCCAACAAACCATTCGTAGTTATAGGGCTCCTCTGTATAGGTCTCGTCCCATTCTTCGTACCAGTCGATGCCCTCTTTAGCATGTTTCGCCCAGAAGCCCTGAGGGTCCCTAAGGGCTTCTTCGTAGATGGATTCGTCTGAAACCCACGCTTTTTCCTTCATTTCCTCCGTTGGCCAAAAGACTTCCTCTCTTTCCGGGTCTTCCTTAACCCATTTTTTCGGTTCTGACATTTAACACCCTCCCGTTTAGTAAGGTGATCGAACTTTTATTTGAGATGAACGGTACTAAACAATAAGTTTCTCACAGAGCTAATTCGGATTCAGAAGTTTGTAGTGATAATTATGGAGATCAATATTTAAATAATTAACTAACCATCTCCCTCACCATTTCTCTGAATGATTTACCTCCAGTTACCGTCAGCTCTCCGACGATCCCCCGAGGCATGGAAAATACGACGAAAATAAAGATGATTCCAATTAAGATACTTGTCCAGCCGCCGATTAGAGGATTTAAGAAGTGCTCCAGCAGTAAAATAATTCCTGCTCCCAGAATAGCCCCTTTGAGCGTTCCAAGCCCTCCAAGTACAGCAAATATGAGAGCCCGAATAGTAATAAAAGGATCGAATACATTGCCGGCACTTACCGTGAGCAAATAGGGGGCGTATAAGCCGCCAGCCAATCCAGCAATTGAGCCAGAAACAGCCAGGGCAAGTAATTTGTAGTTAAAGGTATTATAACCTATAACTTCGGTCCTCGTTTCGTTTTCCCTTATAGACTGCCATACTTTTCCCACGGGGGAACTAACGACCCTTCTGATCAGGAAGTATATGGCGACAAGGAACGATAGCGTTAAGTAGTAGCGGTTTGCGGTTAGTCTTTCAAAGCTGGCTGCTGACTCAAGGTAACTTAAATGTTCAGTTGCAAAATAAAATATCCCTCCAATAATACCGGAGCTAACAAGCATCGTGGGGACCTGCTGGAGCAGGGAGAAATTCCTGGTATTTTTGTATATCGCGACCAGCAGACCGATGGCCAGTAACCCCAGAAAACCGTATTCGAAGACCCTGATTGCCCATATGGACTTCAAAATCCCGGGTAATGGTACTAGTATTCCACCTTCTCCTCCGCTGACCGGCCTGAAGATCCTTTTTTGGAACATGGAAAGGATTATCATGACAAATGCCAGACTGAAAAAAGTAAATGGAACGCCTTTGAAGGATCTCCTGACTATCAATGACAGGATTACGCCAAGAATTGCTCCCACTAAGAGGCTGAATAAGAGGGCGACCATAAAGTTGAATTCAGTCCAGTTCAGCGTGTAGGCAGTAATATATGCACCCATCCCGAAAAATAGTGACTGACCAAAATTGAGAAGACCCGTGTATCCCAGTAATAGATCAAAAGAGAGGGCATAGATTGATATGGCAAAAATCCTGGTTAATATATCGGCAAAAGGTAAATTAAAGTAAAAAAAGATGGGTATCAAAGCAAAAAATAGCCCGATAGTTGCCAGTGGATACGAGTTAGACTTTAGGTGTTTAGCTAAATTCCTCATTGTGTCGCACCCCCAAGCAGCCCCTCGGGTTTTAGTAGCAATACTGCTGCCATTAGAATAAATAAACTGGGCCCGGCGAGGAAAGGTATATAATAAGCGAAAAGTTCGTGAATTATTCCAGCCAGAAGGGCGGCGTAAAACGTACCTTTAAAGGAACCTAACCCACCGATTACTACAATGGCGAAAGCGAAGAATAAATAGTTTAATCCGAGATCGACGCTGGCATATATCCACCCGACAGCTGCTGCCCCCCCCAGTCCGGCTAAAGCACTACCTACCGCGAAAACCAGGGTAAAAGTCCTCTTGGTATTTGCGCCCAGAGCTTTTGCCATATCGACGTCATCAATGCCTGCCCGGACTATCAGTCCGACATTAGTTCTATTTAAGAATAAGAAGACACCGCCGGCAATTATAAATCCCAGAACGATTATAAAGAGTCTGTACTTATTAATGATAATTGGACCGGGTTTTAACGTGCCCTGGATGTAGGAAGGAATCGTGCCGTAGGTTGAGCTGGCCGCTCCGTATCTTAATAACGCCCCGTGATGGATAATATACATTATTCCCAGAGTCAACATTATGATCGCCATCTCGTTCCCAAACTTCCGCCGCAGGAGACCGGATTCGACTAAAGCGGCTAAAATTGCCATCGCTATACCGGCAGCTAGTAGGCCAAGGTAAAAGCTTCCAGTGTAACTAACTACCTCGTAGGAAACAAAAGCCCCGAGCATAAAAAAGCTACCGTGAGCAAAATTTACGATATCCTCAAGACCAAAGATCAGCGAAAAGCCAGAAGCTATCATAAAGTAAAGCATGCTTAACGCCAATCCGTCGATTAACGCGCTAGCCAGAGTAGAAATCATTTAACTCACCCAATTATTGGACTCCCGTGCCAAGATATTTCTCGGCTATCTCAGAGTTTTCGATTAATTTTTCTATATTGCCTTTTTCCTCGACCACACCATTAGCCATAACTAAAAACTTTTCGGCGAATTTTTCTGCCAGCTGAAGATTGTCCGCAACTAAAAGGACTGAGGCTCTTTCCTTGACCTTGTCCAGAGCTCTATAAACCTTTTGGCTGTTCTCAGGGCTCAGGCCTTCCGTCGGTTCGTCTATTAAGAGTAATTCGTTGCTCTTATCGACCATTGCGCGGGCCAGAGCCAGTAACTTTTGTTCGCCACCACTGAGAGACTTGCCCAGGTTTGCGCTGTGATCTTTGAGGAGAGGAAATAGCTCGTAAGCGTATTCCAGGTCTGCGGAGTCCTGGTTGAGGGTTCCCATCCTCAAGTTTTCTTCCACAGTTAGGTTAGAAAATATCCGTGCTGAGTCGGGAGAGTATCCAATGCCCTTTTGGGCAATTTTGTAGGGTGGAACCCCGAGAAGCGATTCCCCTTTGAATGCAACATCTCCGTCAAAAGGCGGCCATAAACCGAGTATGCTTTCCAGGGTCGTAGTTTTGCCCGCCCCATTTCGCCCCAGTATTGCAACCAGCTGTCCTTCGGGAACCTGAAATGAAACCCCCTGCAAGACGTAAGCTTCCTCTATCTCTACGTGGACGTTCTGAAGTTCTAAGATGTTTTTCATGTTTAACCCAGTGCTCCCAAATAAGCCTGCTGTACTTCATCGTTCTGTCTAATTGCTTCCGGCGTGCCTTCCGCAAGTGTTTTTCCATCAGCAAGCACACAAATTTTATCCGAAATATCCATAACTATATCCATGTTATGTTCGATTAAAACTATAGATAGGTCTCCACGAACCTCGTTAAGCTTTTCTATCACGTCTAGAACTTCCGGTATTTCCTCCATGGCCATACCCGCGGTCGGTTCGTCGAGTAGAAGTAGTTCCGGATCCGTGGCAAGAGCAATGGCAAAGTCCAGTTTACGCTGATTGGCTCGAGTGAGGTTCCCTGCCTGGGTTCCGTATTCTTCGTTCAGGTCAACTTTATCAAGTAAATTTTGGGACTTTTCTATGAAATTTTGATAGCTATCGGCACGGGAAAACATGTCATAAGTAGTTTTTGAGCCACCACGGCTCTGGGCTGCTATTCGGACGTTTTCCAGAGTGGGAAGTGAGGGAAAAATTTGAGTAAGCTGAAATGACCTGGCAATTCCTTCTTTAGACCTCTCCTCAGGAGAAAAGTCCGTTATTATTTTTCCTTTATAGGTAATCTCGCCGCTTGTTGGCTCAAGCAAACCTGAGAGCAAATTAAAAAAGGTAGTCTTTCCTGCTCCATTTGGGCCGATTATCGCTTCGATCTTTCCCCGGGGAATCTTGAGATCAACATGATCCACAGCAGTCAGACCGCCAAAATCTTTCGTTAAACCTTTCGTTTCGAGTATTGTTTTCATTAACTTGTTTTAATCACCTAAAAAATGAACGATCAAACCACTTTTATATTTTTAGAGACTCTTTACCCCTGGATAAACTCCAGGGGTAAAGAGTCCATGATGTGTCGTACTGTTATTCTTCTTCTGAAATGGGTTCGTAGTCGGTCTTGATAGGCGGATCAATATACTCTCTTGGTACTTTAGTCATCCTATCGCCAATTATTAGACCCACGGTATCGCTACTTCCGATATCGTCTTCGGCGGAATCGACTACAGCCCTGGCGATGTACATAGGTCTTACGCCCTGATGGTCTTCGGGTCTGATAATCGTTGCACCAATAGGCGTTTCCAGTTCCATACCTTCCCAGGCCTTGATCAAGCCTTCCGGGTTGGAGACTGACCCGCGCCTGAGACCTTCCACGATGAACTGGGCAGAAGCGAACGCCTGACCGTGCCAGAGTTCAGGTACACTTGCCTTGGAAAGCTTATCGAACATGTCCCCTTCCTCCTGAGAATAGGCCGCAGCGAAGGCATCTGGTCGGATATCGTTCTCCTGCATCGTTTCTACCAGGAAATCGTATTCAGGTCCGGAGTTCACGTCGTAGGCAAAGTAACAGAAACCCTCGGCTCCTTCGTATAGCCCCCCGGAAAGGAGGTTGACCCTGTTCATTGTAAACAGGTCTATTACGGAACCTACCGCTTTGTCCATCATTTCCATATTGTTGATTCCTTTATATAGAGGGGCAAATCCGCTACCAGCCCAGACTATATATAGGATATCAGGATCCTTGTTTTTGATCCTTTGAAGGTAAGGCTTGAAGTTTTTTGTATCGGGTGGTGCAAACTCCGTTGCCACGGATTCTACACCGTAGTCTTCAAATGCTTTCTTTGCTGTTTCAACGCCGTTTTGACCGAACGTCTGGTCGATACTCAGATATGCAACGGTATCGACGTCCTGTTCTTCCGAGTAGTAATAAGCGGAAGTCTTGGCGTCGTGCCAGTTACTCCGTCCAACGCGGAAGATGTATTTATTGAATTTGGGTTTCTGGGTTAGGTCCGCGGAAGCCGCAGGGGCCATAAAGAATGGGGTTTCGTAAGTTTCGGCAATTCTTTGAATAGACGTTGCCACCGGGCTATGGGAAGTACCAAACAATAAATCCGCGTTCCAGCTGGTAATTGCCTGGCGAGCTTTCGAAACTCCCACTTGCGGGGTTCCTTCCGTATCAAATATTCTAATATTGATGTTCGTCCCGTTATCCATTTCATAGGGTCCTTCCCAATCCGGCGAGTCAGTCGCGTACTGGAGCCCTATCTTAAACCCCTGGATGGCCCATGTACCGTAAAAGTAAAGGCCCTTTTGAGGTCGAGGTTGAAGTACTGCTATTTTGACATCGTCATTTTGTGCTGTAGCTATCGGGGAGATACCAGCCAAAAGCACCGAAGTAACCAAAAGAACAACTGCAGTGAAAGCTAAATTTCTTTTAGCGTTCATGGCACTACCTCCTGTTTTGTTGAGACATTAAAATGAAAAATTACCTTGAAGTCTTATATATTACCACTAAACACCTCAGTTTTCACTTACTGAAATACCACCCCCCACTGTCCCCTAAGAATTTTAACTTAATCTGTCGGGTTCATTACTCCTATCAATCCTTCTCTCTTCCGAACTTTTTTTCGACTCTGTCTCTTTCCAGCTTCCCGTAAGAATTTCTGGGGAGTTTTTCAGCCCTTTCAAAGGATTTGGGCACTTTATAGCTCGCAATTTGGTTCTCACAGTACTCTTCTAATTCCTCTTCGTCAACCTGTGAACCTTCGCTCGGAACGATTATTGCGTGTCCCACTTCTCCCCATGTTTCATCCGGAACGCCAATCAGAGCTGCGTCAGCGACATCCGGATGCTCTTTTAACACTCTTTCAACCTCTGCGAGGTAAATATTTTCACCACCGGAAATTATCATATCTTTCTTCCGGCCCTCGATGTAAAAGTAACCCTCTTCGTCCATTCTGGCGAGGTCACCTGTATGAAACCAGTCGTCAGTAAACGCTTCCTCAGTTTCTTCCGGTTTCTTCCAGTATCCTGAAAAAACGTGAGGACCGGCAAGTAACAATTCGCCGATCTCTCCAGGGCTAACCTCGTCACCTTGATCGTCGGCTATTCTGGCGTTTTCGTGAATGACTGGTTTTCCAACGGAACCTTCTTTCTGAAGGGATTCAGCCGCTGTTTCCGAAAAGCAATTATTCCCTACTTCCGTCAAACCGTAGCCCTCCTTGAATACCAGACCCCTTTCTCTATAAGTTTCTTTTACCGATTCCGGGGCAGGGGCTCCTCCCGATATCAGGAACCGGATTGAACTAAGGTCAGCTCGGGAAAATAAGTCAGTTTCACTCATCATTTGAAACATTACTGGAACCATAAATACCACAGTGGCGGACTCTCGCTCTACCATTCGAAGCGTATCTTCCGGGTCGAATTCCTTCGTAACCACAACTCTTCCACCGACATGATAAAGCGGTGTGAGAACTGTATTCAAACCACCTGTGTGAAACTGGGGGGTCACCACGGGAGCTATATCGTCCTCAGTTAAGCCCCAGGACGTCACCGTATTGACTGAATTCCATAAAATCATCCTATGGGGTAGCATTGCCCCCTTTGGCCTTCCGGTTGTGCCGGAAGTATAGAGTATTGCGTGAGGTTCTTCCTTTTTTACGGGAGTACTAGGTTCAGGCCGCTCGGCGGAGGCGGTCTCAAGTGCTTTCTCGTACTCGGAGAGGTGTATCCAGTTTGCGTCAGTGTAACTTCCCTTTAATTCCTCCGTGTGCTCGCTGCATTCGTCATCGTAAAGAACTATTTCCGGTTCACAATCCCCCAGGATATACTCCAGTTCGGGCTCGGCAAGTCGCCAGTTTAGCGGTGCCAGAATCGCTCCTATTTTACCCAGGCCAAAGTAGAGATCGGAGTAATGTACTCCGTTAAGAGCCAGTACAGAGACCCGATCACCCTTCTGGATCCCGTGCTCCTCGCGAAAGCAGTTAGCCGCTTTGTTGGCTCGCCTGTTCAACTCGTCGTAACGCAGGCGTTTCCCCTGGTCCCAGTCTACCCAACCCACCTTATTTGGTGTAAGGTTGGCTCTCCTCTCAAGTATCTGTCCTACGTCTGGCTCCATGGTTATATCACCTCATCCAGAAAATCCAGAACTTGGTTACAGAAAACGTCGGCACGTTCTATGGCAGATGCGTGCCCTGCATCTTCAATAATTTTCAACCGCCCATCTGGAATTCTAGACGCCATGTAACGCGAGTACTCAGGTGGAGTGAGTATATCCTTTTCCCCAACGACAATCAGGGCAGGAGCAGTTATATTTTCTATTGGTTCCGGAAGTTCAAGTATTTTTGCGCCCTCAATGAGGTTTTCCGTGGCTTCTTGCGGAGCCTCGTGAGCTGCCTCTTTAAATTGTTCAAAGAGCTCCTGATTGTTCTCCAGAAAGGTCCCCCCCCAGACGTAAGGAGTGGCTACCAGAAATCTTAGTTCAGGACTCACTCTCGCTGCTTCAAGCCACGCATCTATTTTAGCTTCAAGGATTGCATCAACGTAGGCATATGAATCAGCTAAAACCAGGGAGTTGACCAGGTGGGGATGTTCTAGAGCAAACGGCAAAAGCTCCGTGCCGCCATTAGATAACCCCAGGAAGTTCCCCTGCGATATACATAGCTCTTCCAGGAGAGCCGCGAGATCTTCTGCATGTTGGTTGACCGAATAAGGTCCTTCCGGTTTGTCGCTTTTACCCTGACCTCTCGAATCGAAGAGTAGAACCTGGTAATCGTCTTCGAAATAAGGAACGTGCTGAGCCCAGCTCTCTGTGTCAGTTAGCAATCCGTTTACCATTACCACCGTCTCTGCCTCAGGATCGCCTCTGAGTTCGTAATGGAGGTCTATTCCGTTTACGTGAGCTTTAGCCATTACTATCACTTATAAAATCGGTTACCAGAGAGTTTAATACTTCCGGTTTTTCGATATGAATAAGATGGGCTGCACCTTCAACCACCTCTAACCGGGAATTGGGTATTCCTTCGTTTAGCTGCTCGGCAAATTGGCCTGGAACTACTCTATCTTCCTCGCCGGATACTATCAGGGTATCGGTTTCAATTTCCCCGAGTCGGTCACTTAAGTCAAATTCTGAAGCAGCCTGAAATTGCCGCTGGTACGCTTCTTCCGGTTGAGCGTCCTCAACCCTCATATCGACTAATTTCTCTACGGTCTCCTCATCCTCGAAAAAATCTTCTGAGACTGAATACCGGTACCCCTTACGGTAAATTTCTCTCTCGCTCAGACCCTCGACGTCCAGAATTTCTTCCCATAGGTCGCCGGTGGCGGCCAGGTACTTGGGCCCACCTGCATGAGTAGAAACCAGAATCAGTTTTTCTACAAGATCCGGCCATCCAAGTGCAAGATGCTGAGCAATATACCCCCCCATGGACAAACCCAAAACGTTAACCTGGTTCAGGTTTAACTCATCTATTAAACCCTTAACGTCTCGAGCCATGTCTTCCATCTCGTATTCCCGATCGACGATCTCTGATTTTCCTACGTCCCTATTGTCAAACAGAACCAGCTCAAAGTCCTCTTTCAGTTCCGGAACCTGGTTGAACCAAAACCGGGACGAGTAGCCCAACCCCTGAATCATAACTAACGGGGGGCCCTCTCCCTTAACTTCGTAATACAGATCTACTCCATTAATGGTCTTTTTTGGCATTCTAACCACCTCCAATTGTCAGATTACCAGCCCTCCGTCGACATTAAAAACGGAACCGTTGATGTAACTTGCATCATCCGAAGCAAGAAATAGATAGGTTTTTGCTACTTCTTCTGGCTTTCCGAGTCTGCCCAGAGGTGTCCGATCTTCAATGTTTTTGATTACCTTTTCCGGTACTCCTTCTGCCATACTGGTCTGAATAAAACCAGGAGCTACGGCGTTGACATTGACGTTTTTCGGGCCTAATTCTCTCGCCCAGACCTTTGTCATTGCAATCAATCCGGCCTTGCTTGCCGCGTAGTTCGTCTGACCGTAGTTTCCGTATAGACCTACAATTGAACTGGCATTTATAATCTTACCGTTCTCCCTTTCCACCATTCCCGGCGCCACGGCCTGAGTGCAATTAAATGCTCCTTTGAGGTTTACGTCAATAACCTGGTCCCATTGTTCTTCCGTCATGTCGAGCAACTTTGCGTCCTGGGTAATTCCAGCGTTGTTAATCAGAACTTCAATGGGGCCGAAGTGGTTTTCGATCTCTTCAACAGTTTTATCCACCCGTTGCCTATCCGATATATCCAGCTCGAAGAATTCTGCTTCCCCCTCGGCCTCAGCGAGATCCTTCTCAACTTTTTTGCCTTCTTCATCATCCAGGTCACATATAGCTACTCTGGCACCCTCCTGGACGAAAGTTTCCGAAACTAGTCGACCAATTCCGTTAGCTCCTCCCGTAATCATCGAAACTTTGCCATCTAATTTCATTTTTACCTCCTTATATCCACCTAAATAAGCTGACTGACATCACGAAGCCGGCTCCGGAAGTACAAAACGCGACAAGATCGCCGGACTCAATTTTTTCCTCCTCCAGTGCATCATGTAAAGCCATCAGGACGGAAGCTGAACCAGCGTAGCCAAATTTATCCATTACAAGATGCGTTTGAGAAAGGTCAAGATTGAGCCTTTCCATTGTTTCTTCTATAGTGGATTTATCTATTTGATTAAACAATATGCTATCTAAGTCCTTTACCTCGGCATTTACCTTGTCCATTGTTCCCTCAACTAGTTCCGGCCATCGGCTTTCGTTAAAATCCGGGGGTACGTGATGTTCGTTCTCGTGGAATCGTAAGTGGTGTTCCCCTTTCTCAATCATCTCCTTATCCAGGGGTTTAGCTGTCCCCAGATAAATTCCGTAGGCATCCCAGAATTCACCCTCAGTCAGAGTATTGGAGGCTAAGTAACCAGGTTGCTGCGAACTTGAAAGGACTACCGCTCCGCCCCCATCTGAGAATAGCATACCCAGGACCTTTGAGGCAGAATTAGAGTAATCGTCCCAGTCAAGCCATTTAGTCATACCGTATGCACCGGCGACCAGCACGTTCTCTATCTCCGGGTCGAGAGTGATGTATTGTGAACCAATAGCCAGACCCATGGTCTCGTCAGTACAGGCAGCGTTAATATCAAAAGACCCGGCGTTTTCGGCACCTAGCTTATGCTGAAGGATTGCTGACGTTGGAGGGGTTACGTAATCGGGTGTATCGGTCGCTAATATAATTAGATCCAGATCCTCCGGGGATAACCCGGCTTCATCTAAAGCCTGAGAAGAAGCCTCTGCTGCCAGATCAGAGGTGCTTTCTTCAGGATCTGCTTTGAAACGTACATCGATACCTTTCTCTTCGAGATAATCCTCTACGTCGTAATTCATCCTTTGGCCAAGTTCTCGGTTAGTAATCTTGTTCTCCGGCAGGTACATTCCCGTACCGGATATTTTTGCCGCGCTAATATTATCAGTAGGAAGACTCAAATCCTGCAGTTCTTTCATCTATACCTCCATTATAAAAGTTATCAACTTGGTTACTGGAACTTTCTGGGTTTAGCCAACTAGTCCCTTTCTATCAACATTGCAAATCCCTGACCACCGCCGATACACAAAGTGGCCAACCCCAGGTCTCTTTTTTGCCGCTTTAATTCGTGAACTAAAGTAACTACTAACCGAGCGCCGGTTGCTCCGACTGGGTGTCCCAGCGATATCCCTGAGCCGTGGGGATTGATCTTGCCCGATCCTGATTGAGTAAACTCCTGACTCTCACCGTAACGTGGAAGACCGAGTTCCTTGAGCACAGCAAGCGTCTGTGATGCAAAGGCTTCATTGAGTTCAACCACGTCCACTTCTTCCAGAGAGAAATCGTAATTGTGACGAAGCCTATTTACCGCGGCTATGGGTCCCAGTCCCATCATTCTTGGCTCCACAGCGCCGGGAGCCCAGGATTTGATGGAAGCCAGAACTTCTAGATCCAGCTTTTGAGCCAATTCTCTGGAGGTTACAAGTACGGTAGCTGCACCATCATTAATTCCCGAGGAATTACCGGCAGTTACTGTACCTTCCTGCTGAAATGCCGGAGGTAAGTCACTCATCGTTTCCACGCTCGTTTCCCTTGGCCCCTCATCCGTTGTAAAGAATTCTTCCTGGCCGGGAACCTCTACTGGAACTATCTCGTCCTCAAAAACACCTTCTTCTAACGCCCTCAATGCCCGATGATGACTCTCTGCTCCCAGTTCATCCTGAGAGCGGCGGGATATGTCAAAGGCCTCAGCTATATTTTCTGCCGTGTTTCCCATATGGTAGTCGTGGAATATCTCATAAAGTCCATCATGAACCATTAAATCCTTTATCTCCCCTGAACCGCCAGGATTCATTCGATAACCCCATCTGGCATCAGGAAGTACGTAAGGGGCAGCACTCATGTTTTCCATGCCCCCGGCGATGATTGCATCGGCCTTACCCGTACTTATTTTCTCAGCCGCTAAAGCTATAGTTTTTAACCCGGAACCACAAACCTTATTCACGGTATGTGCCGGTATTTCTCTCGGTATTCCGCCCCGAATTGCCGCCTGCCTGGCAGTATTCATTCCCTGGCCACCCTGAAGTACGTTGCCCATAATGGTCTCATAAATTGGTATTCCCTTACTGTCTTTATCCCAGTTAGAATATTGCCTTTCCAGGTCAGTCAGATCTTCATCTCGCGAGACACTGGGCCGGCTAGCTTTTACCCAAGACGGGATCTCGGGGCGTAGATTTGCTTTATTAAGTAACTCTTCTATAACTACGCTCCCAAGATCAGAAACTTTTATGTCTTTAAGAGACCCCCCGAAAGTTCCAATTGGTGTTCTAGTTGCAGATACAATTACCGGATCTTTCATAATTACATTACCCCTCAAATCTGTGTTTTGGTTTAAATAGTATAAAAATATTTATACCTGAATCAACTCTCATTTTACTGTGACATACTAACATGAATTTATCCCGGTGTCAAATATGCCCAAATTCTTTTGTTTAGCAGGTAAGCCCTCAGGGGAATCCTCGCTAAATCCCCATTCCGTTGAGAATTAGGTCAAACATTGCATCAAATTCAGGAGCGGGAGTTCTTTCCCGGTTTTCCTGAACAAACCACTTCTGACCCAGGAAATGGCCTATACCCATCAGTGAATAAGCAAGGACCCCCGGGTGGATTGTCCGAATTTCTCCGCTTTTTGAAGCTTTTCGTAACGCTTCTCTATAACGGGTGGCAAAGTTTTCATAATACCATCGGCCCAGGGATTTTTCTACGAACTCCGCTTCCCGAACGATCCGATACATACCAGAATGGTTGGCGATAAACATGAAGAAAACTCGGAAACCTTCATATTCTACCTTCAACCTGTGGTCTGATTCTCGAGTCCTTTTCTCTACTTCCTCTCTCCACCTTCTATTGATCTCCCGAACCAGTTGCTCAAATACTTCTAGTTTGCTCGAGAAATGATGGTAAAACGTCCCCTGTGCCACTTCTGCCTGACGGGTAATATCCCCGATTGTAGTTCCGTAAAATCCATCTGCGCCGAAACAATGTTCGGCGGCAGATAGTAACTTGAATCGGGTATTGCTTTTGTTTTTTGGTAATAATTCTGGTTCATTTTTGTGGTTTTTTACTTGGAGCGGTGTGAAGGGAGGCCGCTCAAAGTTTTTAGCACTATCTTCAGTACTGAGGCCCTGAATCAAAAATTCCTTCAAACTTTTGACTACTTTCTCGTCAACTGAATATGACTCCCAGATGATCCATCTCATGGAAACAAAGCTTAGCGTTCCCAGCAGGTAATGTGCCATCAATTGAGTGTCGTGCTCTTGAAAGTACCCACTATCTATACCCTGGGTAAAAACAGAACCAAGTGTTTCTGTAAGTTTTGTATAAAAGGCTTGGTGGGTATTCCAATTTACGAACTCGGCCTGCCAAAAGATTTGATAAATAGAAGAGTGGTTGCGCAGAAAGGAAAAATAAGTTTGCAAAAGTAGTGCAAGTCGACTATCAAATGGCTCTCTTGAGTCGAGAACTTTTCCTTCAATTTCTTTTGTTAGATCAGCACCCAGCTGCTCCGCTATCTCTATAAAGATATCCCGCTTATCGGTGAAGTAACGATAAAATGTCCCGTTCGAAACATTTGCCCTTCGGCATATCTCGGCAACAGAAGAGCGAAAGAACCCACGGTCCTCAAAAATCTCTTCAGCCGACCGAAGCAGTTTATTATATGTCCTCCTGGCACGAGGAGTAATTGGTTCTTGGACCTCAGTCATTTTATTCCCCCTGGATAATCTACTTTAAAAATATCATCTCCAGCTGACAAAGTCACTAACTTTGACCCTTAAAATTCTAAAGCTCATGGAGAAACAAAGTAGGTGTATCCGGCTCACTTAAGATGATTTTTTAGAAGCTCTAAAAGCTTTTTGGGTCTTTCTACTACTAACCCATGACCGGAACCCTGTACTTCCTCATACGTGGAGTTTTCAATTGCCCCGTGAATCTTTCTTCCGAACTCAGGGGGCTTTACTCTGTCATTGGAGGCGGAAATCACCTGAGTTGGTGCCTCAATCTCCTCCAGCCTTGGAGTTATTTTATTTTCTCTTATTTCCATAAAGGCGTTTAAAAGTTTCACGGCACCGCTGTAATCAAAACTACTTTCTTCTAATCGGGACGTTATATTTTCTAAGATATCCGGATTTTCCCTTATGAACTCGTCTGAATAGACATCATTCAAGAAAGAAAGGGTAAATTTTCTAGCATCTCCAGTTTTTGCCCCCACCTTCCACCTCAGAGCCTTGTAATACATTTCTATGGGTATCTCCGAAGTAGTTGTAATTAATGACAGGTCCTTGACCCTGTCGGGGTGCTCGAGGGCTAAAAGCTGGGCAACTTCTCCTCCGTATGAAGTACCGGCGACGCTTGCTTTTTCAACTTTTAACTCGTCCATCAACGATATGATATCGTTTACATGATCGTAAAGATTGAGCTTGTCAGGACAAAATGAACCCCCCTGACACCTCATATCATGGGCTATCACAAAGAAATCTTCGGATAGTTCCTTTGAAAACGATTCCCACCTATCCAGCGTCATGAAGACACCGTTAAGTAGGATTAAAGGGCTCTCTCTGGCTTTTCCCCTGGTTTGGTACCTTAATTTTCCTTCGCCGGTTTTTAAGAACCTCTGTTCCACTATAACCACCCTGACTTTTTGAAATTTATCCGAGCTACTCCGACTCTAAAAAGAACCTCTAACGACTCGGTGGAAATAAAAGTTTAAACTTTTCAGACAGTTCCTTCCCGATAAATATATCGTCTATTCGACAGAGCACTTGTCTTTGTAATGTCCTGGAGGAGCAGCCTTTATCTCTAAAATTCGACCCCCGCAAAACTGGACTTTGATTCGTAGCCTGTGCGGATACCCTATGTCAGCCCGGGATATAAATACTAGTCCAGTATTCGTTTACCGTAAACAGTGCAGATGGCCTATTACGAATTATAACCGGAGCTTAATGAAGTATTAACGCAACTGCAAGACCATCTTCACAGTATCGGAGTCTCTCTCTTCCTCCTGGAACCCCATTTTCCGGACCAGCTGAACCATTGGTTTGTTGTTTTTCAGTATCGTTGCGTAAATGCTTTTGAGGTTTTTGTCCTCAGCTACTCCTATTATCGAATCCGTGAGTTTCTCACCAAGACCCAGTCTCTGCCAGGGGTCCCCTACGACGACCGCGTACTCCCCGGTATCCTGGCTGGGACCAATTATCAAACGGCCCACACCTATCATTTTCTTTTCTCCGTTCTCTTCCAGGATTCCGATTATCGCCATTTCCCGTCTGTAGTCTATATTCGTATATCGGGTCATTTCCCTGTGAGAGACCTCCGTTCTGGGGCCAAAGAACCGCTGACGCCAGGTCTTATCCGAGAAAGAATCGAATAATTCGAACTCCAACGGTTCGTCTTCCGGTTTTATCGGTCTCAGGGTAACGTTCCTGCCGTCGTCGAGCCTCCACTCTTCCGTGTACTGCCTCGGATAGGGTTCGATAGCAAGGTGTTCGTGAGTTTTTTCGACTCTCTCGTCCTTGAAGGTGTCGTCGAGGATCATCCTTGCGTCAAGAGCTTTAAAGGAACCGTCTATTACTGCAAGAGGATTTATATCGATTTCTTTGATTTCGGGAAAGTCAATTATTAGCTGGGAGAATCTGACTAATTGTTTTTCCAGCTCCCTAATATCTGCTCCTTCTTTACCCCTATATCCCCTGAGCAACTGATAAACTTTCGTGTCTTCCATAAGCCTGTGAGCTAGCACCTGGTTTAACGGAGGGAAGCCGGCTGCAGTGTCCTTGTAAAGTTCTACCCCCGTTCCACCGCGTCCGAACAAGATGGACGCACCAAACAGGGGGTCCTTCTTTGAGCCGAGAATGAGTTCGTAGTCCACGTTGGAAAACATTTTTTGAACGGTTACCCCGAGTATCTCTGCCGAAGGCTGATGGTTCCTAGCCCGTGAGACTATCCTTTCATAAGCCTGTTTTACTTCTTCTTTGCTCTGTAAATTAAGTTCGACCCCACCCACGTCAGTTTTGTGAGTTATGTCGTGGGAGTAAACCTTTAAAACGACCGGATAGCCTATTTCGTAGGCTTTGTTAGCTGCCTGATCGGCTGATTCGGCGACTTTGGTGGACGAAGTTGGAATATCGTAAGTGTCGAGAAATTTCTTTGACTCGACTTCGGACAGCGTTGATCTCTCCGAACTCAGAACTTTTCTTACCATCGCTTTCAGATGGTGGTGGGGAGGCTGGTTATTTACCGGAAGTTCCTCAGGAGTTTCGTAGAGCAATTCAAGGTTACGGGCGTACCGATGCATATACATATAGGCGCTTATCGCCTGCTCCGGTGTCGGTCTTGTCGGAACGTTTTCATTTCGCAGGAGCTTTCGTCCCCGGTCAACTTCCCCCGCTCCCATGAATGACGTAACTATCGGCTTCTCAGTTTCCTTGGAAACCGCTGCTACCGCCTCCGCAGCGTCCCTGGCCGTGGCTTCTCCCTGGGGGGCGTAAATTACAATTACGCCGTCCACGTCTTCGTCCTCCTGACACGTTCTAATTGCGTCTTCGTAACGAGTTGATCCCGCGTCACCCAGGACATCTACGGGATTTTTTACGCTGGCGTGGTCGGGCAGCAGTTCGGTTAATTCCTGTTCTGTTTCGGGGTTCAGGTCTGCTAGCTCACCACCGGAATCAAGTATGGCATCAGTGGTCATTATCCCCGGTCCCCCGGCATTTGTTACCACGGCCATTTTCGGCCCTTTAGGGAGGTTCTGCTTGCTCAGAGTTTCCGAGCTGCTGAAAAGATCGTCGACGTCAGAAACACGAGTGACTCCGGCTCGCTTGAATGCAGCTTCGTATATTTGATCTTCTCCGGCCAGTGAGCCGGTATGAGATGCTACGGCTTCGGCACTCTCTGAGTACTTACCTGCCTTAACTACCAGGATCGGTTTGGTTCTTGCAAATCCCCTTGCCGCGCTCATGAACTTCTCCGCGTGTTTGACCGCTTCCATGTACATTATAATGCTATTGGTTTTAGGATCCTGGCCGAAGTAGTCTATCAAATCTCCGAAGTCGATGTCCAGCATGTTTCCCACGGAGACGAACGCGCTAAACCCAACTTTTGCCCTGGTTGACCAGTCGAGAATTGCCGATCCCATCGCGCCACTCTGGGATAAGAAAGCAACTTTTCCAGCGGCTGGATCTTTACGCAGGAATGTAAGGTTCAAGTTCTGACCGGGTCTGATAGTTCCCAGACAATTTGGGCCGAGAAGTCTCATTCCGTGTTTTTGCCTCGCGGACTCGGTTTTTTCTTCCAGTTTCTTTCCTTCCTTTCCTGTTTCGCTAAAACCCGCGGAGATTATTATACCTGCTTCAATTCCTGATTCCCCGCATTCATCTACTATATCGGGAACCGTCTTGGCCGGCGTTGCTATGACAGCAAGGTCTACTTCCTTATCAATATCCTTAACGCTGGAAAACGCCTCGATGTCCATTATCGTTTCCTTGTTAATGTTTACGGGGTAAATTTCCCCTTCGAAGCCTTCGACGATATTCTCCATCAGAGTAGCCCCTACGGAACCTTCTTTTTCGCTTGCTCCGATCACGGCTAAAGATTCTGGATTAAAGATTTTCTCTAGGTTTTCAGCTGGCATCTTACCGCCTCCCGGGCGCGGTATCGGAATTACGCCCTATGAGTAAACTATTATTACTTACCTTTCCTCCTGTTTTCAGAGGAAATTATGATCTAAAAATGAGCTAAATGGCCTGTTTAAAAGTAATTGCTTCGTTATTTTAGCTATTAGTTTTTGTTTCGCAACTTTTCGTTTTGATAAAGCACAATAATCCTGTCAGATAAGTCATATATTGCTGAAAACATTATAAAGGTCCTGTAGGTTATTTGAAAGATGTCCCAAAAAAATTTGCGCTCGTGGAAAATTGTTAAACTTGCGGTTTGAGGTTTAAGCCTTGATGGTTGGGTCTTTTACGTGAAATAAGGTAGTTGCATATTCATGGATTTTCTGTTTAAATTACACTTCCCCGTGTGGGGTTATTGTATTGACCGATTCGGAACGTCCTAGAACTTTCTTTTCTCTGTATCGGGACCTATATTTTAGATATATCGGCTTTTTAATCTCTTCAGGAGTAATCTATGGATTTTGAACTCTATCTACTCGGTCTTCCCGTGATCGCAAGTATAATAGGCTATTCTACAAACTGGATTGCCATTAGGATGTTGTTTAGACCTCTCGAGAAAAAGGAGCTGTTTGGCTACCGGATCCCTTTTACGCCCGGACTTATTCCAAAACGGAAATCCGATATAGCTGAGAACATAGGCAGAGCGGTCGGGGAGCACCTGTTGACTCCCGAAGCCCTGCAGGCGAGGCTGGAGGCTCCCCGTGTCAAGAGAGAACTAAGGAAAACGCTGGAGAGCTGGATAACGAGTTCGATCAATAAAGAACTTGGTTCAATCAGAGAAATTGTTCCGGAGAGTGCGGAGCCTGATCTGAAAGCCCTGACCCAGAAACTCGTTAAAGAACTCCAGCCCAGGATAGAAGATCTTTTGTTCGAAACTCAACTGGAAAAATTATTGAGAGAACTTATCAAGGCGGGGGTTGAGGAGCTTTCGGAGAAAAAACTTGGGGAATTAGTGGACAGGTGGTCTTACGAGGAGATTTCGGTAAAGCTTGAAAAGATACTTGCGGGACTGGCTGACAATCAAAACCTGGAGGCAAATATCCTGAGGTTCTGGCAAACCAGGATCGCCGAACTGAAGGATGAAGGAGGCTGCGTTGCTGACTACCTAGGAGAAGAGCTTACTGAATTAATTGTCCGCCAGGTAGAAGCTTATCTCCCGCTCCTGCTTAAAAAGGGTGCGGAACTGCTTGACCACCCGGAGCTGCGATCGAGGATAGAGGAAATTGTCGTTGAACTGCTTGAAAAAGAGATCAATGGAGAGTTCGAGGAAGATTCTGTCTGGGACCAGATCAAGCTTGGATTCCTTGAAACCCTCGTTCTCCCGAGGGATAAGCTTCGGGCAAAAGTCAAGGAGATAATAGAGGACGGTGTCCCGAGATTAAAAGATTTACTTGAACAGAAGGAGTTAAGGGAGGAGATGACGGAATCCGCCGTCAACTCCCTGGAAAAAGCTCTTCAAAAGGATCTTTCTGACCACGGCTGGACCGATAAAGTGGGAGAAAGAGTAGCTGATTTCCTTACGGATCTTTCTGTTACCCTTATAAGAAACGAGCGAGTTCAGTCGCTGGTGCTTGAAGGGTTGGTAGTTGTGCTGAAAAACTCGGAACACAGGAAAGTGGGTGATCTGGTAGAGCTGAACAGAGAAGACGAAAAAGAAGCGCTGGTAAGGGCGATTAGCGGGTATGTTATCGATTCTTTGAAGTCTGAAAAAGTCCGGGGAAAAGTCGTGTCAGTAATAGAGAAAAAAATCCACGACCTGGGGAGTAAGGAACTGGGAAGGCTTTCCCGGTGGATCGATCCAGAATTACTTACCCCCTTTGCCGGACCCATAGTGGACCAACTTACAGTAGTGGTCGCCAAAGAGGGCTCTAATATTCTGGACGCGCTGAACGTAAAAGAACTCGTTAAGGGTGAAGTGGAGCAGTTTTCTACTCTAAGGGTTGAGAGGTTGATTCTGGACGTTACGGGGGATCAGTTCAAGGCTATTACCTGGTTTGGTGCCTTTTTGGGTTTCCTTATAGGTATCTTACAGATTCTCATAATAACCTTTGGAGGTTAAAGTTGAAACCTATTGCCTTTACCCTGGGCCCATTGACAGTTCGATGGTATGGAATTGCCTACGCAGTGGCCCTGCTGGTCGGCCTTAAGATCCTTAAAAAAGAAGTAGAGAGAAAAGGTTTGGGGCTGGATTTAACCGATTTGATCGATTTCGTCCTTATCTCATTTCCCCTGGGTTTAATCGGAGCACGGATATACTACGGCCTGTTTCGTCTTAATTACTTTCGAAGAAACCCTCTGGCGTTTTTCGGCCTGGGAGGGGGTGGCCGATTTGGGCTCTCCGGATTGGCTATTCACGGTGGGCTAATCGGCGGATTGGTGGGTTTGGTAATTTTCGTGAAGTTGAAAAGAGTGGAGTTCCGTAAATTTGTTGACGCACTGGCTCCCCCACTTATTCTCGGCCAGGCTATAGGCCGCATTGGTAACCTGTTAAATGGAGATGCCTATGGCTACCCTACCGACCTTCCCTGGGGAATAGTCTTCCCGGCTAATACGGCGGCGGGAGCAAAATTCCCCAATCAGAGCCTTCATCCAACAATGCTCTACGAGATGATCCTCGATTTAATAATACTTGCCTTTTTATGGCGACTTCGGAAAGGTGGATACAGACATGGGTTTATTGGAATTTTCTATTTGATATCTTATTCAGTTGCCCGGTCTCTGGTAAGTTTCTTTCGTGCGGGAAGCCTCTGGGTGGGTCCTATTAGAGCTGCTCACCTGGCCAGTATTTTAATAGTTGTACTGTCCGGCTACTACCTGATTGAGAGGAAGCTTTACCTCCCGGAGAGAGACAGGAGTAATTAGTTTGCCTGATCGCAGGCCCTGAGAAAACTCGTGAAGAGTGGGTGTGGGTCCTCGAGGCGAGACTTAAATTCGGGATGGAATTGTACCCCGATAAACCATGGATGTTCCTTAAGCTCTATTATTTCGACCAGCTGACCGTCCAGTGAAGTTGCAGCTAGTTCAATTCCCGCTTCTTCGAAAGCCTTTCTGTAATCGTTATTGAATTCGTATCTGTGTCTATGCCTTTCCTCTATCGTATCTCTTCCGTATATCTCTTTCGTCTTCGTTCCGTTTTTTATAGTAGTTTCGTAGCTACCGAGCCGCATGGTTCCGCCCTTCTTTTCAATATCGATCTGCTCCGGCATTAGATTTATTACTAGATCGGACGCTTCGGGTTCGAATTCAGTGCTGTTGGCTTCCTCAATGCCTATTACGTTTCGAGCAAACTCGATAGTAGCTACCTGCATGCCGAGACATATTCCAAACAAAGGTACGTCGTTCTCCCGGGCCATTTTTACTGTGGCGATCTTGCCTTCAACCCCGCGTTCGCCAAAACCCGGAGGGATAACTACTCCGTCGATTTCTTCCATATGGTTGCCAAGTTCATCCTGCTCGAGATCCTCAGAAGAGAACCAGGAAAATTCCGGCTTTATCCCGGTTTCCGCTGCACCGTGCTGAAAGGCTTCGGTAATACTAATATAGGCGTCTTCCAGTTCGGTGTACTTGCCGAACATACCTATAGTCACGGTTTCGTCAGGGTTTTTTAGCCGCTCTACCCTGGAAGACCAGCTCGAAAGATGCTGGTCCCGTTTGGGCAGACTCAATTTTTCCAGGACTCTTTCGTCGAGTTCTTCCTCAGCCATTGCCAGAGGCACCTCGTAGATGATGTCGAGGTTGCGTCCCTCTATGACGTTTTGAGTGGGAACGTCGCAGAAGAGCCCAATTTTTTCCCGGACGGATTGTGGCAGAGGACGATCGCATCGAGCAACTATTATGTCGGGGGTTATACCAATTCCACGCAATTCTTTTACGCTGTGCTGGGTCGGTTTGGTCTTGAGTTCCTTGGATGTTTTTAGGTAAGGAACCAGAGTTAGATGGATAAAAGTCACGTTCTCCGAAGGTATTTCATCCTTCATCTGCCTCAATGCTTCCAGAAAAGGTAGACTCTCTATGTCCCCAACAGTCCCTCCGATCTCCGTTATGATGAGATCCGAGTCGGAGCCCCGAAGTGGTTCGTTAATATCTTTTTTTATTTCGTCCGTAATGTGAGGAATTATCTGGACTGTTTTACCCAGATACTCTCCTTTTCTTTCTTTTTCCATTACGGAAGAATAGACTTTCCCCGTGGTGACATTGTTTGCTCCCGACAGATCCTCGTTTATAAACCGTTCGTAATGGCCCAGATCGAGGTCGGTTTCGGCTCCATCGTCGGTTACAAAGACCTCGCCATGCTGGTAAGGATTCATCGTCCCTGCGTCCACGTTTAAATAAGGGTCGACCTTTTGTAGTGTTGGACTATATCCCCGGGACTTTAAGAGTAGTCCGAGCGAGGCGGCTATTATCCCCTTTCCGAGACCGGAAAGTACTCCTCCCGTGACAAAGATATAATTCTTTTCAGATCTGTCGAAACTATCAGTCATGGTATCAGCTTCCATTAACTTGAATAAACAGAAATTTCAACCGGGGCCTCACAAATGAAATGAACTCTCTATGGATTGCGCTCCTCAGCCGAACTTAAGTTCCCATGTTCCCTGAGTGAGACTAATCCTCGTTAATACCGGACAATAATTCTTTATGCAGGCCGTAAGAAGACTTACCATAAAGGACCAGTCGGACAAGTTCTGGTTGAGAATACCTGGTTAAAAAATCAGTTATCGTGTTGATTGCTATTTTTCCAGCTTCCTGTTCGGGATAGCCAAATGCTCCGGTGCTTAAAGCGGGAAAAGATACGCTTTCAATTCCTTTTTCCCGGACCAGTTCCAGGCTATTTCTGTAGGAAGATTCAAGCAATTCCGCATCCTCTGGAGAGTTACTGTAGACGGGCCCCACGGTATGTATAACGTAGTTTGCGGGAAGCTCGTACCCCTCTGTTATTTTGGCCTCCCCGGTCTCGCATCCCCCGAGACCTTTACATTCCTCCCATAGTTGATCCCCCGCAGCGCGATGTATAGCTCCTGCTACCCCGCCTCCAGGCGCCAGTCTTTTGTTGGCCGCGTTTACGACTGCCTCCGTTTCCTGCTTTGTTATATCTCCTCTAACCAGTTCAAACCTTGAACCATCAATTGCTTTCGTAACGCAGTCATCGTTGGTTTTAGCCATTTTTATTCTTTATGTTAATTAATACTTATTCCTGCTCCTTTCCTTGAGTTCTTTTTCTATCCGTCTCTGTTGGTCTTTATCCTTGATCTTCTGACGCTTGTCGTACTCCTTTCTTCCCTCTCCCAGTCCGAGTTTTACCTTTGCATAGCCACCCTTGAAGTAGATTTCCACGGGAATAAGTGAATACCCTTTTTGCTGAGTTTTGCCTATCAGTCTCTTGATCTCGGGTTTACGGAGCAGGAGTTTTCTTTTCCGCCTCGGCTCGTGATTCTCCCTGTTTCCTTCTTCGTAACGAGCTATGTGGACATTGTGGAGGAAAGCTTCTCCGTCTGTAACTTTTCCGTATCCGTCCTTCAGACTACATCTGCCTGCTCTAAGGCTTTTTACTTCAGTGCCCTTGAGGACTATGCCCGCCTCGTAGAACTCCTCAAAGTCGAAATTCCTGTATGCACGCTTGTTTCTTGCAACTGTTTTTCCCATGGGAACTTCAACCTCTTAGAAAATGGAAAGAAGTTATTCGGAGCTCTATCTATTAAACAGCTCCGAGCACCAAAAGACCGGAAGTTTTCAATTACCTCCGCATAATCTAATAACCCTGAGGTAGTTGGTTCCAGAAATTAATCTCCGAACCCGGAGGAGGGTAGCTCAGTATCTATGCCTATTCCTCTTCTTCCTCTACCTGTAAAATTTGCTCCCCTTTATAATAACCACAGCTGCCACAGACGCGGTGCGGGAGCTTCAACTCGTGACAATGGGGACATTCCGTGGCAGTAGGATCAACTACTGGCTTGTTTCCCGCGTGTCTGGATCTTTTCTTCGATCTCGATGTCCTGAACTTTGGTACTGCCATATTTCCTCCTCGTGTTCTGTATTCTCAAATCTCCTCTGATTTTAATGTAGGGCCGGTGGCTTTTCAACTTTCTACCAGGAACGTAATTGGCCCGTCGTTGGTCAACTCAACTTTCATGTGACTGCCAAATTTCCCGGACTCGACCCTGGTTTCAAGTGATTCTTCGAGGCCCTCTACGAAGCTTTCGTAGAGTGATTTTGCCTCTTCGTAGTCTCCCGCCTGGGAGAAACCGGGTCTACGGCCCGAACTAACGTCAGCGTACAGAGTAAACTGAGAAACCACGAGAATTTCTCCTCTTATATCTTTAATTGAGAGGTTCATCTTTCCTTCCTCGTCAGGAAATATCCTGAGGTCGACTAATTTTTGTAATAATTCCTCCAATTGAGCCCGACCGTCTCCCTGCTTGACTCCCAGAAAGATCACCATGCCATAATCGATTGAACCTTCTACTTCTCCTTCTTCCTTCACTCTGGCATTTTCGACTACTTGAATTAACCCCTTCATTTTCCTCCTCCCTTAAACATTCTTATAGTCAATTCTTTCACTCCGCGTTTTCGCTCGATTAAAATTGAAACCACAACCCCTTTCTATAATGGCGAACAAGTTAAATACTATTCATCTCAGTTCTTTTACCACTATTTTGAAGCTAGCTGTAGGACATAAGAAATAACAGTATTTTTTAGTCCAAACCTCCTGTCCCTTACCTGGCTGCCGAGATTACCTCTACTGGTAGGATTTTAAGGTTAAATTATTTGGCAGGTAAGCGGCAGAAGGCATATGAGGACAAGTCAATGATGTACAACAATGGTGAAAGAACTGAGATTCATCATATTAATGGTTGGTTTTCAGCTTTCTCCCCGTACCAGGGAGGTAGCTATAATGCCCGCCAGCCTAATTGGTTCGGGTAGCGCTGAGTGTGTGGTCGTTACCTCTAAAGCTCTTTCCGCTTCGTGCGCCGAAAGATTCGCAGTCTGGTAATAAATTTGGTGCCCCTCCAGCTTGTATTCGCTGATTTCGCCAGCATTCTTGACCGCTTTCCACCTTTGCCTGAAATTCGTGAGGTTTTTTAGGGCGGATTTGAACGACTCCATATCGACTTTCTCTCTCGTCACCGACAGAACGGGCAAATTCGTATTTTCGGACACTTTCGAGATATCCACCACGTTGAATCCGGCAAGAGTGACGCCGGCGAGGACGACAAGGTTCAACTCCTCACTGTGTTTGCTTTCATTGATAGCTGTAGAGAGGAGGTTCGTCCCGTTAAGGCCGTCCACGTCAACTTCCGTTTTCAGCACACCATCGATCATTTCTCCGCCTCTGGTGATCACCCCGACCAGCGGTACCGATGCTTCCTGTCGGAAGTCAAACGGGCCCTCGTTCCAGCCGATTATCTTGCTCTGTTCCTTTATAAACATGGCTAATTTAAATGGGAATTTCGGGTCTGACAATAATATCTTACCGGCTTTCACACCTGTTGGAAAGGTCTTTTAAAAGAGGTAATATGCCCGGACTAATTTTTTAGGAGAATCCAGAGGGGTTGATCGGTGCTAAAGTCCGAAATTTCCGGTCTATATTTTCGTTTGTTCATCACTTGTATAGAATGACCCTGGTTAGTAAAGTTTTTGTTAAGATAGACTGGAGGTGATAGATTTAGTTAGCAGGCTAGATTAATCTTGTGGAAAGACTGTATTTTCGGTTTCTGATCCACCCAGCTTAACGCAAAGCAAAACGCAAGGAGGAGTTTATGAAAAATGTTAACCTGAAGTACTTTACGACTTTACTTGTAGTGCTGGCCCTGAGTTTCGGGCTGACTGTCGCGGTCGGATTTGGCCAGGACAGCGAAGACTTAACGGTGGGAACCAGTGCCGGTTTCCCCCCTTTTGAAATTATGGAAAAAGGAGAACTTGAAGGTTTTGACGTAGATCTCATGGAAGCTATTGCTGAGGAACAGGGCTTCGATCTCAAATGGCAGGATCTGTCGTTCGCATCCCTTATTCCGGCTCTCGATGCCGGCAAGGTCGACGTAGTTGCTGCAGCAATGACTATTAACGCTGAAAGGGACAAAAAAGTTGACTTCAGCGATCCTTACTGGTCAGCGGACCAGGCGGTCATAGTGAGGGAAGAGTCCGATTTGAATGTTGTGGAGGCCCTCCGGGGAGATCATAAGGTAGGAGCTCAAACGGGCACTACAGGAGCGTCCTGGGTTAAGGAAGAGCTAATAGAGAAGGAAATTATCGGTGAAGCTGTGCTGCGACATTACGACACCTACGTAATGGCAGTCCGAGATATGGTCAACAAGAACATAGATTCGGTAGTTGTGGATACTCCGGTCGCAGAAACCTTTACCGAAAGGCAACCAGTGAAAGTGATAGCTCGACTGGTAACTGGAGAAAATTATGGTCTGGCAGTCAAAGAAGGTAATTCTGAGCTGGTGGCTGAACTCAATACAGGTCTGGAAAAAATAAGAAGTAGCGGGAAGTACGACGATCTCGTGGAGAAGTGGTTTGAATAGATAAATTTAGAGATGGGCCAGGGGAAATCCCTGGCCCATATTAGAGGTAATTTTGATGATACAACCTTTTGTAGGCAACGTAAATTTTAGCTTGTCTATAATACCAACGCTTCTTAAGGGAACAGTGGTCACTCTGGAACTCACTTTTGTAAGTCTATTGCTCGGGTTCCTGATAGGATTGCCTCTCGCCATAGGGCAAGTATACGGACAGAAGGCCATCTCTTCTTTTATATCTATATACGAAAGGGTGGTCAGGAGTGTTCCTCTGCTGGTAATATTGATGCTGGTTTTTTATGGACTTCCCTGGATCGGTATTAACCTACCCCCTTTTCTAGCGGCAGTGATCGGAATAGGAGTAAGGTCCTCCGCATATCAATCCCAGATATTCCGGGGCGCTATTCAATCTATTAAGAGCGGTCAACTGCTGGCCGCCAGATCGATCGGTCTATCACGCGTTCAGGCAATTAGATATATTACCATTCCTCAGGCACTCAGAAGATCGATCCCCCCCTGGGCAAACGAGTTTACCATAGTACTGAAAGATACGCCGCTCGCCTATGCACTGGGAGTTGTGGAGTTGCTGAGAAAGGGCCGTTATATTATCTATAGCACTTTTAAACCGATGGTCGTATTCCTGACAGCGGCTTTGATCTATTTCGTCCTTACACGGTTCGGCAATTCCATATTGGACTACGTTGACAAAAAGCTGAAAATTCCTGGTTACGAAACCGGCGGGAGGATGCGGTGACCTTTTGTTCTCTGAATAGAGTTATATAATGGAATTCTTCAGGTTTGCCTGGGATATTTTTCCGGCACTGGTTGATGGATTAAAAGTGACCCTGTGGTTGACGGTAGTAGGTATCTCCATTGGAACTGCGCTGGGGACCGCACTGGCTCTGGGGAAAATATACGGTAATAAGCCCATTCGCTGGCTGACCGGTAGTTATATTGAGCTGTTTCGGGGCACACCTTTGCTCGTTCAGCTTTTTATTCTCTATTACGGGTTACCGGCCTGGGGATTTAGATTGTCTCCCGAAATGGCCGCTATCATAGGTCTGGGTCTGAATTCGGGAGCGTATTCAGCGGAATACTTTCGGGGGGCTATTCAGTCTATAAACGAAGGTCAAATGACGGCTGCAAGAAGCATGGGTCTGACCAAGAGCAAGGCTATTATATATATCATTCTCCCCCAGGCACTGCGGTTAGCCATCCCTTCCTGGTCGAACGAGTTAATTTACTTGCTTAAATACACCTCTCTGGCCTACATAATTAACGCACCCGAACTCATGGGACAGGCCAAAATAATCGGGGCTGAGACGTTCAGGTACTTCGAAGTGTTCTCCGTGGTTGCGTTAATTTACCTGGTTATCGTCATTATTCTTACCGGGGTGCTGGATCGCGTCGAGAAGGCACTGAAAATACCCGGGTTCGAGATTCGATGAGGCCCGGAATCTGTCCAATAAACTCAAAGATATGGGCTACCCCTTGAATACAGGAAAATACTTGGAGGGGTCACTCCCTATTCCAAGAAAAATATTCGCTGCGTTGAAGTAAACGACCTGGTTCTGGCTGCCAGACGTATCAAAGATAACCTTGTTCGATATTTATAGACGATTTTCGGTATTCTGATTGGAACCCTGATAATTTGGTCACTTTTAAATACTTAGTATCAGGCACCATGTAAAATTATTATTTTAAAATCTATTAAAAGAGGAGATCAGTAATAATGTTATCGGAACAGGAAAAAAAGAAAATCTTCAATAAGGCTATGTACGTTCTGGAAAAGGTGGGAATAGAGATAAAGCACGGCGAAGCGCTGGAATTGCTCCAGGAAGCTGGTGCCAAAGTTGAAGACCAAAGGGTTTACCTGAAGCCATATCACGTAGAGGAAGCTCTGACTTCGGCCCCGAAGTACGTGCCGATCTATGATCGAAATGGAGAACTGGCACTCGAACTGGGAAGCGCGGAGAACTACTTTGGTCCCGGTTCGGATAACCCCAGCACACTTGATCTTGATACCGGTAAAAGAAGACAGAGCAAGCTAGCAGACGTAAAGAATTTCAGCCTCCTTGTAGATGCTTTGCCCAACATGGATTTCTTAATGAGCATGGCTTTACCTCAGGACGTTCCGCCAGAGCTGGCGGATCTATATCAGTTTAGGACGATGACGGTCAATAACAGTAAGCCGTTTGTCTTTACGTCAGCCGACAACAGAAATACAGTTGAATTGTTCGAAATGGCGGCGGCAGTCGTAGGGAACAGAGATGTACTCGAAGATAAACCGTTCTTTATTCAGTATACGGAGCCTACAAGTCCTCTCGTTGGAAGCGAAGACGCTCTTGGCCGGCTATTGCTGTCCGCGGAGTACGGAGTTCCTGCTACTTATACTTCCGGTACGCTTCCCGGAGCTTCTAGTCCGGCTACGCCGGCTGGCACGGTAGTTATGTCGCTGGCAGAGGAGTTGAGCGGCGTCGTACTATCTCAATTCAAACGACCTGGTGCACCGGTGATAATAGGTGGTGCCGCTTCACCGATGGACATGAAAACCGCCGGAGCCTCCTATGGACTACCGGCTGCCATATTAATTGATAGGGCGTTGAGTGAGGTCAGTAAATACCTGGATATGCCGGTTTTCAGCGAAGCTGGCTTCAGCGATTCCAAATTAATCGATGGACAGCAAGCTATGGAAGCCTCTATATCCATTACTGAAATGGCCCGCAGTGAGGCGGATCTTATTCATGACGTCGGCTACCTGGAGTCGGGTCAGACGGGTTCATTGGAATCGGTTGTGATCGGAAATGAGATAGTTGGTTACATAAGAAGACTTCAGGAGGGAATAAACCTGAATGAAGACCACCTGGCGCTCGAAGCGTTAAAGAGGGTCGGTCCTGGTGGAGGTTTCCTGACCGATCAATCAACCATGAATACATTCAAGGACCTGTACCAGCCTGAATTATTGGATCGAAGTAGTTACGATAGCTGGAAAGAAAAAGGCGGAAAAAACTTCAGAGAACGAGCTCGGGTAAAGGCGAAAAAGCTACTGGACGAGCATGAACCGATACCACTTTCCGAAAATAAGGTGCAGAATATGGATGAAATTATCGAAGAAGAGGAATCGAAAATTGGCTAGATGCCTATTTAAGGAAAGTAACGAAAGGTCCGCAATGAGTACTTCGTCGGGCCGGTCAGACAATTTTGATTCACCTTATTTAAACGTAGAACTAAATTATGACAGGTAAGGTGTGTCACCTGGGGGTGTTTCTTTTTTAAAAGTTGAACTTGACTTTCTTGATAGAGTTGCCAGGTAAGAGGCAGGAGGTTTAAACTAAAACCCAAATTAAGCGACTCTTCCCGGGGGTTGGAAAACATATTTGGACTAGGGACCAATTTTCCAGCAAGAGTTGGTCCAGCACCCAGATGAGAAATGTAACCTGGAAATATAACCCACGATTAAACGGATCAGGCAGCCTTACCGGAGGGAAGTCAAAGACCTTGAGGTAGGTTCCGGAGCTCATCTGGGTGCTGGTTGAAAGTTACCGGAGAGCGACTTGATTTGCCACTTTAGATATCACCCAATTGGTGAAGATAAATAAGTTTCTCAAATAGTAGGGATATTTCCTTACAAAC
>JAGXLB010000220.1 GCA_018334915.1 Candidatus Bipolaricaulota bacterium
CTGAAAATTACGGTAGGTCCAACTCAAATCGTTCAACTTCTAAGTCCGATAGAACCTCTCGAAATTCAAAAATTCCCCTGGAAGAAGCCGTCGAAGATTTCACCCTTATGGGAAAAGTTGATGGTAGCAGATGAGAACGGCTTTGAGGTACGTCCACATGAGCGACAAGGCTTTGCAGGAAAGCTACCGGCACTCTTCTCCAATGGATGACTTAACTTAAGTACCACTAGAGGAAAAAACGTTGCTAAAGACAGTCAGACTACCGAGAGGTGCCAAGCGGCACCTCTTTTTCTTTCGTTTGCACAACTAACTTCGATGGTATAGTATGGGTTAAACGCCGAAAAGAAACTTCTCAACTAGATTTAAAGGAAATTGGATTAATCAAAGGATTTTACAATGTCCAAAGACTTCAAAAACAACTTCTCCTGGTCCAATAGCCGGCTTTCAACCTTCAAAAGCTGCAAGCGCAAGTACTACTTTCAGTATTACGGCTTTTGGGACGGTTGGGAAGATGACGCTTCGGAGCGAGTAAGAACCATCTACCGGTTAAAGAAACTCAACAACCGCCACACCTGGAAGGGGACCATCATCCACGAAGCTATTGCCTTCCTGATAAAATCACTTCTTGAAAACGAAAAGTTAAATAGGGATGAATTCAAAAAAGCCGTAGTTGGCAAAATGCGAGTCCAGTACAAAACCTCCAATTCCGGTGACTATAAGTCCGATCCCAAGGACAACTTTGGGCTACTTGAACACGAATACAACGAAGAGATCTCAGATGAAACCTGGCAGTTGTTAAAAGAGAGCGTTTTCAGGTCCCTAGACAACTTTAGAGGCTCTAAATTCTGGAAGAAGGCCAAGACACTAACGCAGGAAGATTGCCTTGCTTTAGAAGGCAATTTGAAGGGTTCGGAAAACAACTGGAAAACCATTTCCCCCAACCTAAATACGTGGAAGAATTTACCTTCCGGGGCGGCAGCAGACCACTTTACGGTAGACGGAGTGAAAGTATGGGTAAAGATTGATTTCGCCTATCCGGAAGATGACGGCTCCATTCGTCTCATTGATTGGAAGTCCGGTAATTCCGAGAGCGAGCCGGATTCGACCCAATTAAATATCTACGGCTACTATGCTTCGAAAGTTTGGTGCGACCCCGAAGAGAAGATCCACCTTACTGCTTACAACGTAAATCGAGATGAACAATACGACCGAACTTTCAGCAAGGAGGGAAAACAGGAGACCCGCGAGAAAATATTAAATTCCGTTGAGAATATGAAAGAGCTACTTGTGAATCGTGAAGAAAACGAGGCCAAGGAGGAGGATTTCCCGAAAAAAGAAAACGACAATTTCTGCCGTCACTGTCGTTACCGGCAGGTCTGTAAGCCGGAACTGGTGGAGTAATTAGGGAAGTTTTCTCAATTGAATAACCAAGCTGTAAGCAGGCGACCAATATTGGTCGCCATTTTTTATTGCTTTGTCTTCTTCATCGGACAATTGTACGACTTGGAAGTCAAAAAATTCTCCGATTGTTACTTTCAAGGCAAAGATTTTTAGATGGTTCTAAGGGGATTGGTGGGCAATTCAAACTTGGGTAACGAGGTAGTTTTTCTCCAGCTTTATTCGAATATTCTTTGAAGATGGGTTTGTAATTCTCAAAGTATTGAATATACTCATTATCGGAGATGGTGAAAGTGAATAAATCAACCCATCTGAAAATTATCTTCCTTTTCCTAATGGCCCTTTGTTACACCCTATCACCTATTCCTGTAGATGCTTCCCAAAGTGATCCGACCCTTGGGGAAAGCGTAGAGCGGCTACTGCCTAAAGATGCCTTCCTCAGAGATTACTCTCGAATATCCGGAACGGATAAGGTATTGGTCTTATACATTCTTGATTATGAAATTGCCCAAGAATATCGACCTGATGCGTATATTACATGCCCCGGCCGAGTAAACGGACAACCTATTGAAGGTGAATATCATCTAGCCTTAGTAGAAAACGGTAGAATGGTTAACAGTGTGCCATTACCAATAGAAGGACGGCTCGGGAATATCCGTAGTAGGTTAAGAATCGTCTATAGACAGTTAAATAAGTTTATCCACAGCAGGTTTAACGGGCCAGAACCAGAAACCGAAGAGGAAGCGTTGGAGATGTCCGAAGTCCGCCTCCTGGATTTAGAAGATCTCACCGGGGACGGCAAGCCCTACGAGTTTCAAATTGAGGTATATGTTTCCGGGTGTGGTCACGTGGAGGTACTAACTGCCGGCTACAGTCCAAGTAAAAACAAGGCGATTGTCTTCCCGATAATCGGTAAAGACCCGACCGATCCATATTATTGGCATGACAACTTCTTTCCCGATGAAACCGGTACTGTTAACTGGGAATACAAATGCGGGGACCATGCTAGCACCATTTATGCACATGAGAAGTTCGAGTTTAACCAGACGATAGAAGCATACGTAATGACCGAATACGAGCGGATAAGTTGCAAAGAAAAGTACCAAAACCAGGATGAGAAATGATCAGTGAATTAAAAATTTGTTCTGAGCTTTCCGTTTCCTCAGACGAGATCTTATCCTGTTCGCGATAGATCAGTAAGGGTTTTTAGTCGAGTGTTTAGTACTATTCCCTTGCTTTCAACGGAGCGTAAAACCCTACTAACAACGAACACAAAGTTTTTTGGCTTTCCTCAACTATTTTTCCATCCTTGTAGATCAAAATAAACCCGATCATATCCCCAAAAAGAGTTGGATTAGATAGTAAACCTCCGGAATCGACCTAATCCGGTGTTATAATTTCCCATTTTTCAGCCACTTACATATTAGAGCGGGTTGATATTAATTCGATCCGAAAAATATTACCAAGCATTTCGGAGGTGCAAAAGATGAATACATTTAAAACAAAGCTTATAGGTATGGTTTTGGTTCTGGTACTTGTCGGTACGCTCGCCTCGGTGACTTACACCGCCCGAGCGCAGCCTTTTGTTAAAGTAGCTGAGACGAGGGATAGCATGCATCCATCGGATGTGGATTGGTTCACCGTCACGCTGGAAGGTGGAGTAACTTACAGCTTTGACCTCATAGTTCGCTGGGGCTCAGACTTCGATATAAAAGTATACGACGAAAACGGTAATCTGGTCGGGTCGGGAACCAACGGCCGAGGTGAAGACGAGGAAGTCTTTGTCACGCCCTCCTGGACCGGTACGTTTGAAGTCAAGGTTTACTACTACGCCGGTACCAGTACGAATTACGATCTACAGCTCTGGAGAGAACTCTAATCGCCTTACCTTTGGTATAAGCGCCCATCGATAAGGTTAACTGATCTGCTTGGCCGGGCGACGATGAATATTGTCGCCCGGTATTTAACCGTAAAGATATTCTTCCCATCCACCAAGGCATGGTGCCTCCTCGTGGGGGTTCAAAGCCCCTAAACCGGTAGGTCTACCTCCTGCCTGCCCGGAAGAGGTCGCCGTTCGAATCGGCAGGAGTTTTTACGGATGGGATGTTTGTAGGGGGCGGGGTTCCCTCCGCCCCCATTTTGGTATGTGAAACCCTAGATTTGATAATTTTAGAGAATGAGTTATAAACTGTAGTAGGAATTACAATCGAGGGGTCGGTCTGGATGATTGAAGATGAGAAACTACTCAAAAAGATAGCAAGGCAGGGCTGGACCGATAAGTTAGCCCGGAGGTTCGAAAAAACACACGGAGACAGCCTCCGCTGGTCAATCGTCGTCAACATGGGAAAGTTTGGCCTCATCCATGCAAAAACAGCTCCGAATAAGGTCAAAGACATTCTTACCGACCGGAAGCTTGAACTATATCAGAATACTTACTCCGATCTGTGGGAGAAGCTTTTAGATGGTTTGATTGATACCTACCTGAAACGAAAGGACGAGGGAAAAGTCCACACCAGCTTCATTTACTACGCCAGCGGAACAATCAGGCACTTAATTGTCTCAAACGCCAAAAGTCTGAACATATTTTCAAAGACCAGCCCAACCGAGCTAATTCGGAGCATCTGCAACCGAAAGAAAGAAAAAACGGTAAAGGCCAAAATAGCTTTGGCCAAATT
>JAGXLB010000048.1 GCA_018334915.1 Candidatus Bipolaricaulota bacterium
ATTTGGCTTATATGGGGATGAAGTATATGTTCCTGAGAGCAAGAGCGGGCATTACTGACATGGTTGCTGAAATAATACCCCCCAGTTACACCGAAACTGGCTTAAAATCATTAACTTCAGAATGATTATACTTTGCCTGTATCTACAGCCCCAACTTAAATGTACCCTATAATTTCTGCTATTTTCTTGTAACTTTTACCTAAAGGGTACTCAGGGTAGACTCTATATTCTCTCGGTATCTCCGAGCCAGTTTCCTTTACGTGCCTGAGGCCAGTCATTAAATCCTTCATTTTATCCCTAGGAACAGCAAATATCATTTCATCATCCTCAGCCATTGCTGAATATCGGTCCCCTCGACAAGGTATCGCAACTTGACACTTACCCCTCTGAATAACGGGTACCACGGCATAAACACAAGCTGCATGGCTAGACAACGAACAATTAAGATTATAACCATGCTTGTATTCTCTCCCTAAAAGCAACAGGCTTAACTGTTCGGAGTCGCAATATATCATGGTCAAGTCCGGTGTAAAGTTGGCAGCCTTCAAGGGGGCGGAGACAACCCCTATATATTTTCCTGTTTCCAGTTTGGGAAATTCTTCAGCGTAATGTCGACCCGCTTCCAAGGATTCTACGTCTTGAGGAAAACGGTTATGGCCTTCCATGAAATATTCTGGTGGCTCTGCTAGCCCGTAACCGACGACAGGCTCAAAACACCAATTATCTTCCTTTAGCATGGCGATTGTAGTTCCCTCACGTCTTGATTTTTGATAACTTTGACAAAGAGATAGGTGATGACCGTAGTCCTCTAGAGGCCTTTGGGCAGTACCGGGAATCTCCTTCTTTGTTTTAATTAATTTCACTGCTAAAGGTAAGGTTTTTAGTCGTAAACGTTTTTCTAACTCTTTTCCATATTCTTGATAAGAATTTTCAGAATTCATTGTTCCACACTCCTAGCTTGAATTATAAAAATGAACCAATTACTACCCCGCCTACGTTTCTGACTATACTCTATTCTTCCGCTTTTACTAAGGTCTCCGGCATAATGGCCAGAAGCGGCAGTGCTATTATTGAGGAGGCTATTACGAAATAAAAAGTATAAAAGGGGCCGAAAGTGCCCCAAAGTAATCCAGCGATGGCCGGAGAAAGTAAAGCTAAAACACCTTTAACTAAGCCCATGGTGCCAAGCCATTCACCGATAAACGGAATAGGTATTAATTCAATCCCCATGGCAGATTGGGTTACCATACTTAACATCACCGATCCTTGGAAGAAACCAGAAATCACTAACACTAAACGATTCGGGGAAAATATAAAGAGCAAGATCGATAAAATATAAATCAAAATCATTACAAAGGTTACCCTCTTCCGGCCGTGACGGTCGGCTAAACTCCCCATAGGAAGAGCAAAAAGCAGGGTCCCAACCCACATAGCTGTCTGGATACCTCCTACGGTGAATGAACCAGCATGTTTTACTTCCTTGGCAAACAGAGGTACGTATACCAGTGCAGCATACCAGGGCATGTAGGCAAGAGATCGAAATAAGATCCAGGATTTTAGCCTATTTCCCTGCTTGAATAATTGATGGAAACGTTCCCTAAAACCAGCGCCATCTTTTTTGATTTCCTCTTTTATTTTGCGGGGTTCTATAAACAGTCTCCATACCAGGAACGCAATCAGGCAAAACCCAGCGAACTCAATATAATAAAGGGGTCTAATTCCACTAGCAACAAGACCTCCAAACAGAAACACTATTACACCGCTTACGGATGGAGCCACAAGCCTAGGGACAGCAGATAAAGTATCACAAAGCTGCATCCCTCTAGCTCTTATGTCATCTTCCAAGCAAGTGCCACATATCGTCCGGCACAAACCGGCGATCCCATAACGAAAAGAGAGAAAAATTACTACTCCTGAAATTGCTACCAAGAGGGAATGCGCAATTGCTAAAAGTAATCCGCCAACCGCTATTCCCAGCGAGCCCCACATAAATATTTTCTTTACCCCCAGTTTATGCACGAGAGTGCCGAGGAAAAAACAAAGAATACCCCCTATAAGACCTCCGAGACCGGTAATCCATCCAACTTGAGAGCCAGATGCCCCTAAAGACCTGAGATATATAGATTGCATCGGCAGAACCAACCATAGAAGAAAATTTTGACTTGCAGCCCTGATCAAATTTATTTGGTAGGGCTTCTCCGGCTCAAAAAAGAAATGAACCCATTTGCTTAATTCTTTGTAAAGATTCACAGAAAACTCCCCTTTGGTACATCCTCTATTGAAACCATTACCTTAATTCATAAAAAGCTTAACGAAGCCCCAATTTAGTCCTTATAAGAGCGGGGCACTCGAGGATACATGGAACCAACTGTTTCATTTTAAGTCAGTTGTCGACCCGTTCCTCTAGCTCTAGTGCGATCTGCAGAGTGTAGAGGAAATAACTCATACTTTTATGATAGTGACTAATCCGGAGATAAATTATTCTAGCATATGCACATGTGGAATTCATGTAACTACTTAGCTCTAAGTTGGGGTCGACCTTTTTAAAGCCCCTTACTCTTCTCCTTTACTATTTGTTACTTCTTTCCTTAGTTCGTAAAAGTGACGGAGCTGCCTCAAGAATTTATGGCTGAAAGGAATAACATGAGACTGCTATCCATGGGAAAGATTTATGACTTTGGAGAAGGCTGTGCTTGTCCCATAAACGCACTTACATCAAGATTTTTAGAAAACCTTGAACTTACCCCTAATGAATTCCTAAGCGGATACGGACGCCGGAATTGAGCACCTGGGAAGAGGGGTAGATAAAGGATGTGACCTTATTTTGGTGGTCGTCGAACCTTCCCAAGAATCGATGGAGCTTGCGAAGAAAATCACTGAAATGGGAGAAAGTATCGATAAAAACGTTCGCTACCTTCTGAATAAAGTTGACGATCAAACTGAGCAGATTATTTCAAAATCGATCGAAAAAAGCAAAACCCTTGCTTCTATACCTCAAGACGGTCGAATTTTTACCTACGGACTAGAGGGTAAAGAACTTGGCTTTGAGGTTGAGGGGATTGGGAAAACGGTGAATTACCTTACGGAAAAAATTATAAAGAAGGGTAGAGCTTCGAGATCCAGCTTTCTTCTCAACTTAAAGCAAAATCTGTTCTGCAAGCAGTCTTTTAAACCTATCCAAAGGAACTTTTTCGGGTTGAATTGGAATCTTCATCCAATCGGAAAATTCAAGCACCCTCTCCGGAGACCTCTCAACGTAGCTCTCGTAGAAGCCTATACCGTCCAAAAGGAGGGTCTTGTCATGTCTGGGAAATGTCTCATTGGCCTTGGCCGGATCCCAATCCTTAAAGATGGCTTGCCAGTATTTAAGCCACCCGGGAGTAAGCAAATAGACTTTTTCCCCGCCGGTCCCGCAACTAAGAAGGCCGAGAGTTAATTGGTCGGATTATCGTCCCCAGTTTTCTTTCGATCTATCCGTATTGAATAGTTATCGCCTCGGAAGGACACGCTCGGACGCAGTCTCCACAACCTACACACCCCCTTGCAGAAAGGAGCATGGGAGGCTCGCCGGGCTTCTCCTGCAACAGGATGTCATAATGGCAGGCCCGGGCAGCTTTGCAAAGCCCCTGGTCGGGATAACATACGCATGGATCACAGTCTTGGTAGTTTATAACTACCTGCTTTGTTCCTAACTCCATGATTTCAGCTGCCGGAATTGAGTTAGCTTCTTGTAGAGGATCTTAATGAAACCTTTCCCAACAACCGGGTGAATTTCATCCCACTTCTCCCGTCAACCCCCTTGATCTTATCAACTTGCCCCTCAAAATCCAAGATCGACCTATCTTCACGTTATTCCCTCTTCTCAAGACCTGTTCAAACGCAGTGTCAAACCTGAGTCAAATCCCCAAAACATACGAATGCTGAATTCCAAAGATAAAGTAAGAATGAAGGCCTGCTTCATTTTCGTTTACGGAGCCTCCTGTTGAACTGGCTGCAGATTTCGTTAGAATTATTCTGACTCATTTGTTAGGAATGTCTAACTTTTGGTGAACTCCAATGAAAAGTTCCTGGTCAGAAAAAGAAAAGGAAACTGCCAGCCTCGAGGATTATCTGAAAGTGATCTTTAAATTGAGCGACCCGGACCCTCAGGTACAGGTTACGGCAATAAGCGAGGAAATGAACATCAAGAAGCCCAGCGTAACCTCTGCTGTAAGCAGGCTCAAGGAAAAGGGGTTCGTCGAACATAAAAGTTATGGGCCAGTCATACTTACGAAAAAGGGGCAGCAGTTGGCGGAGGAAGTAAAGGAAAGGCACGAAGTGCTGTTTCAATTCTTCACAGAGATACTGGAGGTCAACGAGGCTCGGGCGGAAGAAGATGCGTGCCAGCTAGAACACTACGTAAGTGAGAGAACTCTGGAAAAAATCTCCAAGTTCGTCGACTTTTTGATTTCATGCCCACGTGACAGAGCCATAGTGCTGAAAAACTTTAAAAAGTACGTCTCCGAGGGCACCAGAAACGAAGAAATGAGGGGGTGTTGCGGAGATTAGCCTAAAAATTTTTCAAACAAAGTTAGGTAAACCTAATTATATGGGATTTCTCCGGGCAACCGGAAAAATACTAACACCCACCGTATCAGGAATTGTCGGAGATATTTTTTCAACCGGCGAAGAATTTGCTTATCTCCAAGGGGGAGTAATAATGGAGAGACTGGAATCGAATCAAGACTGGTTAAACGATATATTGCCAGAAGGTTTGCCTTATCCGACGTCGAACATCATTAGTGGTCCCGGCGGAACGGGGCAAATCATAGAAATATAGCCATGGCAAAAGACGTAAGAGAGATAGTAAAAGAGGATATTCTGGAGGCGCTCGGCCTAGAAGAGGGAGCCGTGCCAACAACGGAGATAGAGCCGGAGATCAAAGTATCTCATGGCTGTATAACCAGGGCGCTGGAGGAGCTAGCGGAAGAAGCCTTCATCCGTAGGGAAGGTGAGTTCATCTCACTGACCGATAAGGGTAGGGAAAAAGCGAAGGAGCTGATCCGGAAACACTCCACCCTGCAGAACTACTTTGCCGAGCGGAGAAGTATGGAAGAGGCAAGGGAGGCAGCCGGATTACTCGAACACTACGCCTCTCGAGAGGTAATCGACTCCATAAGAAAATTATCTACGCTTCAGGAAGGGCTGCCGCTGCCGGGGATTAATCGGTCCGGAGGACTGATAACTGATATCGTTTGCGACAGGCAGCTCTTTGAGCGAATGATTAGTATGGGGATTTATCCCGGGGAAAGCCTGAAAATCAAGAATACACTTCCAAACTGCATTGTGGTAGAATTAGGCAACAAGAAATTCGCTCTGGCTCCGGAGATAGCCAGGAATATAAAAGTATCCAGGGATGAAGAAACTTAAAGTCCTACTTCTTGGTCAACCAAACGTCGGCAAATCTTCGCTGCTAGATTCCGTCGCCGGATCAAAAGCCGTAGTTTCTAATTACCCCGGTACCACTGTAGAGTTAACGGAAGCAAAGAAGAAAATTGGCAATAAGGAAATTACTTTCGTCGATACTCCTGGTATATACTCCATCTCCGACCGCAGTGAAGAAGAAAAAATCACTGCAGAAGCTCTTCTGGACGAGGACACTGATGGAGCAATCATTATCGCCGACGCCACCTCCCTTGAAAGAAGCCTCTACATGGTTTTACAGGTTATCGAGGCGGGAGTGCCGGCGGTAATAGCTCTAAACTTCGTGGAGGAAGCCAACGACAAGGGAATCAGGATCGATAGCGAAAAGCTGGAGAACATCTTGAACGTCCCGGTCATCGAGATCAATCCGATCAATAAAACGGGAACGGAGGACTTTCTGGACTACGCCGGCAACATAGATCAATACACAGGGCCTAGTTTCGAGGTTGAATACGACGACCACATAGAAGAATCAATAACAGAGGTCTCGGCCCATGTGAAAAGTGATCTACCGGAGAGGTTCGTCGCGCTCAGGTCCCTGGAAGGTGATGAGGATTTCTACAGGTACCTGGACGACGAAGGGGTCCTGGACGAGATCAGGCAAAACCTGGAAGAACACCCGGAGATCGCTGAAGATATTTCAGTAACCAGGTACGGGACGGCTTCCTTCCTAGCGGACCAATTCACCGAAATGATCGACGTTGACGTTGAAGAGAGAAGGGATTTCAAGGATTTAATGGACGACCTCTTGCTGGACCGGTTAACGGGTCCACTTATTACTGGGATATCGTTACTATTAATTTTCGGGTTGCTTCTGTTTCTCGGACACTGGGCGCAGGATTTTTTGATGGGATGGGCGGAAAAGGCCACAAGCACTCTTGGAACAGGAAATACCTATTTCTCTATGATACTCAACCAGGGACTGATCGGGCTGACTGCGGGTATTTCTATAGCTTTGCCCTATGTATTTCTGTTTTACCTTCTGCTCGGTGTTCTGGAAGACGTAGGGGTTCTGCCCCGATTTATCGTCAATGCCGAGAGATTTCTACAGAAACTGAACTTGCCCGCAAAGTCATTTATTCCGCTTGCCCTGGGTCTGGGGTGTACCGCACCGGCAACCCGGGCTACCAGGGTTCTATCCGATAGGAGCGAACAATTTCAGGCTTCTTCGTTCTTTCCATTTGTGCCCTGCTCCTCCAGAATCGCGATAATTATGGGGGTAGTTGGCTACTACGGAGGAATATGGCTGGCAATTTCCGTCTTCCTGACCACTCTACTCGCCGGAATGGTCTGGGGCCTCGGGGTGAACGCAACGGGTAAAACGGAACCTGAACCCTTAATTCTGGAGCTGCCGCCCTACAGGAAGCCGCTTTTTAGCAATGTGATTGCCAAAAGCTGGATCAGGATGAAGGATTTTGTCTATATCGTTATCCCGTTGCTGGCAGTTGGGGGTATGGTCTATGGCGTATTCGAAAAAACCGGTCTAACACAGGCCATAATTGGACCCCTTGCTCCAATAACCAGGTGGCTCGGTTTGCCGACGGCAGTGATAGTTCCGTTGATTTTCGGTTTTTTACAGAAGGATTTGACTGGCGCCATGCTGGTGTCCGTCCTGGGCGGTGGTGTTGCCTCGGTCCTGACGGGGGCCCAGTTATACACGTTTGGCGTTGCTTCGGTAATCGGTATTCCCTGCATTATCGCCTCTGGAATGCTATGGAGAGAATTCGGCTTTACCAGATCTATACTGCTGACTTTTGGTTCGATAATTTACGGGTATTTGATCGCGGGAATAATCGGTAATCTCATTTACTTAGTCACCTAAGCGGCTGGTGGTTGGGCGAAAGGCGCCCCTGCTCAGTTTTGCCCCCCCAATTCCCTGTTCAGTCAACTGCCCCTGGCAAAATATTGGCATGGACAAATACCTAAAACCTGGAAAAACTATCCGAACTCTTCGCCGGTTTCCAAGGGAATATAAGGCTACAAGTTCAGCACCTACACAACGTGGTGGATGGCAATCGATACTCAGGGCTTTGAACGACCAGACCAGAACCGTGAGAGTCCCGTCCCACCTCAGCTCGCTCAACCGGAAAATAGATAAATTTGTCAACTCCTACAAAAAAGAACGCGGTGAGAAGCCTTGGATTGAGGAAATAACTGATGAGCTTGACGTAGAAGAGGAAAAGGTTCGCAATGCCCGTCGAGCCAGGCAGGGATCGGTTTCCCTGGATAAGCCACTTAAGGAAGGCGAGGCGGGTGGGGAAGCCCTGGAAGACATAATTGCCGAAGAAGATGCTCCCCGGCCTGAACTAGAAGCTTTTGGCGACATGCTTGAGGATCGATTGATGGGTCTTTTTGACCAGGTCTTATCGGATCGTGAGCGGCAGATCTTGAAGCTCCGCTACGGCCTGGAGGATATCGGTCCCTGACTCTTGAGGAAGCTGGAGACGTCTTTTATGTGGGCAGAGAAAGGATCAGACAACTGCAGAATAGAGCGATCAACAAGCTGGAGTCGCCTGAGTTTAAAGCGCAGATCGCCATATATAGGGAAAATTCGGACGAGATAGGGGGTCTACCCAACTTAGAGCAAAGAAGTTACGTGAATTCCATATATGCATATGCTAGATTTAATTGAAACTAATATTCATTGGTAAAAGCTTGGGGGAGATAAAGAAAAATTAATTTTGAGTACAATTTTCTGGTAGAATTTTTTCTCGTTAACTACCTTGTAGAGTATACAAGATACAAAAAAGAATAGATCTAACAAGTATAGAATGAGGCTAATACTTGAGTTGATCAAAGATTCAATTTTATAAACAAATGATTTGCGGCAGGCTCCAGGAGTGATTCTCATGAAAATATATGGTCCCGTACCATCAAGAAGGCTAGGGAGAAGTTTAGGTATAAATAACATACCAGCCAAGAGATGTACATATTCCTGTATCTACTGTCAGCTAGGGAGAACAATAAACGTACAAGTAGAAAGAGAAACGTTTTTCGTTACGGAAAAACTAGTCACAGAGGCCAAAGAGAAAGCAAGAGAGACTCAGGAGGCTGGAGAAAAAATCGACTACTTAAGTTTTGTCCCGGACGGAGAGCCTACTTTGGATAAAGAACTGGGGTTAAAGATAGAGCATTTACAACCGTTAGAAATCGACCTTGCCGTAATAAGTAACGGATCCCTCCTATGGCAGGATGAGGTAAGATCAGACCTCTCAAAAGCTGATTGGGTATCTGTAAAGGTGGATGCGGCCAGCAAAAAAGCGTGGCGGAAAGTTAACCGGCCGCACAAATCTTTGAACTTGAAAAAAATTAAGGAAGGAATTCGAACCTTCAGCAAATCATTTGCTGGCACGTTGGCCACTGAAACTATGCTTATCGAAAATATAAACGATGGAGCTCAGGAGGCAGAGCGAATTGCAAATTTTATACAAGAATTGCAATCTGATATATCTTACCTAGCTATTCCCACCAGACCGCCCGCTGAAGACTGGGCAAATCCGACTACGGAATCCCGGTTAGCTAGAAATTACGATATCTTTAACAATAGACTAGAAAAAGTAGAATATCTCATCGGATACGAGGGTAACGAATTTTCCTCTACCGGCAACGTCAAAGACGACTTACTAAGTATAACGGCAGTACATCCCATGAGAGAGGAGGGCGTACAGGAACTCCTACAAAAAGCAGGATCAAATTGGAATATTGTTGAAGAACTGATAAAAGAGGAAGAATTAAAAGAGGTCAATTACGGAGGAAAAAACTTTTACTTGAGAAAGCTACCCAATTAATGACTAGTAGATCTTCACTGAGAAATTGTTTCTGTAGCACATCGCAGTTTTTGTTCTCAATTTAAATAAAGGTGATTTTTTATCACCAGAAACAAACTACGAAAACAGTAAAACGAAAAAATATACTCCTTTCAAATTATGAACAACTAATGATAATAAGTAAAAAAATCGTTTGATGAAAAACTCGGGACCTCAAACGGACCCTAAACTCCCTTTCCCGTTACTCCTCCTCTTCCAGGTTGTAGTTCCCCAGTTTAACTTTGTCGACGACCCCTATACCCTGCATAAAACCGTTTTCTATATCGTATTCATCCTCAAGTCCTCCAGGCAGGACAAAATCCCTCCACCACACTTCAGCCTGATAAATATATTATCGTCGTGACGGCTCAATTCCATTTGTTACCTGTTTACGAGCCAGATAAAATTCGATTTCCACCTATCACATTACAAAAAACCGGGCACTTACAGCTAAAAGCTTGAAGATCGTCCTTTACAATTAATCTCTGCCCCTAATTTGCAGGAAATTTCTTGCCCGCTACACTCAAATGACAAGAAATATTGGGCAGGATTTTTGAGGAGGACAATATGAAAAAAATAGGACTAATAGTCAATCCAATCGCCGGAATGGGAGGAGCAGTAGGCTTAAAAGGTACGGACGGCGAAATGTACGAAAAGGCGAGAGAACTCGGGGCAGAACAGAAAACTCCGAAACGGACTAGTGATTTTCTGGACCAGCTAGAGCACCGGGAACGAATGCTCTTTTTGGTTGCCTCTGGCCGAATGGGGGCAGACTACATTCGTGGATTCGGGTTGGATTTCGAAGAAGTCGGGGATATTGAAGAGGAAACCGCAGCCAGGGATACCAGGGAAATCGCAAAGGAGATGCTTGCCCGGGGTATAGATATTTTGGTCTTCGTAGGTGGCGATGGCACCTGCCGTGACGTACTGGATGCGGTTGGTACTGCGGTACCGGTGATTGCAGTACCGTCAGGTGTCAAGGTCTTTAGCTCTGCTTTTGCGGTAAGTCCGGGGGGAGCCGCAGACATGCTAGACGGGTTTATCGAAGGTTCTGAGATAACCGAACAAGAGGTCCTTGATATCGATGAAGATGCCTTTCGAGAGGATCAACTAGCCTCCAGGCTGTACGGTTACCTTTTAGTACCTGAAGTAGAAGAAGCTTTGCAAGAGGGAAAACAGGCCTCGAGTACCGATACCTCTTCAGTAAAAAACAAGAAGGAGATAGCGAACGAGACAATTCAGAATTTTGAGGAAGACACTTTATACCTGCTTGGTCCCGGAACAACATTAAAAGCAATTACTGACGAACTAGAGCTTCCAAAAACCCTGTTAGGGATTGACGCGGTAATAAACGGGGTCCTGGCGGGTAGTGACCTTAACGAGGCAGATATATTGGAGCTTTTGCGGCAATACTCAGAGGTAAAAATAATAGTTACTCCAATCGGAGGTAACGGGTTCATTTTCGGCAGAGGAAGTAAACAGTTCACACCCGAAGTCATTAAGAAAGTAGGCTCTGAAAACGTATTAGTCGTGGGAGACAAGGCTAAAGTAAACAAGCTTGATTGCTTGAGGGTTGATACGGGAGAAGTCGAAGTGGACGAGCTCTTTGGTCGCAGTATGGAAGTCACTGTGGGCCGGAGCGAAAAAATGGTAATGGAGGTAAGAAGTTGAAGTCGATAAGACTGGACAAAAACGAAATGCCTTATTCTCCCCCTCAAAAGGTGGTAAAAGCTGCAAAAGAGGGTGCAAAGAACCTAAACAGATATTCCTCCGTCGAGCAGGCAGAGAAATTAAGAGAGCTTTTAAGTAATTATTCCAATGTACCGAAAGAACGAATAATCTTCGGATCTGGCTCGGACCTTTTACTCCAGGAAATAATTCGCGTATTTTCGCCGGCAAGAAGGATTATCACTGTAAGCCCCTCATTTTTCCCTACAGTTGATGCTGCCAAGAAATACGGAAAGGAGCTGATTAGGATCCGCCTGTCGCCACCTGAATTTGATCTGGATCTAGACTCTTTGTTGGATAAACTGGAGGGTCCTTCCCTCGTAGTGGTTGACAATCCAAATAACCCTACGGGTAAACTCCTGGTGGAAAAAGAGGATGCTCTCAAAATTCTGAAGTCTACCAACACTTTGCTGGTGGTAGATGAAGCTTACTACGAATTTTCCGGGGTAACTTTTTCCAGTTTATTGGAGGAATATTCTAACCTCGCTGTAACCAGGACTCTGGATAAGGCCTTTTCACTGGCCGGGGCTCGGCTGGGTTATTTGATCGCCGGAAAAGATTTTTTGGAGTCTTTAGCTCCTTCTGGTACTTATTTCCCTAAACCTAGCCTACTCGCGGGAATAGAGGCCCTAAAGGATACAGGATACGCCGAGAAAAACGTTAATTTAATTATGGAAGAGAAAAAGCGTGTGAAAGCCAGGCTAACTGATATAGGGATCCAGGCTCGCCCTACGAGCACTAACTTTTTACTATTTAACACAGAGCTACCGGATATGGTAAGAAAACTGAGAAAAAAAGGTATATTTGTTAAAGATCTCTCCCACCGATGGTTGTCGGGATATATCCGTGTTACCGTGGGTAAGCCTGAAGAAAACGACATTTTCTTGACCAAGATTAGGGATAGCGTTCGTTCAGATTAAATTTTGGTGAAATTCAGTAGAGTTCCCCTCTCGGGTCTACCTTCGTGAAGAAGGGTTCCCGAATATCTACTCTTAAAGCTGAAACCGGCCAGCTGGATTCTATTTTTGAGCTTGTCGATATCTATATGTTTTGGATACACGGACAAAAAACCAGCTGGCCTGGAAAGTCTATAGACCTCCTCAAGGAGATCGGGTAATTCTTTGCTGAATAAATCGAAATACCAAAAGACGTCATAGAGCAAAATTACGTCCATTGATTCATCCGGAAAGTCCAGATTTGTACCACCCGGGGAATCCACGATTTCGATATTTGACAAGTTCAAATCGTGAGTCTTCCCTTCTAACTCCTCGAGCTTGCTATTATTTTTGTCCACTGCGTAGACAATTCCCTCCTCGCCCACAAGCTGAGCTGCGGGCAGCGTGTAGTATCCCGAGCCGCAGCCAAAATCTAGCAATTTCTGTCCCTCCCTTACTCCGATTTCCTTAAATACCTTTTTCACCATTAATCTATAATCTTCACTCATAGTTGATCTGGGGTTCAAAAGTGCTCCAGTTTAATCCTTGTACCATACGTGATAATGACAGTGATTAATAGGCTGGGGGAAATGGAGGATTATGGTAATAGGCGAGCCTTCTATCTCACCTTCATAAAGGAGCGCTGTCCCCTCCTCGACGTAGTTAAAGTTATATAGATCAGCCTTATCCCCTAGAATTGGTTTGAGTAGCCATTGAGATTCAAACCAGGACCGACTCCAAGCTCCATCTATTCTACATTGTAACGAAGAGAAGTAGTTTTCCTCTTCGTGCTCGGGCCGGTACTCCGAAAGGTAAGAAATACTCCACTCACTCGTTTCAAGGTTATATGGTTTGATGTGTTTGGCCAATAAGCTTCTCGTAAAGCTGCGGAAGTACTCCTCTCTATTCGCTAAGAACTCTTTATATTGGCAATCGAACTGCTCTCTATCCAAGCGAGTCCTTTCCGTATAAACTAGCCGCTTACTCTTCGCCTTCACATCGATGGTTCTACCTATCTCTTTGGCCGATACAGGCAAGGTATAAATTACACTAATTATAAGGGAAAGGACAAGTAATCCCCCTAGAATTAGTTTCCAGCAAGGGGGGCAAAAGGACTTTCTCATAATTTTTCCCTCCTAAATTTCAATTATTCTCCCTACCCCTCCTTTCACGTATTGCTCAGGATAAAGTCTTTTAATATCTGCTTTATGTTGAGTGCAGTGAGTAGGGCATATCAAATCCAGACCCTCCAAGGACTGGGGCCGGTTTGCATGCAGACCTCCGATAATTCCATGGACTTCTCCAAATTGTGCAGCTGTTTGCAGTATATTCTCCATTTTTGGGTGAGAACACCCGGCAATTACCACAACACCCTTTTCGGTTTCCACACAGAGCGACTGTTCTATTCCCTCAAGTTCTCCCGTCGAGTAGATTCGTTCGTGAAGTTCAGTAGGTCCTTCTACGGTTACCACTTCCTCTGCTTTTTTTACCCCCTGAAAGGAGGGAGGCACCCAAACTTTTACTTGATTGTTTTCTTCCAAGAAGGCGGAAAGCCCTCCAGTATGATCAGCGTGATCGTGAGATATAAAGACCTCGTGGATGGATTTTGGGTCTATTTCCAGCCTTTTCAAATTGGAGGTCAATATCCTCCCCTTGGCTCCGGTGTCGAAGAGTGTTTTTGGAAAGTCTCCCACTTCCACCACAGCAGAAAATCCCCAATCGGATTCAAGATCGACTTTTGCAGTGTTATCGTAGACGATGGTAAGTTTCATTTCGCTTATCGCCCCTGATCTCTATCAGCTCAGATAAGGTCCTGACTACTTGCTCAAAAATTATCTTCTCTGCCCGTCGGCCTATAATTTTTTGAGGAAGTTGTAAATTTGCAGGCCGAAGGTGCTGTCTCCAACTTTATCTTTGGACTCAGCATTTGGAGGTCACGCAATTACAGGCATCTAAAACATTGAGTGCTTTGCCCGTTTGGAGGTCAAAAGAGAAAGGGTGGTTGTCCAATTAGGCATATCAATAAGGTCACGACACGGCTGAAGGTATTTGATAACTTAAGGCAGTGGCCTCAATAGTGGATTTCCCGACCATGTCAAGTGAGTGAACCCCTGAAGGGCGATCGATTCAAGGGTCAGATTTACAAATTCTTGCAGTTTAGAGAACACCCCCAACTAGTAGGATATCCAGTTGAAGCTATCTCCTGGAGCGCCCCCTTCCTCGACCTTTTCCTCTGCCGGAACCGCGGCCTCTGGCACCCGCTCGAGCCCTTCCTCTGTCGGCGGGAAGGGAATTGTTTTGCCCCCTAACCTGAGAGAAATCTGCAGGGTTCCTCCTATTGACACCCCTAGCGAGGTCAGGCCCGGAACTAGCTGTACAAGGACCCATTCCTCGACCGGTCATCGGACCTGCACCTGTCGGTCCAGTCCCATCTCTCCGTGGCATAAGAAACACCTCATTTTTGATATTAGTTATCAATCCTAATCAATTAAGGTTAGCATATGCACACACGAACGTCAATCTTTTCTTACCTGAGGCGCAGTCGATCTGCTCTAAAAAGTTATTGTCGGGAGCATAACTGATCGGCAGTAGTTCTCTCCGGTATACAGGAGAGAAGGTCTGAACCAGCCGGATGCAGTAAGGGTCTCATCTCTACTTTTCCTCTACTTGGATAAAATAGTGATTTTCGGGTTTTTGAGGTAAGCTATGCAGTGTTAAATTTTGGGTTTCGGAGGTTGGGTGAAGGTTTCTAAAAGCGGTTTTCCTGACATAAACGCTGAAACAATGCAATCTTATTAATTCACCTTCTCTTTATCAGGTCAGCGAGTTCTCCAATTCTCTTGCCCATTTGTTTGGAAGCTCCTACCGCCTCCTCGTCGTTGACGACTTTTCTTTCCTGAAAGGCGATGCCGTGCACCCCTCTATTGGCCGGAACCATCTCGTGTTTTAGAAAGAAAGCATTGATGGCGGTTATGGCACTTTCCGCCCCGTACTTGCGCCCAACAACGACTGCGCCTCCGATCTTGTTTCTGAGCTCTCCTTTTATCGACCAGGTTCTGTCGATAAATGTCTTCATCTGGGCGGAAACATTGTTAAAGTAGACCGGGCTCCCTAGGACAAGAACATCGCTTTCCAAGATCTCCGGAAATACCTCTTCAGTTAAATCATCCTTGATTACGCACTGCCCCTCTTCCTGACACTTCCAGCATGAATGGCAGGGTTGAAAGCTGTAATCTGCCAGTTTGAGGAGCTGGCCTCCCGTTTCCTCTTTTACCAGGTTCAATAGATAATCGGTATTGCTGTCTTCCTTTTGTCTAGGACTTCCCGATATGTAAATAGCTTTCATAAATTACTCATCCGTTCCTCGCTATACTTTGTCATAATAACTTACACTCCTCGGTTCAAGCTAGAGGTTTTATTTTCCCATAGCCTAACTGGGAGTTACCGGTTGTTCAACAACTACAAGTTAGGGAACTTACTTCGGAAAAATGGGAGAAAATTAACAATCCTAAAACTAGTACTTCTTCCCTATCCGATCCTAA
>JAGXLB010000221.1 GCA_018334915.1 Candidatus Bipolaricaulota bacterium
CACCCTTTCTTCTTGTGGAATACGAAAGGGGCTAGGGTCGAGAAAATTCCAGCGAAGCGGCGGGTATGTCTGACCGAATCGGGAATTACCGGAGGCTTGCCTCAGGTAATTCCCAGAGAGGGATATTACCATAACCAAATGAGATTAAATTTTTATGGGTAATGCTTCGTATAAGGAAGAACAACTATCGTGAAGGGAACAGTTTGAGCACGCGAGTCGGAAGTTTCTCGACCCGGAAAGCCCGAAGGTCGAACACCCGGACCGCCGAAAGGGTGGAACCGTGCCCGCTCGCCTCGATGTTCAGCTTCGACTGAAAAGATTTTCCTGAACGGTTTCCAAACCCATATTTTTTACACAGTTGTTTCTACACTATCAGCAGCAGGAAGGATTCGGCAGCCAGGTAGGTAGCAGGACTTGTAGTCAAGAACCCCGCCCCAAGGGATGAGGCTTGTAGAAAAGCAGTCTTAACTAATATCTTTGGTCTTTTACAAAAGAAGACCCAGCACCCAGCAGTCAATTCGGAACTGGTCTTGTGCCAGTACCGAACCTGAATAATCAGGGCGAATTGACTGCTGGGTACCTCATATCAAGTTAAGTTAACCAGCCGATTCCTCCCCAGGGGGTGCCCTGGGGCTTCCTCGGCAAGTTTTGGTAAAAAGATAAAACCAAGCTTCAGGAGTTAGGTTTCGGTTTAATGCGACGGTGAAAGATTTGAGTTCAACCTTCTATTCTTTCTACGGCTCTCCACAAAGACTCGTAATTGGAAGACGGGTTCCAGACCAGAAAACCGATATCTCCATGCGATTCCAATGCGCGCAACTCTTCCTGAATGTAGGAAACAAGATCCATTCCCCGAGGCATAGCCCTTTCAAATCCCTGAATAAAGGGCCGTATTTCTGTTGACAGACGGTCTTTCCCCGTCTTTACGGCAAGATCCACAAGCTTATTCGGATTGTACACCAAATCCGGGTTATTATAATGAGAAGGATAGACCATCGGTGAGAGGGCGTCTACTTTATCTTCAAGGTAGTCCAGGTTCTGACCTATCGGATCCGTATTTTTGCTGTTCCAGTTCCAGATTGTGCGCCCATAGACGTCCGCTGACAATCCAACCTGTACATCTATAACTCGTCTGACCCGTTTCACGAATTCAGCGATCACTTCGCTTCTGTGCCGATAGTTGCCACCTATTTTGCCCGGTCCGTCGGGATAACGGATATAGTCAAGCTGAATCTCGTCGAAGCCAAGGTTTGAAACCTCCCGTGCCAGCTTCAAGTTGTACTTCTGGGCTAGTTCGCTTTCCGGATCAGCCCATTCACCCCCACCACAGCACCTTGCTGCCAACAAACGATCCTTAAAGCACGTTAGTCGGGCAATCACGTAGATGCCTTCTCGGTGTAACCGGGAGATTATTGTTTCAATATCCAGTTGACCTGTTGTTGCCCCTATTTCGGATGCCAGTTCAACCTCTGAGGAGTAAGTAACCTCTCCGTGAACGTTCTTGACGTTGATTACTACGGCATTAAAATCGTGAGAATTTAAGATTTCTGCCCAGCCTCCCGCTGATTTGGCCGAAATAGATTTAGAGTGCAGGTAAACTCCTTTGACGGTTCTTGTCTCTCCCTGAGTTTCGTGGCCGACTGGGTCGGTAATATTTACGAAGGTCTTCTGGCCCACATCCACAGGAGTAAGGGACAGTAGGATAAGAATGGTCACGAAACCGACAACTTGTTTAACCGCTCTAATTAGGCTTACTGGGGAAGATTCTAGCATTATATATTGATCAATGGTGAACCGTTCAATAAAAAATCACAAGGAAAACCGTCACCAGACCAACTAAAATCCGTCTCTCTACAATATAATTATTGATCTGGAGCTGATCTTTGAGGGAACTCAGCGGGGTTTAATATATTCAACTATAGGTTATATTTTGTAGGAAGCTAAAGGAGGTACGGATGAACGATCAAGAGATGGCCAACTTAACGAGGTTTATCTTTGAATTGGGCCAGTTAAAACGAACTCCTCGATCAGGATGGCTAAAACTCGGAGTGGATAATCCCGAGTCAGTCGCGGATCACTCCTTCAGAACGGCAGTCATCGGATTTTTGCTCGGGAGGTTAGAAGGTGAAAATCCCTACGAATCAGCTGGTTACTGCTTATTACACGACGTTGCAGAAACAAGGACTCTGGATCTTGATTGGCTTGCTCAGCATTACCTGGAAAAGGAAGACCATGTATCGACGGAAGTAATTACCGACCAAATAGACGGACTTCCCGATGAGCTCGAGTCCAGTCTGGACCAACTTATGACCAGGACCACGGAATCTAAAAACCTGAAAAGAGTGGCCAGGGACGCGGATTTGCTGGACCTGATTTTCCAGGCGCTCGAATTATACTACCAGGGCAACCAGCTGGCAAAGAAATGGTTTGAAAATACGTTACCTGACCTGAAGACGGAATCCGGCAAACGGATCGGACAATATCTCAAAGAAAAAGACCAGAAGGGTGGCCTAAAGGACCTACTTGCCTGGTGGGAGCACGCCGGGTCTAGTCGAGGTCAAGATAGTTAGTCAAACTTTCGAGGAACTCCCCTATTTCCTCTTTTTCCTCATTTGATAGTTCACCGCCATCTTCCAGCTCCTTCGCCTTCTCGATAGCCCCGAGGACGCTGTCAGGTAAAGCCGGGGGGAGTTTTAGCTTTTCCTCGTCTTCGGATAATAGAAATTCAGCCGCCCGATTCACGTCTTTAATGCTAACTGAGTAATTATCGCTATCACGTTTTATTGATAAATTAGAAACTAATAACCCGGCGTAAAAGTGCCAAAGTTCCTCGGGCCCAAACTCGTTCTGGACCCAACCTAGAACAGGGAATCCAATCAGATAATCGATCGGACGATCAAAATTGAGGTATTCTGGATTAACACTTCTGTCTTTAATCCTCAATTCGTCAACATCTCCTATCAGTCCTCCCCCGAAGACGATCTCCTCGGAAACCTTCAAAGGGCCCCTGTAGCTGGACTCATCAACCTCGTTACCGTTCTGGTATAGCTCAATCTTTTCACCGTCCCGAATCAAGGCGAGGTGGGTCCAATAATTTCTAGGAATCTTTTGCCCTGCCAGTATTAGATCTCCCGAGAAATTATTCAGCACCGGGATGTTTTCGTCCAGTTCAAGATTCCAGTTATCCGATGTTACAATTCTGCCACCCGACACTTCCCTTAGCCGAACCCAGAATTCCAGAGTAAAGCTTTCAGTCATTGGCGTACGCAACAACTCTAACTCTCCCACACTGACCAAGGCCTCTTCCTTATCGCCAGAGAATTTAAGATATCTGAACCCCAGCCTTTTGGATCTGGACTCGTCTTCCCCGCTCTTTTCCACCAGAATATCTTCGTCCTTTTCCACCCCCGAGAGGGATACCGTCGGATCTTCCTCAGCAAAATGCCATAAACCAAACTGAAAGGGCCAAACGTCATCAGTCTTTGCTCTCTCGAGCTTTGCCTGAAGGGGAGTTACTCTGTCTGTAAGAAAGGAGGGAGAATCAATACCTTTAAGTGCTTTCTTTAGAGTACCCAGCGAAGAGTCAAGCCCGGTATTCCTAATATACGACAGCCGATTCTCCTCTTCTATAACCATTAATTTCCAGTGGAGCAACACTCTACTGACCGAACTTCCCACACGGGCTTCCTCCAGGGCATCAACTCTCCAGCCAGATGAAAAGGTAAAAAAACAAACCAGGATTAGACCCATCAAAACAACCACTAAACTCTGCGAATCTATTTTTTTCATTCGATACCTCCATTGCCAGAATTCATTAGTGATCCTTCTTCACCGACCTTTTCATTAAACCGAAGATTCCAGGCCGGGGAAGAGTACTTGGTTTTAGCGAGGTAGGATGCCATCCCCCATTCTTCTTCAGTTATTTGGCCTTTAATCAGGCGACGATCCAGTGCGTCGGCTATACTTCGGGCCATTTTCTTTACCAGGACCAGCAACCGAACCCTTGCTTTTACCAGGTTGTCCAGATTCGAAACCTGATCCGGTTTAGACGCAACACGAGACACTA
>JAGXLB010000222.1 GCA_018334915.1 Candidatus Bipolaricaulota bacterium
ACGACGTCGCTCCCGGGGGAGGCTACATGATGAGTTCGGGGGCTCTGATCGATAACGCCAAGCCGGAAAACCTGAAAGCCATGTTCGAAGCGACGAAGGAGTACGGAGTTTATTAGTAGGTACCGTCCGGTCAGGCTTTTACTAGTGAAATACATATTGGCCGAGCTAACTAGATTTGATCCGGTAGAATGCACAGTAGGTAAGCTCCGTAAATTCGTTTACACTAAAATGAGTTTGTTGCGGGTGATTATCTGGTTACCCGCAGGATGTGCTTACCGAACCAGACTTTCCTCACGAGCCCTATAAAAATATTTTATAAATTTTCTAAAAGACCAAAAGCACCGGGCTAAAATTCAGCATTGACTCTCGCTATAAAATAGTCCATAACCGCATAACCAAGTGTTATAGTCTTTATCTCGCTTGTAAATTATATTTGAAAGTGTTTTCAAATTGTGTTATATTCAAGCTAGACTACAGATGGGCACGAACCCATTGAGGAGGTTAAAACCACTATGAGAATGAAACCAGTGGTTGTTTTATTTTTAGCTATAGGATTGGTTTCCGGAGCTCTTTTCTCCGCAGTAGCACAGGATCAGCTCGAGATTGCTTTTATTAGGGCAAGCGGCGAAGCATACTACCAGTACGGCACTCAGGCGGCTTCAATGGCAGCCGAGGAGCTAGGGGTAGAAATGCGGACTTACACGTCTAACTACGATACGGGTAAAGAGCTTGCTAACGTCCAAGATGCAATTCAAAAAGGAGTAGACGGAATTCTGATGTACGCGGTTTCGCTTTCTTCCGAGAAGGCCGCAATCAACGCGGCACAGGAGGGCGACGTACCTATATTCATCCAATACGGATACAAGAAAGAATATCTAGCGGATACTGCCGGGTTCATGCAGATTGACCTGATAGAATTTGGGAAGAAGCTGGGCGAATGGACAGCTGTCACGGTTAATGAAGGCAAAGTAGCAGTTATTCAGGGAGCCCTGGGCCGTGGTGACGCGGAAGCCTACACGGAAGGATTTGTCGAAGGCTTGAGCGCCAACCCGGACCTGGAGGTAGTTGCAAAACCCGCTGCGGACTGGAACAGGCAGAAAGCTGCGGACGCTACATCCGACATCATAAACGCTCACCCGGATCTGAAGGTTCTTTTTGTACAGAACGAGGATATGGCTCGAGGAGCTATGCTTTCTCTGAAGCGGGCTGGAAAACTGGATCAGGTTACGATGGTTTCTATGAACGGGGCGCCTTACGGTCTGGACATGATCAGGGACGGAAGTCTGGCACTGACCAATGCCAACCCACCGTCGATCGCATCAGTTATGTCCCTGCGCCTGTTGCTCGGTGTTATTAAAGGCGAGATCGAACCCGGTCATTTCTACTGGGCTCCAACTCAGTTGATCTCCCAGGCGAACATAGAAGTGGCAATTCCGTGGGACGCAGACAAGGAAGACGTAAAATCTTGGCTGGAGATGCCATTGCCGGAACCGGTGGTACCCGCTCCATAGTTTGTAATAAAATCGAATCAAAATACTTCCAGATGACCGGTCAAGTGGAATGCCGGTCATCTGGCTTTTATTTTTCGGCTAAGCCTATCTGCAATCGTAGCGGAAGGGGTTCAGAAAACTTAATCGACTTTTATTGAGTTAAACGTGCAGAATATTCTAGTACTGAGGTTTTCTTGATTGTCCAGTTTGGCGTTAGGTGGTTATCGAAAAACTCGATTGCTAATTGAATTTTCCCCAAAAAGTTAAACTCTGCTTAAAGTGAAGTGGATCCAAGTTCAAGCTTATTAGATCATCCCCTGTTGGATCTTAGAATAAATTTTGATTCAAAATACACAATACACAACATTTGAGGTGGATTTGTATGAGTGAAAAAGTGAGAATCGGAATGCTTGGTTCGGGTTTTGTCGCTAATTTTTACATGGAGGGTTTAAAGGATGTACCCAACCACGAGGTAATAATTAATACCGACAAAGATAAAGGGGCAGCGAGTGATTTTGCGGAAAAATGGGATATTCCGGACCCGATGAATAGTATAGATCGAGCGATAGAAAGAGATGATATCGATCTATATCTGATTGCGCTGCCGAATTTTCTCCACGAGGAAGTCGTGCTTAAGTTGAGCGAAGCAGAGAAAAATATGGTATGTACTAAGCCCCTGGGACGAAATGCCGAGGAAGCAAAAAACATGTTGAGTGCCGTCAGGGATGCGGGAGTCTTTAATGGCTACGCTGAAACAGAGGTATTTGCACCAGCGGTAGTCAAAGCAAGGAGGATGATCGAAGGTGGCGGCTTGGGTAAGCTAAACTGGGTCCGAAGCAGAGAGGCACACCCCGGACCTCATGCCGATTGGTTCTGGGACGGTGATCTTGCTGGCGGCGGGGCTTTACTCGATATGGGACCACACTGTGTGGAAGCGGCAAGGTACTTTTACGGAAAGGACGACAAGATTACTGATGTATTTGCCTGGGGTGAGAACCTCGTTCATACGGACAAGACTGACCAGGAAGACAATGCCCTGTTGATTATGCGACTCGAAAGTGGTGGAATTGCCCATGTAGAGGTGAGCTGGTCTTCCCGGGGAGGACTGGACCTGAGGAACGAGATCTACGGAACGGAGGGTTCGACCTTTACTGACGTTACTCGTTCAACACCGATCAGTGCCTTCACCCGTTCCGAGGCCGACTACATAGTTGAAAAGGCAGAACTAGATCAGGGCTGGGTTTTTCCGCTGCCCGAAGAAGCTTTTGCCTACGGTTATCAGGCGGAGATGAAACACTTTGTGGATTGTGTGAAAGAAGACAGAGAGCCCAGAGAAGACTTTGAAGATGGTTATGTAGTCAACAAGGTACTTGATGCAGCTTACCGTTCAATGAAGGAGAAAACCTGGCAGAAAGTCAAGTATTAGTTTGCACATTTGACATTTAATGGACTAACTTCCGCCCTATTTGGCAGCACCTCGAGTATTTTATCCACGAAATATTTACCGGCCAAATGAAGGAGGTTGAGCCCGTACTCTTTTTCTAAATAAGACAGAAAGATTCCAAATAGATGCCTTCAAGCCAGACCAGGTAAAACCGCATAGAAAGTTAATGAGAGTACGCTGTAACAACTGGCTATGTGAGATAGAAAAATCTCAGGAAAATTCACCTTTCCCTTCCCTCATTAATCGAAAAACCTGCTTCAAAGGGGTAAAGCGGGCGGACTTCTTATAGGGGCTAGACTGGCAAGATAAAAACCTCGCCGAGGGTTTCCCCGAAGAATCAGCTTGGTTGAATTGCCAAGATAGTCCCTAACACGGTTAAAAGAGGTCCGGGGCCTTCGGGTTTATAAAAAGAGGTGCTTCTTAGCACCTCTCGGTAGGACTGCGGAAGTTTTCAGCGATGTGCTTTTTAGATTTCCAAATTATCCACAGGAAAGAGTTCCGGTATTTTCTCACAAACTTTTTCCGGCTTCCTTTCACGTATTCTCAGCCAGTGTTTTAAGGTCCGAAAGGTACGTTTGTCAAAAAATATATTCCTATCCTTTGCCTTTTTATCATGAACTTTGAGGGACCTCCGCTTTAGGTCCAGTTCATCGATTTCAACACTTATCAATTCATCCAGCCTAAGTCCCATGTCGATAAATACAATCAGCATTGAGTAGTACTATAACTAGCCCAATCCCCCTTGCGTTCCCTGGATGCGGTTAGCAGTTTCTCAACCTGATCTCCATTTAATACCTTGGGGAACTTATTCGGGGTTTTCGGCTTACTTATCTTGTCCGTGGGAGCCGCCTTCAGGTATTCTTCTTCCACTAGCCAGTTAAAAAATGCCTTTACACCCTGTGGTGTATAGCGACGGACGTGTTCTTCAGTCCATCGTCCATTAAAGAAGCCAGGTATTTTCTGATATCCTTCGTCTCAATATCTCCTACGGAACGGTCTTTTGTTATGGACCCATCTTTAAACCTACCAAATACGTAATCGTAAAGGTTAAGGGTCTTCTCGGCCCGACCATCTACCTTGGCCATCAATTTAAAATCTTC
>JAGXLB010000049.1 GCA_018334915.1 Candidatus Bipolaricaulota bacterium
TCGGGAGAGACGGCATGTTGACCGTTACCGGAAGCGGGGACGAATATCTGGAAGCCGTAATCAATAGCGCCACGGGCTTTATTGGCAACGGATTCGTTGTTGAGCCCTCAATTGACTTTGACGCCAGCTACACCTACTCCAAATTCCTGGTAAGGGCTGCGTACGAAGGTGGACCCGAAGACGAAACCAACTGGACTTTTGAAGGCGGAGGCGGCTAATCGATCGTAAACCAAAAGGGGCGGGGCTTAAGGGTCCCGCCCCTCTTACTTCCTTATTTCGAGGAAATAATCGAAAGGATTAATCAGGAGGTTTTACAAATGAAAAAGTACAGCTTTACGTTAATACTGGTAGGAGTGCTGGTCGCTTCTCTGGCAGTATTCGGATTCGGTCAGGCGGGAGACGATTTTTTCGACTCCGGCTGGCACCTGGACATCGGAGCACATGTAGGTGGAATGGACCTGACCTTTGACAAGAACTTTGGCAATAACCAATGGTCAGTAAATCTGCAGGGAACAAGCCAGCTGCCTCAGGCAGGCGAGGAAGCGCTTCAAGGTGTATGGGGAAGTTACTTAGACGAAACTTTTACGTACACGGACGTCATGTCCGGCGCCAAATCTTCCCTTTCCGAGTCCTGGACCATCGGACCCTGGGAGCACGGAAACAACAACTACCTGCTCGAGATGGGTACTTCGGCAAGCGGTGACAAATATAGTCACCTCAGGTATGAAGCCGGACTGTTAAATGAATGCAGGCCCGGACCTTGCAACGGCAATGAACAGCTCATCTTCGGTGGCATACAACATCCGGAACAATTCGATGAAGAAGGTGGAATTGAACAGGACGGATTGATAGCTGCTGGTGGTCCCAATTCCAAGATTTCTTATTCAATCATAGCTTACGAGGACTTCGGTGACTTTGGCTACCTGCCCGTAGCGGACAGTGCTGCCTACGGAACCAGTGACAAATACGCCGAATTTCTGCTTCCGAGTACTGACTCGGATGGCAATGTACTCGCAGGAGCTACATTTGACGCGGGCAATGTTATTGTAAATGAAGTTGACCCGGCAGGAGACATACGTAACGAGTTTAACGCGCTGGGTGACGGTATGTTGACCGTTACTGGTAGCGGGGACGAATCTCTGTTCGCTTGGATCAAGGATGCGAGCCAAAACATGCTCGGCGAAACTAACATTGATGTTGCTCCCGTTGGAGACTTCGACGCCAGCTACACCTACTCCAAATTCCTGGTAAGGGCTGCGTACGAAGGTGGACCCGAAGACGAAACCAACTGGACATTCGAAGGCGGAGGCAGTTAATAAGGAAAACCTCAGAAGGGCAGGTCAGGGGGACCTGCCCTTCTTTTAATCACTAGCATTAGGAAATCAATCGGATAAGGAAGACCCTAAGGAGGTTTAATAAATGAAAAAGTACAGCTTTACGTTAATACTTGCAGCAGTGCTGGTCACTTCTCTGACTGTTTTTGGTTTAGGAGAAGTTGGAGAAGACTTCTTCGACTCCGGCTGGCACCTCACGATAAACGACCACGTAGGAAACATGAACCTTGGGTTTGACAGGAATTTTGGCAATAACCAGTGGTCAGTGAACTTGATGGGCAGTAGCCAGCTCCCCCAGCCAGGTGAAATGGGTGGGCTGGAAGGATACTGGGGCAGCGACGTGGATGATACTACTCTCTATACTGACGTATGGTCCAATGCCAAATCTTCCCTCTCCGAGTCCTGGACCATCGGACCCTGGGAAAACGGGAACAATAACTACCTGCTCGAGATGGGGACTTCGGCAAGCGGTGACAAATCTAGCAGTTTATATTACCGCTCCGGTGTTTTTCCCATGTTCTACCGCAACGGAATACAACCATTTAACAACAACGACAATCACGAAGGAATCGGGGGGTTTGCAGGCTTGGTAGGAGAAAGACCGATAGTTGCCGCAACATTCGATCAAGTCGGAAATGGAGCTCCGGTAGACGGTGTCGAAATAGCGGCAGGCGGACCAAATTCAAATATTTCCTTTGACCTGACTGCCTACGAAGATTTCGGAGACATGGGCTATTTACCCGTTGCGGATGTAGCTGCTCATGGAACCAGCGACCAATACGCCAGTTTCCACTCCTGGGATGTTCTGGCTGGGGCTACTTTCATGAATCATCCGTTTTCGGACATAATAATTTTCCCCAGCGAAGTCAACGGAATAGCGAATAAGGGTTCCTTACCCAACTATATTCTACCTTCTTCTTTTGAATTTGGACCTGTTGTTGGAACCAGTATCGCTGAGTTCACGGGACTGGGAGACGGTACTTTAACCGTAACCGGAAGCGGAGATCAGTGGCTCGGAGCAGGCATATGGAATTCTCCGATAATTTATCTGTCAGAAGGGTTAAAAACTAATACAAACGGAGTAGAGCCTGGAGGCGGAGTCGGTAACTTCGTCTGGTTGGAACCCGACCCGGAATTTGATGCAACTTACACTTACTCAAAATACCTGGTAAGAGCTGCGTACGAGGGCGGACCCGACGACGAGACCAACTGGACCTTCTCCGGCGGAGGCGGCTAAACATGACATTAATTGGGGGCGGGTTCATTATAGCAATATCAACTTGTAATGGTGGACCTCCCCCATTTATCCCCGTGAAAACGGTATCAAATAAAAAAATAGGAGGCTAAGTCATGCGAAAAAACCACTGGAATAGGGCGATAGCTATTCTGACAATTGCGTCAATTCTATCGTTTGGATTTGGCTACCTTGCCCTTGGAACGTTCGGAGACGAGTTCTTTGATTCCAGCTGGAAAATTGAAATTGGTGAACACGCTGGAGGAATGGATCTTGAGTTCAACAGGAATTTCGGCAACGATAAATGGTCGGTAAGCCTTAAAGGGCAAAGCGGTATACCACAGGAAGGAGAAGAGCCACTCGGAGGAGTCTGGGGCAGTGAGGAAGGGGAAACCTACACCTACACCAATATCTCTTCCGGCACAAAATCAGCTCTTTCGGAGTCCTGGGAAATGGGACCCTGGGAAAAAGGAGAGGATAATTACTCGCTTTCGATGTCGACCTCAGCACGGGGCGATAAAGCTGCAGGACTGAACTATCAGGGCGGATTAATGGATGCCCATGCAATGATTGCATCCGGTGAAAGTGGGGTACTGGCAATATCAGCCGGCGGTCCTAACTCCGAGATTTCTTACGATGCAGTAGCTTACAGGGATTACGGAGATTTCGGTTACCTGCCGGTAGCGGACGCGGGCGCGGTGGGGACAAGCAATAAATACGCCCGCTTCCTCGTAATAGACGGGGCACTGGCTGCAGCAAGTATGGATCAAATTACGGGACCGACCATTGGAACCCTGGGTTACGGAAATGGTGACGGTAACGATAATTGTAACGGTAATTCAGGTAATTGTAGTCCAGATTTATTAACCTGGATATCTCCTGACAATGGACATATTGTAACTTTTGACCAGGGAAATTCTGGGTACGAGGTTCTAGAGCCAGGTTATTCTACCTTTTATTACGATATCACCTCAACTTCTGACCCAGCAATCAGTCATACCGATTTTGGGCTTAATCAGCTCTGCAACTGGGATTCTTATATTAAGAACTACGGGGAGAATTCGTTGCCTTATACAAAAACAAACCATGACATAGTAGATGATGACCCGAGCCTGGATGATTACGGTATTTATATACACGGGGTGAAGTATGATGAAGGAATTCTCGAAAACGTGACAGACGACTTCTACTTTAGCCTTCCCGGCCAGTACACTCTAGGCGATATTCCTGTTGCTATAAAGGCAGGCAAAGGTGGCGAAGAAGGAACAATTTGCGGTCCGGCCGCATGTGGAACTTCCGGCCCGGGTCCCCAACCACCTGCAGAAACTCATGCGATCTTCGAAGGATTAAATGACGGTATGTTGACGGTTTACGGCAGCGGTGACGATTGGGTTACCGCAAAGATCTGGGACGATAATGGGTCCCTTGGAAACGAAGAACTGGAAACCGGATCGGGTCCGGCCGATGCAACCTACAAATACTCCAAAATACTGGTAAGAGCAGCCTACGAGGGTGGAGTTGATGACTGGACCAGCTGGACTTTCTCCGGCGGAGGAGGATAAAAAGGAACTTACGGCGCGGGCCCCGATTTAAGGAGTCCGCGCCTCATTAAACCATGAATAAATATGGGCGTTTTCTCCACAGTGAATAACTCAAAGAAAACTTCCCGAATAAGGGAGGTAAAACAATGAAAAAGAAATTAGCAGTATTCGCAACTGTTTTTCTGATATCTAATTTAATTATATTTTCGGCTTTTGGAAGTAATTTTATCTTCGATCTCTCAAAAGGGAGCGCCAAATTCGACTATACAACTTTTGGCGCCTATAACCCCGTACAGATACAGGTTTTCGGTGAGGGGGGATTCGCAGTTGCGAAAATTGGTAGTGATAAGTACATTAGCGACTCCATGATAGAGAGCAAAGGCAGGCTAAATTTAAACGCCCTTGCAACTGTCAGGGGGATAGAAATTCAGGGCAAGGACGCTAATGGTGAAATTACCTATGAAATTACAACAAAGAATGGCTTAACAACGAAAGTTAATTTCACGGGAAAGGGAAATTTAACCAAGTCAGTTGTCGCGACGAATAAAAATATTAAAAACTACGATGAACACGAGATTAAGATAAGCGTTTTCGCAAGCGCAGGTTCCGGCAGACTTAAGATAGAAGACAAAGCCCGTAAAAGGAACCTTGCTTACGATATTAATAGAAAGTTACCTTACTCCTTAAATGATGCCAAAGAAATTGTAAACGAATTCGGGACGCACAAAGCTTCACTCGGTCTGGATAACGCTGTAGGTAGAATGAACGGTAAGACCTGGGGAGAGCCGGAAAAAGCGGCTGGAGCTGCCGGTTCGGTTATTAACGCCAGCACCAGTATTAACGCTTTACATCCTTCAATGGTATTCTATGTTTCCGCCAAGGGACCTCAATACAAAGGTCTAATCAGAAACTCGCAGCTCCTGGTGAGACTTTTCCATCCAGACAATGACGAGTTGCGCATAAGAGACATGGAAGCAATGATATCGATTCTTAGTCCCGGTAGAAACTTGGTCCTTTACGATGAGCTTGCCTATAACTACCAGGTCGGCGGTTACTATTATAAGTTAAACGGAGATAACCGCAATGGCTGGCTGGTCGATAAAGATAGCCTCAAAGCCGGAAAATATACCCTGCACATTGACGTTGGGCGGATCCAGAGCTGGAGCGTTCCAATAGAAATAACGGAATACGGCAACGTGTTTTACTATCAGGAAGATTAATATTAAAATGAATAATTTATATAACGAGGTGGTAAAGTTGAAGAACAAAATCAAGATAGCTCAGATTATCTTGCTGGCGGTGTTTATATCTCTTCCCGGTACTATGATGCTTGCCGAGGAGAGTACGGTAGATACGGAATTTGATGTGTTATCCGGAGAGCTTTATCTCGAAGCAAAAATCGAAGGATCAACTGCTAGCTTCCAGGCAGAAGGTGCTTATAAGGGTGAAGTACACTACGTGACGAATGGGGAAACACTTGATGCAAAAATCAACGCTCAGTCCCATAGTCCGGCACAGTTCGTGGCAAAGCTGCAAAACCCTTTTAACGTGGATGGAAGTAAGGAAGTATACATGGAGATGTTCTCCGGCGGTGGAAGCGGAGCAGCCATGAACGCTTCATTCTTTCAGGACAGCGACGGTAACGTAACTGTACAGAGAAAGGACGGCAAAATACTCAGTGCACAGGGAACCGCGGACAATTACAGTAATGGATGGGGTTATTTAATGTCCATGGTTAATGAAGTACGTTCCACGGAAGATACTGAGAACAAATCTGCGAGCGTAAAACTGCAAATTGCAGGCGACGGTGAGGCCAATGTAGACCATCCCGACAGCGGATACTTCGGTAATATCGACCAAAACGGTGATTCATTCGTATTCTCAATACCAAGCTTCGATAACCCAAATATAAACGTCACCGGTTACGGTCAGTTTACACAGGAAGCGGAAGCCGAAAAAAACCTTGAGATGAATGGCATCTCGCTGTCTGGAGGAGGTTCACTTACGATAAGCGGTGAGTTCAACGACGGAATGAGCCAGAAAATGGAGGTTGAGGCAGAAGGTAATAGTAATTAAATCAGTTGATTATTTCGAACATATTTTTCAGCTTTATGCTCAACTCAGTAACTCATGATGAATAAACAGGAAAAAGAATTTGGTTCCCAGAAGATAGAACTTCAAGAAGAAAATCTATTTGGAGTTCTATCTTCAAAGGATTCACTAAAAAGGAGGGGGCATTGTTCACTAATTTTTTGCTCTTGATTCTTGATATCCGGAGTTGAGATAGGGAAATAGATTTTTTCGGGTTCAAGGAGCTTCAATATGCCCAAAAAATAAATCCCTGCAAGCGCCCAAAAACAGGTCCTGTTATACTTCTTCCTAGATGATAACTAAAATATATAAGCAGAAAAATTACAGGTGCAATTACTACAAGCAGGTTGATCAAATATAATCCGTAATACCCTTCAACAGCTAAAAATCCTTCATCTGAGACATTAAGAAATCCTGCACATCGATAGCAACCGTAAAAACAGCATTCTAATACCTCCTTTTGTCAGGCACCTTAAATACCAAGCCCTATGATAGTTTTAAATTTAACTTTTTAACTTTCTGTAATTAACATACAGGGTAGAAACTAAAGTATTAAACTCTACTGAAAGGTTTATCAGAAATACTTACCCCTTTTAGTTTTTCTCAAAATCCACAGGGAAAGTGAAAAGCAAATGACAATAATGCCAAGCTTTGATAGGGTTAATTGAATTGTGAGGCAACAGAACGCTTTAGAAAGAATAATCCATTACAAGGTCGATTCTATCAATGCCCTGACCGGGAAACAGAGAAGTACCGAAACCAATCGAGAACTGTCTGCTAAATGTATATTCCGCCTCTCCCGTAACTAGTCCTAGATCGAACAACTTTCCTCCCTTAGCGCCTTCCGAATAAAAATCGATCCCGAGATCTATCCCCTGGCTCGCTTCAATGGAGAAAACGGAGTTGAATGCCACCTTATCATAACCGTAAGTAACTTCTTTATAATAAACTTCCTCGATTGGATCAGGCTCCAATACGTAATCCTCGGCGCGAAGATAAATATCCGACCCGGCTGCTTTATTCTTCCACAGCACTCCGTCCCCCAAGGCCGTCAGACTGCTGATTTTTACATTGCCTATCTTTATACTATTGATACCAAACCCTTTAACCTTAAACCCTTTTAATTTGCTCGTTGAAGTGTCAACTGTTGGTGGGATGAAACCAGTATATAAGGAAAAGCAGCTCCAACCAATGTTAAGCTGTGGGGTCAAGCTCACGTGTTTTTTCTCAGACGTAAAAGTTATTCCAGTATCAAATGAGAGCGGAAAGTTATCGTTTTTTATAAGAAAATTAAATAGGGCGTAGTTAAAGCCATCGTCAGCACTAAATTGAGAAAGCAAATCAAATTTGCAGCAGTCTAGTTGCTGGCCAACTATTTCTACCTCGGTGGTTTCGTATTCCAGCATTGAAACTTTCTCACCGTTGGGCCCAAATACTGCTATGTCGTAACCACTTCCTTCCTGCCAGCCTTCCTGTTCTACCAGGTCTTCCTCAAGTCCAAAATAACTCGTTATTTCTGCCGTCACGCCATCCGAAAGATCGCCTGACAACACCAGCTTGTTACCAGCGCCGTAGCCGGAAACCTCATCCATATATTCAACGAGAAATACGTTTGTTATACCCAAACCCGCTATAACCGTATCTCCAGTAATTTTCCAGTAATCGAGTCGACTCTCGGGAGCATAAAAAGATATTGTTGAATTGAGGTCTAACAGTCCCGGTTCAAGACCGAGCCCGAAAGACTGGCGGCTAAAAGTATTCAAATCGAAAGTCGAAGTGCTGGATACACTAATTCCATCCGCGGCGTAATTAAAATATAACTGAGAAGAGAACGCCGATATAGAGGCAGTTTGAGGGTCTAGCTGAGGACTGAGAGAAAGGGTTGATTTCCAATTACCGCTAAAGGACCCAAAAGCAAGGAAACTAAAGGATAAGAGTAATAGAAATGTAATATTAGCAATCCTTTTCAATGCTTTTGCCCCTTTTTGTATATAAAATTTTTAGCTTTTCCTTTAATATTACTGAATAGCTACAAAAACAACCTTACTGTAACATCAATCATACAATAGACCACAAGTACGATGCAAGAAAAAAATGAAGTAATAATGCCCGTAGTAACCGGTAAATCATGCAAATATTCTACAAACAGAGAACTTTTAGTAAAAAACTTCGATATTTCTACCACTTCTTGAGTTTTGAAGGTATAATATTGTATTAATACAAAGAAAATTTCGCAAAATTCTCAAGATATAAAGTAATATATTTAAACACAAGTCATCACATTAATCACTGACAACCGGATATTTCTTCAAATATAGAGGTTACTGATATTCAATTATTTACAGCTGTAAACCTTATAATATTATTTGTCACAATCGGTTTAACAGTTCATAACGGAGTTATTTTCTAAATAAAAACTCGAGGTGAGCTAAAGTGGTGCTAAAAAAAAACCAAGCTGTTTCAAAAAGGACCAATTTTTTTCTACTAGTAACTTTACTTTTTTTGGTGAGTATTCTATTAACCTCAGCAAAAATAACCGGCATTTCAAAGCCGACGGGAACGTCTTCCGCTAATTTCACAGGGACAATTAAATTAATAGAGGGCAACCTTCACCTATCTTATTCAAGCTCTAAAGAGGATCTCAAGCTTGAGTGCTCCTTTGAGAGCGAGGAAAAATCTTACAGTTTATCCCTAACTTCTCAAGATAGACTGGGGATATTAATTATAGTTGAAGGGAAAAACATTTCCTACGCGGTAGAATTTTTAAGGCAGGAACATGAGTGGAAACCCCTGGAGAAAAGAACAAACAAAAATGAATATAAAAGCCGGGCTAAACTTTTTCAAAAGCCGGGCTGGGAAATATTGGTTGTAGAAAAAGCGGGCCAATTAGCTGCCTGAAAGGTTCGAAAATAATGGCCTATAAAATCTTTTTATCTCAAAATAAGTTGCAAACTCTATTAAATATCTCTCCCTAACTTTGCGTTTTTTCCACTAAGTGGATATTATAGTTTTAGTAAAAATTGATCTTGTGGCAATCAAATTATTAAATATTCAATCCAAATCAACAGGAATAAAACATGAAAAGGAAGATAATTACTGTCAGCGTCACATTACTCATCATCTTTTTGACTTTTCTCCAGAGCAGTGGAGCAATTGGTGTTTCTACACTGGGAATATGGGTAACTATACCCGCCGGCAAAACCCTGACTGGTTCACTCACTTTCACTAATTTTCACAGCGAAGAAGCAAAGCTCGTCATTAAATTCTGTGACTGGAAAAGGTCAGAAAACGGAGAAAATATCCTTCTTGAACCTAACAGCTCAGAAAGGTCGCTTATCCCGTATATAAAACTTACCCCAAAAGAAGCAGTATTAAAGCCGAAAGAGTCAAAAAAATTCAAATACGAAATAACTATGCCGAAAGAAGTAAACGGTTCCCTCTGGGGCGCTTTGCTCGCCGTTCCCTACGGACAGGAAAGAATTATGGTAAAATCCGATGTACGTGGAGAAGAAGAACTACCCTTAAACGAACTTGCTCGTTACGGCTTCTCTATTAAACTATGGGCACTGGAGGCATCGTCCGCAGTCCCTGCAGGAGAGATCAAAGACCTGAATGTAATAAAGAAAGAAGATGTCTCAAATCAATTCAAACTTGCTTTTAAAAACACTGGCAATGTACCGCTTAGACCTGAAGGTAGTCTTTCCATCTTCGATTCAACACAAAAGAAGATCGCAAGCTTTAAGCTCGATAAGTTCGTGGTACTTCCCGAATCGGAAAGAATCTTAAAGATCCCCGGCCCCGACCAGGAACTGCCGGAAGGAGATTTAAGAGCGGAAGCAGTTTTGAAATTTGGGGAAGGAAAAGTCGTGAAACGCCAGGTTGCTTTCAGGGAAAAAGAATAACTTCCCGAGTTTACCCAGTAATTATACCAATTTTGTGAAGTACCACCGGTTTTAGCTCTATCTCGCCACCAATTAATATTTCCTTAATACTGCGTAAGTATAATAAATTTGGGATTAAGAAACTAAAAACCTCCTTATGGTTTTTAAGATGTTTGAACTCCTGATGGTCCCCCACCATCAGGAGTTCCTCCTTCTATGATAATTGTTTTGCCAAAAATCGCTAAGGTCTAAAAAGCCTTAGCGATTTCGTTTTTAGCAGTGGTTTTAAACATCCACTCGTATGAAACTCTAAAGAGTTCCGCTACAAAAGCCGAAAACGCTGTCCATAAGTTGTTATTTTGTAGAGGAAGTCTTTAGACTTCCACGTTTGCTGTGGCCAAAAACTGGAGGTCTGAAGACCTCCCCTACCTACATGAACCGCCGTGTAATTGACTTCTAGAGTATGTCTTTATACTTCCACCAAAATCAAACCATATGACTATAGCCAATATCCCCGAACGTGACAAACCCGCCGAATTTTCGTTACAATTAACCAATAAGCCCAGGAAAGAGCAACAATAGGGCGCGTGAACAAAATGTCCAAAAACATACTGGTGGTAGACGACGACGAGAAACTGGTCAACCTGGTATCACTTCACCTCGAGCAACAGGGATTCGATCCGATAAAAGCTTATGACGGCGAAGAAGCTTTTCAATTATTCCGGAAAAGGGAAATTGATCTTGTCATACTGGACTGGATGCTTCCCGGCCTGAACGGACCAACTTTCTGCCGTCGGGTAAGGAGGGAATCGGAAGTTCCCATAATAATGCTCACCGCCAAAACGGAAAAGGACGACCGAGTCGAGGGGTTAAACCTGGGAGCGGACGACTACGTGACAAAGCCTTTTAGCCCGGAAGAACTAATGGCAAGAGTAAACGCCGTCCTGAGGCGGGTCCAGGAAAGAGAAACACCGGATGAAGTGACCCACGGACCCCTTACTGTTAGCTTTAAAAGACACGAAGTGCTCCTGGACAACGAGACGATCGAACTGACAAACGCCGAGTACATAATTATCAAGGAACTGGCGCTACAACCGGGAAGGATCTTCAACAGGTCGCAGTTGCTGAAACTGATCCAGGACGAAAACTTCTCCGGTTCCGAGCGGACCATCGACGTCCATATAACCAAACTGCGGAAGAAAATAGAACCGGATCCTGCCGATCCAAAATTCATCCATACTGTTTACGGGGCGGGATATAAATTTGAACTTAAAGAAATTTAATCCAGCCAGATTATTCCGGTCCAGAATCAGCTTGAACCTGAAGCTGATAATTGCCTTTTCGCTTCTGATATCACTGGCAATCGGAACAGTGGCTTACGTCGCCACCTTCACCACCAGAACGCAGTTCAACCAGTTCTTAACCCGGGATCAGCTGCGCGAGTACAACAGGCAGCTCTCGATGCTTTCCAGCTATTACAGCAACAACGACAACAGCTGGGAAGGGGTTCAATCGCTGATAACAGAGATCGGCGAAGATTCAAACAACCGCATTGTCCTGACCGGTCTCCAGGGCGAAGTCGTGGGTCAACACAACGGAGACCTCTTCGAGGACGTCAGGGGCACCAAAAGCTCCTGGCTCGTGGGAACGGTCACCGCCGATAACGAACCAATAGGTAAGCTATACTTAATGAGCAAAGGTAAGTCGACGATAGCCCAGACATTCCTCGGATCCGTCAACAGATCGGTAATCCTTGCCGCAATAGTAGCCGGAATTTTTGGGCTCCTGATGGTTCTTTTCTTCTCGAAGACGATAGTAGGCCCGCTGCGCAAGCTGACAGAAGCGGTCAGAAGGCTACCGGAAAGCAGAATGAACCAGCACGTAGAGGTCGGGGTGGAGGACGAAGTTGGGGAGCTCGCAGAAGCTTTTAACACTATGGTAGACGAATTGCGCGAAAACAAGAAATTAAGACAGAATATGGTATCTGACGTGGCACACGAGCTACGCAACCCGACCGCAAACCTGGAAGGCTATCTGGAAAGCCTTAAAAACGGCGTAATGGAGCCGGACAGGGAAATTCTTGCCTCGCTGCACGAGGAATCTTTACTGCTCCACAATCTGATCGACGACCTGCAGGACCTTGCCCAGGCCGAGGCTGGTCGAATCCAGCTCGACCTGCAGCTTGTTTCTCTGAAGCAAGTGGTAGATCATCTGGTCGAATCGTTCCACCCCCGGCTGGAAAAGCAAGGAATTTCTCTCAAAACGGATTTTCCTCCGGAATCGCCTGAGGCGCTGGCCGATTCTAACCGGGTGACCCAGGTACTGAGAAATCTACTCAAAAACGCAATTACTCATACCTCTGAGGGAGGAGAAATTGAGATCAGTGTCGAGCCAGCGGGGGATTATTACAAAGTAAGAGTTTCGGATAACGGAGAGGGTATACCAGAGGAAGACCTACCCTACATATTCGAGCGCTTCTATCGCGTCGATAAGTCGCGAGCCCGAAATACCGGTGGTACCGGCCTTGGCTTGACCATCGCGAAGAAGATCGTCGAGGCTCACGGCGGTGAGATTTCCGTAAATAGTGCAAAGGGTGAGGGAACGACATTTACCTTTACTTTGCCGAATTACGATAAATCAGGGATTCCGCCGGATTTATCCTGACTGACTCCATATCTGGATTATCTTATACTAGTATCAGTACCTCTTAATATTTTCTTAAAAGTTCGCCTGTATAATTAAGTTGATCAAGAAACAAAAACCATTGCCTCCTTATGGTTTTTGAAAGATGCCGTAACTCCTGGTGAATCCCTTCGCCAGGAGTTACAACCCAAAATATTGTTTCAAACCCCAAATTTTTACTTCCTCCCAAAATACACTTTTCAAATAATACTCACATCTTTCTCCTTTGACCTAAGATCTTTTCTATCATCAACAGTCTCTTGAATTATTCCAATACTAGCAGCTCGGGCTCCCACGCCCGAGCGGTTGGTCCTGTACTAACGAGGGCACGGGGACCCTCTCTGCTAGCTTTGTAGAAACCAATAAGATTTGTTCAGCAGGCCCTGTCCCCGTGCAGGTCCGGTTAGTCTAGTACTAAAGCAGGGTAGGCAACCATTCAGCAACATCTTCAAAAACACAAGCAGCTCAGGCTCCCACGCCCGCCTAAAAGTGTGCTCGACCTGCTGGAGAGATGCGACGTTTCAGTTCGCCCTGATCAAATCTAAGAAAGACCTAAAATGGTGAAAGAAATGAGAATAATTACCACAGTTTCGAGTCTGAAAAAAGCAAATATCCTTTCAAATAGTGGTTGATCCGGTTTCATGGAAGTATAATTATAGGTAAAGTGTATCGAGGAAAGTATTGAAAACTAGAGTTTTAGTAGCTGAAAGGGATGATAAGACAGTAGAGATCATATCTTCTCATCTAAAGAAGCACGGTAATATTCCCGTCGTAGCCCACGATGGAGAGGAAGCATTCAGACTCTTCAGAAGTCGGGCGATAGACTTAATCATTCTTAGTTTAAATCTTCCCAAAATAGACGGTATGACACTTTCTACAAGGAAAATACGCTGGGAATCGAATGGGCCAATAATAATTCTTATCACGAAAGAGGAAAAGGAGAAAGGCCAGGGAATTAAAGGACTTAAACTGGGAGCAGACGATTACATCACAAAACCCGTTAAACCAAAAGAATTGATGGCACGGGTGGATGCTGTGCTGAGAAGGGGTAAAAAAGTGATAGATCCCCAAGAAATAGTTTACGGTCACCTGGTAATGAATTTCGAAAGGCATGAGGTCTTACTGAACGGAAAATTAATTTATTTAACGCCAATGGAATTTGAGATCCTAAAGACGATGATGCAGCAACCGGGCAGGGTGTTTAGCAGGGATCAGTTGCTAAGAGTAGTCCGCAAAAATCGTTTAGAATATTCTGAGAGTAAACGGACAATCGACGTCCATATTAACAGTTTGAGAAACAAAATTGAGCAGGACGGCAGCAAAACTAGGTTTGTTCATACCGTTTACGGATCCGGTTATAAATTTGAAATGGAGGAATCAGAAGCTGCTGAACCCTGATCAACATATTTTTCCCTCAAATAATAATTGCGACTTCTATTAATTCCCAAATTTGTGCCATAAAGTTATTTATCGACCTTCAATTTTTGCTTAAGCGCACATCGCAATTTTTCTAGAGTTTAGACTCGAAGAATGATCTTCTATCCGGATTAAATAAAATATATCCTAAAAAAATTAGAACTATTTTCTATGGTTCTCGGGACATAAATCACTTTTGAGCAGTATTAAACACTTATACTTAAATAGTTCATTCATCTAATAAAATTTCTGAATTTCAATTGCTGAAATTTGGAACTACCGAGAATAAGGAGGTCCAAGTTGGAGGAAATATTTGAAGCTGCCAATATTAACCCATCTACCTTATTAAATAAAACAGGCCATAATATTTTAGTTGTAGATAAAGATGGAAAAATTGTATTCGCCAACGAAACCGCTGAGGGTAATATCAGTGAAGATGGTGACAATCTACTGGGGGACTATCTTCATTCCAACTTCGAATACCCGGTCAATTGCAAAGAGGCTCTCTGGGATGGTACGTCGCTGGGTCAATCTATCGACAGCAAACAAAATAATATCAGGGAAAATATGCTGTGGAAAAATAACGGTCGCCAAATTCCTGTCAATTGCACGACCAATCCACTTCACAACGAAGCAGGCGAAATGATCGGTGCAATAATTTCGTTAAAAGACGAATCTGCTAAGAAGCAGTTAGAAGAAGAACTGGCCCGCCACCAAAATTTCGACCGGTTGACCGGGCTACCCAATCATTTCAAGTTCCGGAAAGTACTGGACAAGCATCTGGACCAGAGCGGCACACCAAAACCGGGGGCAGTATTCTTGCTAGATATTGACAGGTTTAAAGAAGTTAACAACAGCTTCGGGTTCAGAGCGGCCGATAATTTACTCACTGCCATGGCCGAACTACTGGAGGATGCACTTTCCAATTCCGACACTCTTGCCCGTTTTGGCGGGGACGAGTTCATCGTGCTATCTCCTGATAGGACGGGAGACGAAGCCGAAGATCTGGTAACGGAAATAATGCAGGCTGTTCGGAATCACGGGTTCAGTGCGGACGGAACGGACCTCCAGGCGACGG
>JAGXLB010000223.1 GCA_018334915.1 Candidatus Bipolaricaulota bacterium
AGTACCCATTCCCGTTTTTCCTCCATAAACTTTTCCGGGTCCAGGTCCGAGCCTTTAGGCACCACGACTTTAACGCCGGTCATTTTTATATCTATCCTGGCCCGCTTTGCTTTATTGCTCACGGTTACTTCATACGGTATGGTTTCGTCTCCAATTTTCAGGTCTCTCATGTAGCCTCGCTTTTAACAACAAAATCAATTCAGAAATCAATTTTCTAAGAAAAGCTATTACGTGCTTTTTCAGGGTACCTGTCGAACTCAAAGGTAAGAAATAATAGCTAATCTAAGTAAGATTTTTGCGAAAGATCCGGAAGGAAAGTAACTCCTACGCTGCCCGAGTATAAATATTGTCCCCTTCGCCATTGTAACTTTCGAAAACGTGATGATATACTTTCTCCACCTTGTTCTTGAATAGAGGTTTAGGATAAAGGTCCCTGGGAAGATCCAGTAACTCTTCTTGAATCGTTACATGAACTGAGCTTTTCGTCGATTCTCTCTTCTTCCAATCCAGAACAAATTCTTCCTGTTTCAGCTTCTCGAGTAAACTTTTCGCGACCTTCTTAACTTTCTCCTCCTCATCCGGGGTAAGCGCTGGTTCCGGTTTTGTCAAAATATCGAATACGGCCAGTTCTTCGTCTGACAGTCCCTCTCGGGCCTTACGTTCATCCTCTTCGTCAAGCCTCCTGGCAAGTTCAATCAATTCTTCATAATACTTTTCTGCATTCTTCGAACCGGCGTTGTATTCTTCGATTATTTCCTCAAACCTTTCCAACAGATCTTCCCGATGTTTATTCTTCCTAACCATTATCTGGACTTTTTTCTCGAGAATAGCCCGCAACCTCTCCGCTTTCGTATGTTTGTGTTTTTCTCTATCGAATCTGTCTTTTAGCTTTTCAAAGTCAATCTTGCTCAGGTCGAATAATTCGTCTTCTCCGTAAGGTGTTTTAGTGTGCTTTAGCTTTAACGGTTCAACGTCGATCACTTCATCGAGCAAGCTCTCCACGTCCTGTTCGACGTGGCTGATATCGGGCGGTTCGCTCAGGCTTTCAATATGATCCTCTATACGCTCTACCAGCTTACAGGTCGGAGCGTGCTTATCCACAGCGGGATCGGGCAGCATGGCTCTAAATAATTTTCTAACTTTCTTGGCTTTAGTTAAAAAGTCTTCCTTTATATCGGGGTCGCTGACCAGCTTCTCTCTGGCATCATCTATCTGAGATATAATCTCGTATTCTCCCTGATGTATTATTTCGTCCAGGTTGATCCCTTTATCCAGGCAGAAAGATTTGATATCCTCAACCTCCTTGTCCAGCTTATTCAGAATCTCTTCTTTATCCCGCACGGGCATTTCATCCTCGGCAGCTGTACCTTTCGAGCGTTCGCCTTTTGCGTAGATTGATAAAGCTTTCTTCAGGCTCCTCAACAATCCTATATAATCTACAATTAAACCATGTTCCTTTCCCTCATAACGCCGGTTGGTCCTGGCTATTGCCTGCATAAGTGTGTGGTTCTTCATCGGCTTGTCCAGATAAAGGGTCGAACAGGAAGGACAGTCAAAACCCGTCATCCACTTGGCACAGAGAAAAACAAGCCTAAATTGGTCCTCGTCGTCCTTGAACTTTGTCTTCAGGTCCTCGTTTTCCATCCGCTCCCGGTGTGGCTCAATCTCCAGCCCTCGATCGCGGAAATCCTTTATTTCGTTTTGCGATTTCGATATGACTACGGCCATATCCGTCTTTTCCATGTATTCTAATTCCTCTTCCAATTCTTCACTTTCTTCGCCTGACGCAAAACGAAGCTGCTTCTTAATTTCCTTAATCCGCCTTTCCCACTGTTTGTGAACTTTATCGTACATCCTGACTGCCGTATATCGATCTACGGATACGACCATGCCTTTTCCCTTAAATCCTCTGTTTGGAAAGTGTTTGACTATATCCTCAGCTATTGTTTCCAGTCGATCATCCCGTTTAAGGAACTTTGCCTGCCTTGAATATTCCCGCGATAATCTATCCTCTTCATCTTCAGTCAGATTATATTCTTCTACTATCTTATCTAGTCCTTCTTCAAGTAGTTCTTTGTCCATATTAATTTCTGGAATGCGATTCTCATAGTATAGAGGGACGGTTGCTCCGTCCTCCTCGGAGGCGGCAAAATCGTAGACGCTAACGTAATCACCAAATTCATCTTTTGTTTTTTCCTCCTCCATTAATGGGGTCCCTGTAAATGCCATATAGTAAGCATTTGGAAGGGCTTTTCTCATATTCATGGCAAGCTTGCCGTATTGGGTTCGGTGGGCTTCGTCCGTTATTACGATAATATCGTCTCTATCGGATAAAACGGGATATTCTTTCTCGTCTTTCTCAGTCTGAAATTTCTGTATAAGCGTGAAGACGTACCTTTTGTCCGCACGGAGCATCTCTCTCAGTTCTTCGCCATCATCGGCCCTGACACTATTCTCCGGTGCGTTAACGACGTCGGCATCTGCAAAGTTTTCGTAAATTTGATCGTCCAGATCCAATCGATCCGTAACTATTAGGAAGGTCCAATTGCCCTCCATTTTCCGGAAGACTTTTTCGGCAAAGAAAGCCATAGAATAGCTTTTACCGCTACCCTGGGTGTGCCAGAAAACGCCCAGTTTCTGGTCGCTTTCCTGTAAAGAATTCAACGCATTGTAGGCTTCATTTACCCCCACAAACTGGTGATTTTTCGCCAGTATTTTTTCCAGGCTCCCCCAGGCGGTCGTATAGAGAATGAAGCTCTCAACCATGTCCAGGAAGCGATCTTTCCTGCAGGTTGCCCTTAGTGCTCGTTCCAGCGAAATTTCTCGCTCATCGCTCTCTTTACGCTTTTTCCACTGTCCGAAATGTTCCCAATCCGCCGACATGCTGCCAACCCGTGTCTGGGACCCGTTTGAAACCATAATTGCCATGTTGTACCAGAAAAGCTGAGGAATGGTGTCTTTATAATCACTTATATTTCCGTCGAATCCCTCTTTTACCGGCACCCCCGGTCGCTTTAATTCAACCAGCAATAGGGGAAGACCATTGACAAATCCTATTAGATCGGGCCGCTTTGTGTACATCCGCCCGTCAATCGTCATTTGAGAAACCAGCAGGAAGTCGTTATTGCTTGGCTCCTTCCAATCAATCACCTGAACGTCTTCTGTAACTTCCTCGCCGTCCTCTCCCCGATACGAAACCGAAACCTCCTCGGTAAGCATATCGTAAACTTCACGGTTTGCTTCCACCGGGTCTAGAGCCCTACGGCTTCTCTGGAGTCCTTCCAAGGCGTGGTTGATGGCCTCAGGTGGAACATCAGGATTGAAGGTCTCCAGTTTGGAGCGGAGGCGATCCATTAGTACTACTTCGTCCTGGCGATCTCTACAGAGGGTACTTCCCGGTTCTAGGGTTTCGTGCTCGGCATTAACAGTTTCCCAACCGAGTTGCTCGAAGTAATCGATCGTTGGTTCCTCTACCAGAGCCATTTCAGTGTAATCGGAATGTATATTGCTCATCTTAATCTATCCATTATTAAAACTTTCTTAATTTATTGTGTTCAGTTTCAGTTTCTTTTCTTTTTCATAACGATTTCCTATACAATTAATGAAATTACTCTTTTAAAGATGTAAAAGTGCTTCGCAATGTTCTTGATCTTTCTCTTTGAGGGAATTTACTACCACCTCGACAATTTTTTTTGTCTCAGATAAGTCAGGGTGACGCTTATTTCTTTGAGGTTGATTTTGATGAGAATATTCATTTATGTATTTGTAGACTTGTGTTTTTTGAGAACTTTCCTCTATCAAATAATCAACCTTTTTCTTTAAAGAAGAGATATTTGGGACTCTCATTCCTACGTAACCCTCTACAACCCGTCGTACAATATGAGGTATCAAATAATAATCAGCAAAATTTTCAGAAGGTTCACTTTGGAACTTATCTAGTTGGGAGAATAGATATGCATATTCTGATGGATATTTTTCGAGTGATTTTGGCAATCTTTTAAAAGTTGAGCTACTTGCCC
>JAGXLB010000224.1 GCA_018334915.1 Candidatus Bipolaricaulota bacterium
AAGAGGTAATAATGTATAATTCCCTCGATTTATACCTTCAAAGTGTTATCCGGGGAATTAAGACTTTAAAGCTGTTTAGGGAGTTTACTTGAACCCGAGTTTTAACCCCTGTAATTTTACCGGTGGTCTTAGGCTAATTTTTTGGGATTTGGACTCAAATTGCTAACAGGCTGTTATTTTCGTGTTTTCCTAGCTTAGAAATAGAGGCTTGTTTGGTTAGTTTTTCCATTTATTCTATAATCCGAGTGTCCAAAGGGGGCGATAGTTTGAGAAAAATAGCGGTAATTTTAACCATACTTTTACTTACTTTTGGCGGTTGCGTTATTGCGAATGACGAAGTAAAAGTTCCTCTCAGTGCGATCAAATCCAGTTGTTACGATCAAATTGACATGTCTAAAGCGGAATTTCCTTTATCCAGGGTGGGCAGAGAGTGTGTAAAAGAAAGGTGGCTTGAAGAAAACAAACCTGGAGATAAATCTTCTGAGTTAGCGGAAAAGGTTTATGTCAGACAAACCTCCGATTTAGTCTCAATCGGAAATAGTTTTTTTGAAATATCTTTTAAAAAAGACGAGGGAACAATCTGGTCTTTCGTAAAGAAGGATACTCAAACGGAGTTAATAAAAAACAAGGAAGAATCCTGGCCAGTAACGTGGAATATAGTCCTGGTTACACCCGATAACGAAGAAATATCCTCCAATAGCGACCATGCAAAGGACTTCGATTTCTGGAGTGAGGAGATCGAAACCGGTAAAGTGCTGCATCTCGTGTGGGATGGTCTCCGACTAAGAGATGGTGGATCATATTCCGCAAAAGTCCATGCTACAATTACTGTCCATTCGGATAATTCTTTTAGCGAATGGAGTATTAAAGGAGAAAACTACGGGAACGCTGTCGTCACGAAGTTGACTTTCCCCGAGGTCCCGGGAATTACAAAATTGGGGTCCAGCTCAAAAAATGATTACTACTTCCATCCCGGAATGGATGGTCGTCTTTATAACAACATGTGGAACAACAAAATGTCAGATGGATCTGTTAGAGGTACTTATCCCTCCGCTAACGCCAGTATGCAATTCGTCAGTCTCTATGATAAGCAAAGGGGAGGTTTTTACCTGTCCGTCAGAGATGATAAGGGGCATCACAAAACTTTTGAGTTCTCGCATTGGGATAAGTTCATTGCCTGGAACTTGCTCAACCATCCCATCAGTTTAGAAGGAGCGAAATTTGAAGTACCTTACGATATAAGATTTGGAGTTTATGAAGGTGGCTGGCAGGAAGCCGCGGATATCTACAAAAAATGGGCCCTGAACCAGTGGTGGGCTGAAAAAAAGGTTACGAAGAAATCTCCGGAATGGTTGAGGAATACATCTGCAAGTAACCAATTTATGTGTCACACGGATGAACAAAATATACACCACAGTTACGACGAATTTGCAGATGTGACGATAAACCATTCCGAACACCTCGGTAAACCTATGCTCGGCGAACTATGGGGATGGGAAAAACATGGCACATTTGAAGGTTATGGCGATTATTTCCCTCCCTATAACGGGTGGCAGGTCTTTGAAGAAGGAGTAAACAAGGTAAAATCAGCCGGTTCACAGGTAAGGGTATTTATCCGAGCAAGTGGTATGTCAATGGAAGTTCCACCCTGGGCCAATCCAGAATCACAGGATGCTTCAGGGAAAGACATACGGGGTAATCCAATCACTCACGGCAACACGGCCAGAATGGATATCTCCACCGAGTACTGGCAGGATAAACTAAAAGATTACTCGGTCAAATTGGCAAAACACGGAGTCAATCAGATCCAGCTTGACGGCTTTCCGTTAAAAAGACCTCTGTACTGCTACGATCGCGATCACAATCACCCCCTAGGGCGGAAGGGTAATTGGTATACGCAAAATTGGATAACCACCTTAAAATCGATTAGATCAAGCGTTAAAAAATTAAGCAAACAGGTGACCCTAGCCTCCGAAGGTATCGCGGAGCCGTTTATTCCTTACGTTGATGCATATCATTTGAGGGAATCATGGGCGGACGTTGGTCCGGAAGGAGGAAAGGAAATAAGAAAGGGATATGCGAGAGTAGTGCCAGCGTTCCCCTACGTATATCACCAAAATATTATTCCACTAGGTCAATTCAACAAGTTATTGAGCAGGAGGTTCAATACACGATATCACCTGCTTGGATTAAGTCGGATTCTGAAATGGGGCAAACTTCCATCGTACAACTTTAGGGATCCGTTACCAAGTCCGGATTTAAACGAAGAAGCTTTTGAGTTGTTGAAGAATATTACCCACATTCGTCAAAACGAGGGTAAGAACTATCTGGTGTCGGGAAAGATGATAAAAGCGCCTACAATCGAGTCGCCTACTACGAAAATTCCCCTCAAGTTTCCAAATCAAAATATAGATACGACTTTAGAAGTTCCTGCTATCCAATATAGCGCCTGGAAAAGTAGTGATGGTTCAATTGGTCTGGTGCTTACGAATATAGCAGAAAGTTCTGTTGGCGTGAATATACCTCTATTGCCGGATAGCTTTGATGCTTTGGAGGAATTGAAATTAGAGAACAAACGGTTAGTAGTTGTTTCCAGAGACGAGAAGGAGGTTTTACCCATTCCCGATTCTGGGGTTTTATCTCTTGAATTACAGCCGCTTAAAGTTACTTTGTTAAAGGTTATGGAACCACGAACTGATTGACGTTTCTACACCGCGCTAAAGAGAACGGTACGGAATCAATATATTGGCAAGATTAGACTGGTGCTATTACAATCCAGCCCCAGTGCTTGTGATCGCTGGTTTGGTTAGTTTTTCCATTCATACTATAATGATGGTTGCGTGAAAATCCCTCTCCGAATAAGCTCATACCTCGCGTTCAAGTAACACTGTTTAAGGCACTCTAGAAATTGAATCCAAGAGCTTAAAAATTCTCGGGAAGTTTACCAAAACTTGCCGAGAAAGCCACGTAGCTTGGTGCGGGGTAATTGACTAATGATAAAATCTTTGATATTTGAAGCAATTTCAACTGTTTCTTTGGCATCTTTCAGAAGTGGTTCCTCGAATTCAGGGTAGCGAACTTCTATAGCATACGGGGTTATGAAAGAATAATTTACTCTTTTTCATAAATAACTGTACCTCTATCCATAACCCTGGAAATAAAAGCCTGAGGTACCTCGCTCCATTCCTCTACCTCCTCCGGGGTATAAATCAGAACATCCTTTGGAATTATTAGACCTGATAGGGCTTTATAAGCAGGTACGGATCGCTTGTAGCGAGGAAGCTCTGATTCTTTTATTATGAGTATATCGACATCGCTGTCTTTTGTTGGTTCACCGTAAGAATACGATCCAAATAGGATAATTTTGAGGGGGTCAAGCTCTTTTACAAGCCTGTCTACCATTTCCTCAAGAACTTCATCGTTAAGTTTCTTTATGATGTTTGGTTTTTTCGCCGTCTCCATTTTACACCTCGATAAAACCATTTAAATATAGCTAGCTAAGTGTAAAATTCCAAAATTATCCCTGGGTGTCTTTGGCCAGTAAGTTTTGCAGAAAACGGACATTAAAAAATTCAGAGTTTTGCTACTGGTTTTGTCAGCAGATCCAGTAGTATAGATTAAATGACCTTTATTTGTAAAGAGAGTCATTTTAATATACATAACCAGGACGACTTTTGTTCTTCTTACCAATATAGACTGATCAAGCTGAAAAAGGCGGGCCTGCTTTTGGCCCTGGTCGATCGCCACAAGTGTTTAATCCCGGAAGCAGTCTATAAGGAGACGGTAACTCAGGGGAAGAGAGAACTTTACGAAGGGGCCGAACAGTACGTCCTTGAGTTGATCTCCGAGGGAAGGCTTTCCGTTTCCAGAGGAGCCGAGATCTTGAATCAATCCGTCCATGAGATCTACAGGCTGGCAAAGAAGAAAAACGTGGAGATTGGCGCCACCGAAGAACAGTACGAAAAGGGCAAAGAAACAGCGGAAAAAACCATCAGCTAGGGAAAAAGAGAAGTAGGTT
>JAGXLB010000050.1 GCA_018334915.1 Candidatus Bipolaricaulota bacterium
CTAAAAATCCTTCACGTAGTTTAGGGTTGTTCTAACTGGACCGCAACCAAATATTTGTAGGTTACATCGAAGCCATGTTAGTAGGTTTCTCGGTAAGTTTTGTATGTTATGTCGATTGACTGGACCTTTTACTGGATAATCATGCTTTAGAAAATTTCCTTGACATATAGATTTATTTGTGTTATAAAGATTTTAAGTATTTGTCAAAATTAAATAGCTTTTGATTATAGCAAAAAATCTTGTACAAAATGGAAAATAACCCACAGACCAAATCTCGTTATATTAATCAATCTATAAAAAAGGCCTTTTCGGTAATTGATCTTTTTCACTCTGAACAACCTAAATTATCAACTACTGAAATAGCCAGGCGGTTAGATTTATCCCCAGGAAGCATCTATCCAATCTTATATACTTTGAACCAAAAGGGTTATCTTCAAAAAGACGGCAACAAGAAATATACCCTTGGGTTGAAGTTTTTGGAAAAGAGCAATGTAATTCTTGAGAATCTGGATCTACGTACTACTGCATCCCCCTACTTAAAAAAGCTTGCGGATTTGTTGAACGGTAATGCTCACCTCGCGCTGCTTCATAGCAGGGAAGTGCTGTATTTAGAACGAGAAGAAGGTTCCCCGGGGGTTACGATTAAGGAAATTGTTGGGCATAGGGTGCCGGCCTATTGTACAGCTTTGGGAAAAATATTGCTTACAGGGCTGGACGATTCTGAACTTCGTGGCTATTTTGATGAAGTTGAATTAGAAAAAAAGGGCCCAAACACGATCACAAGCCGTAAGGAGCTCAAAGACGAATTAAGTCAGATAAAACAAAAAGGTTATTCGGTGGACAATGAAGAGTTTCACAATAATTTACTGGCGGTGGCGGCCCCTATTAAGAACTATAAAAATGAAGTAGTTGCAGCCATTAGTGTATCTTTTCCAAAAACTAAACATCCAAAACTTGATCTAGAAAGACCTGTTCAAGAAGTGAAAAAAGTTGCTGAAAAGGTTTCCCGGGACTTAGGAGCTTCGAATTAGTTATTCTGATTTTTCTATAAGATCATTACTCTTTCAAGTTTACTGTGCAGGATCTGAATATGGACCTTAATTAACTGGGGGGAACAAACAATTAAATGGTAAATAATGGTGATAGATACAAAGCTTACTTTATACCGTTATCTGGACGAGTGATATTCCGAAATTTGTCCGAGGTGAGCAAGTATGAAACGAATATCTAACTTTCTCTGCCAGTACTTACCTCCTTCTCTTCCTTTTTTGGGAGCACTTGGTTTGTGGTTGGGGCTAACTCTGATCGGGATACCGAGATATATTTTGCCTACTCCAGTAGCAGTAGTTGAAGAGTTACTTAATTCTGACTGGAAATGGTTTCAACAGATATATGTCACTCTCCAGGAAATCCTGGGAGGATATCTATTATCCATAACCGTTGGTATTCTTTTTGGAATAGTGGTTGCCTGGAACGATTTATTAAGACGAACCTTCATGCCTGCAATAATTTTTCTAAACGGAATACCTAAAGTTGCTGCTGCACCTATTGTGTTAGTTTGGTTTGGATTTGGTAAAGTCCCAAACATTTTTATGGCCTTTTTGGTTTCCTTTTTCCCTATCCTGTTAAACACTTCTAGGGGGCTGGCAGAAGTTCCAAATGAGATGATAGAGTTAGCCAGGACTTTTAACATCCCAAAGTGGAAGCGCTTCCTCAAAATAAGAATTCCTTACTCTTTACCGTACATTTTTACAGGTCTGAAGCTTTCGGCTATTATGGCGGTAATAGGGGCCATTGTTGGAGAATTTGTTGCCTCCGAGAGTGGTCTTGCTGCTTTGATACTTCAGGCCCAGGCTTACGTGTCGACAGATGCTATGATCGGGGCCCTATTATGGATATCAGTGATCACCATGTCTTTGTATGGTTTAGTTAGCCTGGTAGAGCGCTATCTTATGCCCTGGACAAGGTATGGTGAGGAAGAAATATCTTAAATTGTTCGGGAGGTGGTAAGTGCGACAATTTTAAATAAAATGAAGAAATTTGTTCGCTGTAAATTGTGACTTTGGACCTGCGATTTCTATCCAACCACAATCTTTACTCTCTAGGGAGGGTTGATTTATGATTTACCGAAATAAAGGGTTAACTGTCGTAGTTTTGCTGGCTTTTTTAGTAAGTGGATTATTTGTTTGTGGTACAGCTTCTGATTTGGAGAACATAACATTTAAACTTAATTGGATTCCAGGAGGAGATCATACCCCGTATTTCGTTGCCAAGGAGAAAGGCTTTTATGAGGAAGAGGGTTTGAAGGTAAAAATTGAAAGAGGCCGGGGATCCGCGGATACGGTTAAACGTGTGGAGCTTGGCACTGTGGACGTGGGGCTTGCTGATACGGGTACACTTGCTGTGTCCCGATCGGAAGGTGCTAAGGTTAAAGTAGTAGCAATGATTTATAATCGGTCTCCAAATGCAATCTTTACAGTTAAAGGATCTGGTATAGAGACCCCAAAGGACTTAGAGGGTAAAAAAGTGGGAGTTCCTCCTGGTGATGCCCAGAGAATTTTGTTCCCGGCGCTTGCTGCTGCAAATGATATTGATCAAGATAAGGTTCGGCTGATAAATATCAAACCGGGCGCAAAAGCATCAGCGCTTGGTGCTGGACGTGTCGACGCGGTTTTTAATTGGACAGCGGGTAATGTAACTTATTGGGAAGCGGGAATAGATCCGGATGATGTAGTAGGGATAATGTGGGCTAATTGGGGTGTTAATCCATATGGAAACGCGATCCTCGCTTCTGATAAGGCAATTCAAAAAAGGCCCGAAACATTGAAAAAGTTCTTAAGAGCGTCTATGAGAGCGTTTCAGTGGTCCTATAAGCATCCCCATGAAGCAGTTGATATTTTCACAGATTATAATACTGAAGTGCCCCGAATTGCTGCCCTAATACGATTCGTTAATGATGCTCAAAAATTAATATCCACGAAAGCTGTAGAAAACCACGTGATTGGATGGATAGATCATGAAAGAATGCAACATACAGTGAATCTAATAAATAAGTACTTTGAGGTAGAGGAAGAAATCACGGCCAAGGAGATGTATACGCGGGAATTACTGCCGTATTATTCCCTTCCATCCTTGGAAAAATTGCCCGCTTTAGAGAGTTTAAGAGAAGAATGGGAAGCGGAATCAGAAGAATAGATTTTGAATTCAAAGGAGACCTGTAAGGTTATGGAGGAACGCAAGAACACCACAGGGGATTTTAACGGCGAGTGCCATGTCGGCGTGAAATCCGTTGATAAGGTTTATAATCCCAGTTTAGAAACCAGTGTCAAGGCACTCGAGAATATTAGCCTCGAGATATACAGGGGGCGTTTTGTGTCTGTAGTAGGCCCATCAGGGTGTGGCAAGTCCACGCTTTTGAGACTGATAGCCGGTCTATCGCCCCCCACTCGGGGGAAGGTAATTGTCGGTGAGGAAGAAGTAAATGGACCGATTCAAAATGTAGGTTTTGTGTTTCAAAAGCCAGTTCTGTTTCATTGGCGCAAGGTACTCGAGAATGTATTAGCACCCCTCAGTCTAAAGGGAGAAAAAAGTAAGGATTCTGAACGCAAAGCAAGAGAGCTTCTTAGTTTGACAGGTTTAGATGGATTTGAAGATAGATATCCGACTGAATTATCTGGGGGAATGCAGCAAAGAGTATCAATATGTCGGGCCTTAATAACTGACCCCCCCCTCTTGCTGATGGATGAGCCTTTTGGCGCTCTTGACGCTTTTACCCGGGATAAAATGAACCTGGAGCTGCTTAAAATATGGAGAAAGAGCAAGGAAGGGGGAAAAGGTAGTAAAACGGTCCTCTTCGTTACTCACGATATAGAAGAGGCGATATTCCTGGCTGACAACGTGGTTTCGCTCAGCGAAAGACCGGGAAGGATCCTTGAAAATATCTCCGTGGCTTTAACTCGTCCCCGGGAAATAGATCAAAAAACAGCCCAGAAGTTTAATGAACTGGAGGAACACATTTATCATCTCATGCTCGGAGACAGCGAAAACTAGTATTTGGGGGGTTCAGGCGAAAAATGGTGAGTTATCTTTGTAGTTCTGGAGAAATTGAAGAGAGTCAACCAGAAATAGCTATGTGGGGAATTGGAGCAGTTGAGCAACATGGGCCCCATTTGCCTGTAGGAACGGATTTAATACAGGTTGCGTCAATAACTTATCAAGTGGCGCTTGAGTTAGGGGGCTTCTTAATTCCGCCTTTGCCTTTTAGTATGAGTGAGTGTCATGGAAAAGAAGCCGGAACCCAGTGGCTACGCCCCGACACTTTAGGTAATGTAGTGAAGGACGTTGTTTCATCACTGGTAAGAGGGGGGATAAACAAAATAGTCGTTGTAAATGGTCACGGTGGCAATTTCGTCTTGTCATCCGTAGTCAGAGAAATGGGCTTGAAGGAATCCAATCTGGATATTTTATTGCTAGAAGCTGCAGAATTAATGCCTTCAGAGCTGGTACAGGATTCCGGGATTCATGCAGGAGCAGCAGAAACCTCTCTGCAATTATATCTAAATAAAAATAATGTAAAAGATAGGATTGGGGGAACTGTACCCCCCGTCGGTCGAGAATTTCTTGACTATCTGACTTTGCCGCAACTGAGCCCAAAAGGAATTTGGGGGGACCCAGAACAGGGTAGTGCTGAGCTAGGCCGGGAGATGTTCGAGAGGGCTGTGAAAAAGTGTATAAGTAAGGTAAAAAGAGAACTCAATTATTCATGATTGAACTGAGGTAGAAATGCCGACTTTTCAGAATACTACTATAGAAATTCGTGATGCTGGACCTAAAATGGCTCTATGGGGAATTGGCAGCACAGAAAACCATGGAGAAACACTTCCTCCAGGAACTGACATACTATTATTGGAAGGAATATTGAATGAGGTAAGACGACACACCGGGGAATCCTCTTACATAGTGCCTACTATGCCTTTTGGAACTTCTTATGAAAGATTTGGTACTATTGGGACCATTAATCTACAGTATCCTACTTTAAAACAGGTGATTCGGGACGTAGTCGAGTCTCTTTACGATCAAAAGATTCGCGAAGTAGCCATTATAAATGGCCATGGTTCCATTGGCGGATCAAAGGTAACTTGTGAAGGAAATGAAATTGTTAAAACAGCGGTTCGACAGCTTAATTATGATCACCCGAACTTTCAAGCAATTTGGGTTCAACCTTTTTCGGAAGCCGGTGAAGAGCTTTGTAAGGAGTTCTCTTCTCAACAGCAAGACATTATTGAAATAGCAATTTTGAAACATCTTCTTAGTACTGATCTATTTTCACGAAAAGAGCCTGAATCTGACGGCGGTTTTATTTCATTTCCCTTTTTGGGGTTGGATGATCGGAGGATTTTAAGTGAATCTAGCGTGGATATAGACGTTGGGAGACGGGCGGTATCAATAGTTGGGAAGAAGACGGCGAATTATATTAACGAAACTCTCGCTAAACTTAGAGAGATAAAAAATTAGCTCCGATTTAATACCTGTCCCGTGGGACATGATTTCACTATTTGCGAGTTTTGAACCATAGTTTGCTGAGAATACAGAGGGGAAATTGACTGTCTTGATGATCTCTTTAAAGGTAACCTAAATTTTAAGAAGTTCACCAATGCATTATAAAAAAGGGTGTTAAAATGGCTGAAAATAACTTGAACGAAATTAGTAGCTGGCAAGTTGACCGCCTGAAAGTTAGATTGTTTAAAAACAAAGCAGAAATGGGAAAAGCCGCGGCTTTTGAAGTTGCGGACAGAATGAAAGAGATGTTAAAAGAGAAAGAAATGATAAATATGGTTTTTGCGGCTGCTCCCTCCCAGGATAGCTTTCTAAGATCTTTAATTAAGGTGGATGAGTTAGATTGGAACAGAGTAAGGGCCTTTCACCTGGATGAATATCTTGGCCTTCCTAGGGGAGCGGATCAGAAATTTGAAAACTACCTAAAGGAACATATTTTCGAGAAAGTTAAAATGGGAGAAGTTTACTACATAGATGACTCTAATTTGAGTTCCCCGGAACAAAAATGTGATCGCTATGAGGATTTACTGGAAAAATATCCCGTCGATATTGCGTGCTTGGGAATCGGGGAGAATGGACATATTGCTTTTAATGATCCTCCAGTTGCCGATTTTGACGACTTGCAGTCAGTGAAAATAGTTGAGCTGGATAATCGTTGCAGGCAACAGCAAGTCAATGATGGGTGTTTTGACACTATTCAAGAAGTTCCCAAAAAAGCTATTACCATGACTATTCCCGAGATAATGAAGGCAAGATATATACCCTGTGTAGTGCCAGGTCCCACTAAAAGAGAAGCGGTAAAATGTACTCTGGAAGGACCAATTGATACTCAATGTCCTGCTTCAGTACTGCGAAGACATTCTGATGCAACGTTATTTATAGACCGAGAAGCGGCGGATTACCTGGAAGAGTTTTAGTTGTTATTAAAGGGGTGGTAATGTGAGCACTGAATCAAGTGGGAAGGTCAAGGTGGGCATTGTAGGCGCGAAATTTGCTGCTAAACTTCATGCTGAATCCTATAAAAGAACCCAGAAGGCTCAGTTAGTTTCAGTAGCGGACATAGATGAAGAAGCTCTGGAATTGTTTCAATCTGATTTTGACGTAGAAACTACCTATTCGGACTATTCCGATATGCTTAAAAATGAGGATCTAGATGTTATTAGTGTGTGTGTTCCAAATTTTTTGCATAGTGAGGTCGCGATAACGGCGGCACAAAGTGGCAGTCATGTCGTGTGTGAAAAACCCCTGGCTACGACGGTAGAAGACGCAGAGCGAATGGTTAAAGTAGCTTCGGAAAACGATGTAAAGTTAATGTATGCAGAGGATTGGGTCTTTGCTCCTGCATTAATTCGAGCGACTGAGATATTAAATGAAGGTGGAATAGGAGATTTATTGTATCTCCGGGCCAAGGAATCTCACAGTGGTTCTCACTCGATTTATGCAAAAAAACTTGAGTACTGCGGCGGCGGTTCTCTGATCCATTTAGGGATTCATCCATTGGGATTTGCTCTGTCTTTGCTGGGAGACAATATCGAGTCCGTAACAGGGGTAACGACTGGCGGGCAAGCTGATAACTTACTTCATGGCGACTTTGAGGGGGAGGATTGGGGCCTTGGTGTATTGAAGTATTCCGATGGCAAAGTGGCCCAAATTGAGGCTAATTATGTAACTCAAGGCGGAATGGATGATGTAGTAGAAATGTTCGGGACTGATGGGGTAATAAAAGTGGACTTAACCCAGGGGTCTCCTTTGAGAGTCTTTAGTCAAAAAGGATTGGACTATACTGTGGAGAAGGCAAAGGTAAAGTCAGGGTGGAGTTTTCCTGCTATAGATGAATATAGTTCTTTGGGTTATCAGGGGGAAATAGAACACTTTGTCAACTGTGTACTCGGGAAGACGGATTTACAAAAAGGAGTTAGGGGTGAAGATGGATTAAAGGTGATAGAAACCATAAAGGAAATCTACAATGCGGCCGAAACTGGAGACCAGAGTATTTAGTAGGTGAAAAGAATGGATACTGGTATGAATATTGATGATGTCAAGTTTGATAACCCGTTGGTTATAGCTTCCGGCCCATTGACCGCTTCTACTCGTTTGCTGAAAGAAGCGGAAAGACAGGGTGCTTCTGGTGCAAGTACGAAATTGACGTTTCACGAACGACCCTTTGAGGGAGAGTTTCGATTAGTATATATAGATGGGTTTGGCCCAATGCATACTTCTGAGCGGAGATTATCGATTGAAGAAGGGGTTCGATTGATTGAAGAGGCCAGTGAAGAGACTTCACTTACACTTTTCGCCAATATAACTGATGAGAGCCCGGAGGTTGAAAGGTGGACGTCTTTAGCTCTCGATCTTGAGGGAGCTGGGGCGGATCTTATTGAGGCAAATTTTTGTTGCCCCATGGTCGGTTTAGATGAGGCACATGAAAAGGGTAAATACGAAAAGTTGTCGGGAGGAGCCACCGCTGGTGAAAACCCCGAGTTGGTATACAAAATATCAAAAGCCCTTTCCTCGGAATTAACCGTTCCTTTAGTGTGTAAATTAACCCCTACAGTGCCCAACATGGCGAACACAGCTAAAGCTTGTGACGAAGGAGGAGCAGACGCTATTGCCTTGTTTGGAGGACCCTCTCATGGTCTGCCCCCTGTAGAAATCGAAAATCATGGCAAGCCTACTTACCCATTGGTTAAGGGCGCTAGTTATGGTTTTGTCGCCGGGCCTTCGGTTAAATACCCTTCCTACAAGAGAGTGGCAGAGGTTGCCAGGGCTGTGAACGTTCCAATAATTGGTTCTGGCGGAATAAGCACCTGGCGGGACGCGATAGAGATGATGATGTGGGGAGCTGATTTTGTCTCAATAACTTCTTCAGTATTAAGGGAAGGGTGGGGGGTCGTAAATAATATCGCTGAGGGAATCGAAAGTTACCTCGAAGAGCATTCTTACTCCTCTTTTCGGGAAATCGTAGGTTTGTCCCTAAAACACCTCAGGCCTTCTTCTGAGGTCGAAATAGTACCAGGTTACGCTGAAATTTCTCCCTCGAAATGTATAGGTTGTGGGGAGTGTTTGAAGCCAGGGCATTGTAACGCGGTATCCTGGAAGACCCCAAAAGAGGAAATTGCAGAAGTGGATAGAAAAAAATGCATTGGTTGTGGGTTGTGTTGGTCCATTTGTCCAGTAGATGCTATTGAAATGATAGAAGACGGATAATTTAGTTTATTTTAGAATCTATCTGATCGTTTAGCGATGTTTTCCATAATGGTTACAGTGAAAGAGGTTTTTTGGAGATTTTATTCATTTGCTCAAAATTATTACCCTAACCTGTTAAGGAAGGGGTAAAAGCATTTAATTTTAAGTTAAAGGCAAGTGAGCAAAGGCGAGAATTTCGCGAGCTGTTCGCCGTGAACAAGGTAAATTGATAAAAGCTATTTGAGGTGTTGATAAAAGGTGAATAATCGAGGCTCCATTTTAATAACACCCCGATCCTTTAGAAGAACAGAAGGAGATCATTGGGACAAATTGAGATCTTCTCAATTTAACATAGTGAAGTCTCCTCACGAGGATGAACTTATGTCAGAGAAGGAAATGGTAGACTATGTGTCCAATAGGAACATTAAGGGCATAATTGTAGGATTAGATCCTATATCAAAGGAGATCATCGAAACCGATAATTCATTGGAAATAATATCGAAGTACGGTACAGGGCTGGACAATATAGATATTAAGGCGGCAAAAAACAACGGAGTTACGGTGACTTATACTCCCGGCGCCAATACACAATCAGTTGCTGACCTGACCTTTGGATTGATTTTAGGGGTTTCTCGGTGGATACCGACTCACGATAGGAGATTAAGGAAGGGTACGCTGGATCGTAACCAGGGAAGGGAAATATGGAACAAGACCCTGGGGATAGTCGGCCTGGGTCAGATTGGATCAGCAGTTGCTAAAAGGGCGCAAGGTTTCAATATGGTGCCCCTATACTATGACCTTGATCGACGAGAAACTCTGGAAACTGCTCTCGGTGTGGAATATCGCGATTTCAAAGATCTTATTGCTGAAAGCGATTTTTTGACCTTGCATTGCCCTTTGAATAAGTCTACCAGAAACTTAGTTGGGAAGTCTGAGTTGACTGCAATGAAAGATAATTCGATTTTAATCAACACTGCCAGATCTGGTTTGATCGATGAAAAAGCTTTATTAGAAGCGTTGAAATCCGATGAGATTGCGGGAGCGGCAGTTGATACTTTTGAGTCGGAGGAGGCTTTGAATACGGAGTTGTTTTCCCTTGATAACTTTGTAGGGTCCCCTCATGCAGGAGCTTCGACGAAAGAATCTGTTTTAATAATGGCCAATATGGCAACTGACGAGGTATTGAATGTGTTAAGAGGTAAACAGCCCGCCCATATAGTTCCCGAATTGTGTGACAATTGATGCGTATGATTTGGCCGTTCTAGAAGAGTATAGCTGATCTAGTTGAACTCGTGGACTGAGAACATAAAGGTGATTTCTTATGTCAAATGACACTGAAAAGCAAGAAAATCTTCAAACTATGATAGAATCGGGAGTTGTGGCTGTAATTCGAACTGAAAGTTCTGAGCGATTATTGAAGGTTGCTCGTGCAATAAAGAAGGGAGGGGTAAATTGTATCGAAGTAGCCATGACTACGCCAAACGCCCTGCAGGTCATTAAGGACGTTACCGCTGAGGTGGAAGGTGTACTTATTGGCGCCGGTACAGTTCTGGATGCGGAAACAGCCAGATCCGCTATACTCGCCGGGGCGGAGTATTTGGTTTCGCCCACTCTAAATTACGATATGGTCAAAATGGTCAAACGGTACGGAAAAATTGTGGCTCCAGGAACTTTTACGCCGACAGAAATCATGGACGCCTGGGAAGCTGGGGCCGATATCGTAAAAGTATTTCCCGCCTCAAGGCTAGGACCGAAGTTCATCTCGGACGTGAAATCACCTCTTCCTCAGGTCTCTCTTATGCCTACAGGAGGAGTAAGTGCGGAAAATGCATCTGATTTCATCAGGGCCGGGGCCGACGTCGTCTGTGTAGGTTCCGCTCTCATAGACAAACAGGCACTTGAACGGAATAATTTCAACATACTAACTGAGAACGCTAAGAAGCTGGTAGAGTCCGTCAATAAGGGCAAGGAAGAAAGGTTAGCATAGAGAGCTTTACCATTCGGGGTGGTTGAGCGTGACCCAGAATTTTTCCGAAGAATTGGAAGACATGGTGGTAGTAATTACCGGCGGGGCAGGGATTCTTGGTTCTACAATCGCAAGAAATTTAGGGGAATCAGGTGGTAAATTAGCACTTCTTGACGTGGATGAGGAGGGATTGGAAGAGTTAAGCGGGGAATTCTCAAGGAAAGAAATTAAACACATCTCTCTGAAAACAAATGTTCTGAGTAAGGAAAGCTTGAACGAAGCCAGAGAGAAAATCATTGATAAATATGGAAGACTTGACGTTCTTATAAACGGAGCCGGGGGAAACAAGTCGGAAGCTACAACTGGTGAAGATAGTCCCTTTTTTGATCTCTCTGAGGATGGCCTTAAGTGGGTGTTCAATCTAAACTTTCTCGGAACTTTACTGAGTTGTCAGGTTTTTGGAGAGGAGTTCACAAACCAGGGACGGGGATCGATAATAAACATCTCCTCCATGGCTGCAATCACTCCCCTGACGAAAACACCGGCCTATTCTGCTGCTAAAGCTGCTGTAAGCAATTTTACTCAGTGGTTAGCTGTTCATATGTCTCGTAATTACTCTACTGATATAAGAGTTAATGCAATTGCACCCGGGTTCTTCCTGACTCAACAGAACCGCTATCTACTTATCGATGCTGAATCGGAAGAGTTGACGGATCGAGGGCAAAAAATCATAGATCATACTCCAATGGCCAGATTTGGTGATCCGGAAGACCTGGTTTCGACGGTTCGTTGGCTAGCTTCTCCCGAGTCGGAATTCGTTCACGGTTCAATTATACCGATTGACGGAGGTTTTTCTGCATTCGGTGGAGTTTAAGATTTGAGATAGTGAAGAATAATTTGGTTGTGCCCTGGCTCAATTTTTAATATTACATTTAGCATCCCGTTTAATAACCCTTGATCTGTCCCACCCATTGAGAACATAAGGAGGTAACGGTCCGTAATGGAACATAGTTACAGCATTGGAGTTGTGAATTCCAGTACCTTTGGTGTGTATCATTCCGACCTTCTGGAAGAGCTAAGGCGTTTTGGAGAGATAACTAGATTTACCGTCGACCCCAACATACCTGGGGATAAACTGGCAGCTGAATTGAGGGGAGAGGATTTCCTAATTGCCAGCGTTACTCCGGATTTTTCGGAAGAGTTCTTCAACAACCAAAAAGACGTGAAACTTATTGCCAGGCATGGAATTGGACATGACAACGTAGATGTCGAGGCTGCCACCAGTGTGGGAGTGCCTGTTACAAGGGTACTGGGGCCACACGAACGTAGCGGGGTAGCAGAAGTTGCTGTAGGCTTGGCTCTTGATTGCCTGAGAGAGTTTACCTCCGCGTCCATATCAGTGCAGGAAGGAAAATGGGATAAACGGAAAGAATTTGTGGGAAGAGAAATTTCTCGAGCGAAAGTAGGGATCATTGGTTACGGAAATATTGGTAGCAGGGTAGCGGAAATTATTCGAGAGGGGTTTAAGGCGGAAGTAATGGCTTATGATCCAAACGTGGCTCGGGCTGTCATTGAAAAAAATGGAATCCAACCTGTCGCTCTCGAGGAACTTTTGAGAACGGCTGACATAATCAGCCTAAACGCTTCCTTAAATAAGGACAACCATCAAATGTTGAGTAAAGAAGAGTTTAAACTTATGAAGAACAATGTCGTAATAGTTAATACGGCTCGGGGTCAACTTATCAATGAACATGACCTTGCGGATGCCCTGGATTCAGGAGATGTGGGGGCTGCGGGGCTGGATGTCGTACAAACAGAGCCAATTGAACCCGAAAACCCATTGTTAGATAGAGACAATGTGCTGATTGTTCCTCATGTTGGGGGCTATAGCGACTATTCCCTCCGTAAAATGGATGAAAAGATGGTAGAAGATATCAAAGCCGTGATTTCAGGAGAAATACCTGAGCAGGTAGTCAACCCCGAGGTTTTCCGAAATGAGGATAGAGTAGGGATCTTGAATGAGTCTAGTTCAGGTTGTTGATGTAGGTACAACAAACATAAAGTCGGGAGTCGTAAATAAAAAGGGGGAGATTGTTGCCCAATCGTCCCAGGAATTGGGCTTAGAGCACCCTGAGCCAGCTGCAGCAGAACACAATCCGCAAAAGCTGTTTGAGGCATTTTGTAATGTTTCTCGTCAAACAAACAAAGGCTTTCGATCTGAGGTTAACTATCTTGTCTTAACCGGGTACTTGTTTGGTTTCCTGCCCCTTGATAAAGATAAGAATCCCCTTACGGGAATAATTACGTTGCTTGATGAAAGGCCAAAATCTATTATGGAAGGATTAGAAGAGCGATTTTCATTAGAAGAATTATACAATAGGACTGGGTGCCCACCCCTGTTTATTTATTCCTTTGCAAAAATTCTCTGGCTTAAAGAGAAGAAGCCGAGTGTATTTGACGAGACGGAATATTTTGCTGACCTGAAGAGCTTCCTTATTGAAAAATTGACAGAAAAATTCCTTACTGAATTGAGTGTCGCCTCGGCAACACAACTCTACAACATACATAACGAGGTTTGGGACGAACAAGTCCTGAGTTGGCTGTCTTTGGATAAAAACCAATTACCCGAACTTCGGGCCGGCAGCGAAAAAATCGCTTCACTTGATGCAGAGGTGGGAAAGTTGTTAGGGGTGAAAGAGGGGACTATTTTACTCCCTGGCCTGTATGACGGCGGGGCGATGATTCTCGGTATGGGAGGCTACGAGGAGGACGATGCTATCTGCAATTTGGGGACTACTGCTATGTTGAGGAAGAGTTCCCCGGAGCCAGTGCTTGATAGGTCAGATGAACGGCGCCTGCAGACTTATAGTCTCCTGCCTGGTCGTTGGGCCATTGGAGGTTCTCTGAATAACGCCGGGATTGCCCTCAAGTGGTTAAGGGACAACATAACTCCTAACAAGAGCTATAAAGCCATTGTTCAGGCTGCGAAGGAAGTGGAGCCCGGTAGTGAAGGTTTGATATTTTTACCTTTTCTCACGGGTGAACGCGATCCCCGAATAGGAAATCTGTCAAGTGGTCTATTTTTCGGTCTAAAAAACTATCACAGCAATCAACACCTGGCCCGAGCAATTATGGAAGGTGTAGTTTACAGTTTAGGTTTTGTGCTTAAAGCCATGGAAGAACGAGAAATTGATGTTTCTAAAATAGTTATTGGGGGTTCCGGTAGCCAAAGTGACCTCTGGCCTCAGCTGGTGGCTGATATATTGGGAAGACCTGTCGAAAAATCATTGTCAAAGGATTCTACTTTAATTGGTGGAGCTATGCTGGGTTACCGTGAAAATGGAGATTATTCCACATTAGAAGAGGCTACAAATAAAATGGTCAGGAAAGGAAAAGAATTTACTCCCGAGAAACATAACCGTGAGACTTATCAAAGATGGCAAGAGTTTTTCTACAGGTTAGTTTCGAATGTCAAGCCTCTGTTTGAAGAACATTCCAATTTGGTTTAAGAGGCTGCTTCTTGATAGGCATAAAATCTCCTCCAGAAACCTTTGAAATCTTACTATTCATATTGGTACGAGTTGGAATTTATCTGGATTGATTGATAGTTTTTCCAACTTACAGGGTTGTTAAATGCCGAATTCGAACTGACTCTCTAGATATCCGGTTTATACAGTAGATCTTAGATTAATTTGGCAAGAAAAAAAATCAGAAAATCATTTGGGATGCTTTTGTAGCGAATAAATGTTTTGAGAAAGAAGAGTTTGGTTGTATTATTACTGAAGGAGGTGGTAAAAGTTCAGATATTTAATTTTACACAGGTTAAGTAATTTTCGCCTACTGGTTTTTTGAGGAGAGTGCCGGTATTTCATGGGACGTTAAATGTGTGGAATACCGGAAGGTTCCATGGGCTTGAGAGAAAAAGTGTAGTGTGAGTCGTTGCAGGTGAAGTTATTTGTTAACGCCTGAATTCACGGATGTTTTCAAAGTGTTTACCAAACTTAGAAAGTTAGGAGGTATAAAAGAATGAAAAGCAGGAGTCTGAAACTAGTTATTAGTGTTGTGGTATTAAGCTTGGTTCTGGGGCTCAGTGGAGGTTTAGTAGCCCAGGCTCAGGACGAGGAGTACACGGTAGGTACCAGCGCTGATTGGCCGCCATTTGAACTGGTAGATGAAAATGGAAATATTGTAGGTTTCGATGCGGACGTAATGCGAGCTATAGGTTTAATTGAAGGTTATGAAGTGAAGATCAGAGACATGTCGTTTGATGCACTCATACCGGCGTTAAAGTCAGGAAAAGTTGATATCGTCGCCGCCGGTCTAACCATAACCGATGAGAGGGATAAAGTAATAGATTATACGAATCCGTACTGGGACGCAAATCAGGGTGTGTTGGTAAGAAAGGATTCAC
>JAGXLB010000225.1 GCA_018334915.1 Candidatus Bipolaricaulota bacterium
AAAGTTGTCGGGCGGGAATTGGTTTTTGAGAAATCGAGTTTTTCTTCACCGGCGAAAATTACCGTACTTGCTCCCCATTTTTTCCGTACATGGTACCTACACCCTAAGGAGTTAAATAAAACCGATTTATGAACCTCTCAGAGCATGACCATTATCCATAGTCTTAGACTGGATTACAGAGGTTTTCACCACCTCAGTCTCTTAAAGTGTACAACTTGGTAACTTGAGAGGGCCCCCTGAAAATGTAGATTTTATTTCTACGTTTTTAGGCCGTTCTTTCCGAATAGCACGTAAGTTTAGCGGTAATTCTTAATTCCTCACTTTATAGAAATTTTCCCAAACTTTTATCAGTCAAAGAAGAATTTTTATCATGGGGTTGTTTTTAGATTTTTCACTTCCTCAATTTGTGGAAAGAGCCGCCTTTTTATAGTGTAACAAAATTATCCCTTTAGGGTGTCAAACTTCCCCATTTTCCCAAATTTGACCCGCTTCAACTTAATGCGTTTAATTCGGTTTTTAGCCCCTCGTAGGGGTCGGCCGTCCTTTCGATATTGCCAGTAGTTGGCTATTAGCCGGCTCTCTCAGATCGGTTTCACGTAATTTCTCGTATTTTACCAACTCGGAGACTTTCGGGATTTCTACACTTTTCAACCCCAATACCTCCAGCTTTATTCAGATAATTACACATGACTTTTTTACTTTTAACGTCATAACTTAATTCAGAACGGTACTCGAGCGATTTTACCTTTTCGTTAAGCGGCGTATATGTCTGATTTTGTGCAATTTCTCTGGCTTTTATAAAGTGGTGAATTTCACGTCTTCAGCGCCTTTTTTTAAGGTGTCAAATTTGTCAAATTTCCGGCCCGGCTTATTTCCTAGGGCTCACTTTTTTACTCACTCTCTTTAATGGCGAAAGAAAAATCAAAACTCTTAACACCTCATAACCGGAAACTTTCGGACTTTTTATAGTGTCAGAAAATCATCTTTTTTGGGGTTAAATTTACTTTCTTCCAGAAGGGGTAGAACTTCTAGAGCACCTCTGGCACCTCACTTTCCGTCGAGTAAGCCTCATATCCCTGCCGTTTTACCTCATAACCAATCCCGGTCACGCCCCAAAGTCCTCTCCTGTAATCTCTTGTACCCGCCGGACGAACCCCACATCTACCCGTTCCCGGCACCGGCTGTATTCGCGCACGAGCTCCTGGTAGGTGTCTTCATGCATCCCCTTCGGTCTTTTCAGGCCAGACGGGGAAGGCAGGGAAAAAGAACCGCCAGAGGAAGTATCAACTTCTAACTCCTCCAATATCTTCTCCGCTTTCCTCTTCCAGCGGTCGATCAGTTCGTACTGGGGGCTATTGCTTTTTCCCTGGGACTCGTAGGAGAGGTCATGGCAATTCCGGCAGGCGAAGACTTCCCCCCGAGGTGGCAGATACAGCTTCCCCACCCGGGCCCCACAGTCATTGACAGGACAGCAGAACCAGGCTCTTTCACCACCGAAGTTACAATCCGTCTTCACTATCGGGATCCTGTAATCGTAGCTTTCCTTCTTTTCTTCTCCGTACAATACGGTATTGGTTACAGTGTATTGAAGCCGTAAGGAGTTCCCGTCGTATTGATAACTCACGGTCGCTTCCGGGTCGTCATCCCTCTCCCTGGCCCAGTAGATTGTCCCCCTTCCTGGCTCAAGCTCCAACTTGTTTACGTCCAGGGTCCGGCATTCCTTGACGTATGTATTTCGCTTGGACTTGCCGTAGCCGACCATTAGTTTTTCAATTCCTCCAGCACGGAGTTATCGACTTTATCCGGCTCTCTTCCAAAGTCACCGATATCACTAAGTCCATCATCACCCGTTATCCTGGCACCGCTAAGCCACTCGCCTGCGTTCTCCAGCACGAACTTCGAGGCCTGAAACCTTATTTTATCGTCCTCGGAGTCCATTATATCCTCGATCGACTCCCGAGCCTGCTTGATCAGCGGTACCAGGTTCTCGTAGTGGTTTCTCCTGGCATCTTCGTAGAGGTTGTCGTTTTTCTCGCTCATAGTTATCACCCTAAATCATTAGTGAAATTTGGTTGTTTATACATCTCCTGGATCCTATGTTCACCCTATATGCTGGGGCCCTAACCTTCTCCTTGGTTTTGATGAAGCATTTACATATCCATTTCAGGCACATATTGCTTTATCGCTTCTTTGACCGCTTTCTCATCTCGGTCCGACTCTTGTAAGACCCGTTTCACCTCATCCCATCCGTGCCTTTCGACCATCTTGGCATAGGTTTCAAGCCCAGGATCGAAGTCTTCAAAGCCAGCCGGTTGCTGTCCGGGTTCTGGTTTTTTAGCTGCTCCCTCCTCCAAACTAGCGACCCATTCGTTTATCTCGTCCAGCAAGGTTTGGAAACGACCAAATTCCTCGGGAAAGGACTTAAACCAGAGGCTAACCACCCGATCCTTACTCCGGTTGTACATCCCCTGCCTTATAAAAGTATAAGTAGTATAAGGCAACTGAGTTCGAATTAGATTAAACTTGTTAGGCTTGTTGAGGTACTTAGTTTTCACCTCTAGTTTATTGAGAGAGGGATAAATCCGATTAGTTAGAGTACCCAAACTCACGTTAGAGATTTTGGCCAACTCGCGGTTCTTTAAGGTAACCGGATCGCCCCCTGCCTCCTTTTGCAGCTTGTATATAGCCTCCAACACCTTCCGTAGACTCATGAAAAACCTATCGTTTTTTAGCTCTTCGGACGGCTTTCGCCTATGGATCTGCTTCGCCCTCGGCATGTACTTAAGGACTTTCTTTGCGGATTTTTCGCCGATCCTGCCCCCTTCTACCGTTTCGATTTCGGCCAATCTCCTCCAATCAAGGCCCTTAGGGTTCTCATAACAGGAACGAATGACAACCTCCGGGTGTTCTTGATCCTTGCCGTTTGGGTGGTTGCCGTAGCCCCCTTCGGTATGGTTCCTGGCCCAGAGGGTGAGACCATGCACGGCTTTCTCCGCGGAGTAATTATCCATGGCGTAAGCATAGCTTAGAGCAGTTAGAGCGGAGTTGCGGTACCCATAACGAACTTTGCTATTTAGGAGTTTCCTCACGGGAGGGCTGTCAAGAACGTCGCCCTCGCTGGCTTCCTCGAGTTCGTACCGGACAAACGTATCGTTACTTTTCTTCATGACCCCTTTAACTCGGTCGTCGACTTCACCTAGATCATAGGGAGGGTGGTCGGAGTGTTCGATTACCTGAACGACATAACCAACTTTCAGATCATCCCGAAAAGTGTAGGGCAGTCTAAACACCTGATTCGGCTTGGCTGCCTTGAGATCCCCGCCGAGAGTCCCGGAAAGCTCAGGGAGTAGGTAATCGATCTTCTTTAACGTCTTATCTCGGTTTCCTTTACCAAGCTTGATCGGATCCAGCTTGAATATCAGTTGGAAGTTATTGGTGAATGGCCTGGTCCTGATAAAGTAGTGAGGGCGAAGGCCTAGTTCATCGAGCTTATCTTCCAAGGCTTCACGGCTCGGTCCCCCATCTATGTCTACCACCAGGGCGTTGTAGCGAGCTATGTAATGACTGCGGCGGCGATAGTTGAAACCGCCGTCTTTTCCCTTACGTCCAACATAGGCGTGGGGCGAGTAATACCAAGGACTAAACAGCTTAGCTCCTCTAGGAATATTTGGGTTGGTGTCCGTGAGGGCTTCATAAGCCACCCGGGAAAGCTGGTCTTCCGAAAAGGGAAGTTCGTAACCCCCGCGCAGGTAATAACGGTGAAAACTCTCATCCATGTGAAGGGCGAGTACGTCCTTGAGGAACCGGCAGAGGTTGATCCAATTGGAAAATAAGCTGAGTTCGCGAAAACTTAGACCCTCGGGCGGGTTTATTTCGGACTCGAACTCCTGCTCCTTGGCTTCGGATAATGTCCCTTTCAGCCTCTCGAACAGTTCGGTTTCGCGGGGGTTATTATTCTCGTAGCCCATTAGCTAATCCA
>JAGXLB010000226.1 GCA_018334915.1 Candidatus Bipolaricaulota bacterium
CCTAACCCGTTTCGTATTCCACAAGAAGAAAGGGTGGAGAGCGAGCCGAGATCGGAAAGGGCAATTTCCCCGCTGGGGAAATTGATCCCTGGTTTTATCGAACGGTTTCCAAAGCGATTTTTACACAAAATGCTACATAAAATGCTACACGATCAAGTTGAAACATCGTCTTCTTTAGCTTGTACCACATAAGTTGGTGCTACTAAGGCGAAAATTAACGGCAATAACCAGATAAGCACGGGATAACGAGAGAAATATGACATAATTTCCTCCAAATTTAAACTATGGCTTTATAAACATAGTTATATCGATGTTTTGAGTTTATAACGAAGAAGAAATTTACTTTACTTGATTACTTAAATAAGCTCACCGATCCTTGTCCACCTTTCTAACTCGGATCTCTTTAAAAGTTAATTCTAAATCGGCGAAGCCAAATTTACTAGAGTGTGGATTAATTGGTGAAAAATCATCAAGGAGTTTGTGGTTTAACTTACCGCCAAACCATATCACGGTTGGTTTCTCGATCTCAACTTGAAAAGCGATAGGCATGCTTCTTGGTTTTTCTGAATATTCTATTCGTTTTAATATTGCTTCGCAAAGGCTATAAACATTTACCGCTGCTTCATCAAGGATTGCTTCAAACCCCTTAGTAAGTTGAGCCTTTACGATACTTTGTTTCTTCTTTATTGGGGTAGTGTGGACCTTTTCTCCTAAGGAAGTAGTAGTACCTTTGTATACGGTCACAGATGCCGAGTAATCAAAAGGAACTACGTCCACAAAACCAAACGATGCTTGAATGTGCTTGTAATCTAGCGATATACCCACCTTGTATGTTCCCGGGCCACTAAGTTTGGCTGGGTCTACACGTATTCCATAGTGTGCTTCAGCGTCTTCCTCAACATCCCCTTCTCCTACAAGTTGTAGAATATCTTTTGCCGGGTGGTTTAGCAGTACCGTCTCTGCTTGCAACCATCCTTTGTAAGAGGAGAACCGCTCTAAATCAAACCCCTGCCCTCTATCAAAATTCCCCTTTTTCTCGAACTCATAGGGTGGATTCTCGACTAGTTTAGGTTTATCCACTTTAATAGAATATTGCTTGACTAATCTACCATTCAGCTTAATAGTGAGTCCATAATCTCCTCGCTCACCTAATTCATACCAGCGTCGTTCAATTACGGCGGAGGAATTGTCCCGTGTCCCACTACCAAACGTCAATTCTTTTTGCTCCTGGGGATCTAAGGAAATTAATTTCTTTTGACTATTAGTTTCTCTTTTGTGGGCTAGGCTTACTGTAATTGGTGCCTCTTCCACTCTTTTTGCCCCTTTATTTTTTACTGAAAATGTTACACTAAGCCAATCACCCCGCTCTGGATTAGTTGGATTATACGGTGGAAATCCTTCTATTATGGGATTTATGAATACGAGATTCTGGTTTTTACCAGTATCTTCTTCACCGGAGGTTTGCTGTTTCTGTATACCAAATTGAAGGGTTTCATTTGTGTCGGGAGTAACCCGTCCCTCTTCTGATTCTCCAGTACAGACTACTTGTCCTTTGTAAGTTCCTTCAGGGATGTCTTTCGGAAGCATCCATTGGGTTCGTAACGTTCTGTTTTCTTTGGCCGAAAGTTCCTTAGTATTGAAATGGAGAGTCTTAGGGGAAGGTGTAAGTATATTTTCAAGGCAGCTCAAGGCGTCGATTTTGACGGAACCCTTGTTTTTAACCTCTACCTTAGTTACTAACTTATCTCCCGGCGAGTACTTCTGTTTATCGGTAGAAATTTTTACGACATCTATTTTAGTTTCCTTTAACTTTTCTACATTAAGATTCTTAGTTTCTGAGCTGGACGAGTTGTCATCATCAAACACATCTAGGGTAACGGCATGAGAGCCACTTTTTGGAAAAGAATAGGAGATTTCTTCACCTTTTTTATCAACCTCTCCATCACCATCTAAATCCCATTCGTACCTCGATACATCTCCGTCGGGATCTGTCGAGGCTGAGGCATCAAAAACCACATTTTGACCTTGTGTGGGTGGAGCAGGAGAATAACTAAATTTTGGTTTGGGTTGCTGGTTCTTCCTCTGTAAATCCAAAGTTACCTGTTCTACTTCCCCAGGGCTTAAATGTACTTTTTTCTTGCCATTAATATAACCCCTCTTGGTCGCTTTTATTTCATGGGATCCAGCATCCACATTATTGATTACCATATGCCCGTCTGATCCTGTACCACCTCTGTAGAATTGCTCATCAATATAAATAAGGGCGTCGATCGATTTACCTTTCTCATTCTGGACATTGACAGATATTTTAATGGCCCTCTCCTTTATGTTAATACCACAAGTAGTGGAGTCTGTGGCCCCATCATTGTCCTCAACTTCGAGTTCGACTCGCTGATATCCAGTACTCTCGAATGAGTGAGAGGTATCTTCTCTATAAGAATCAGTGGCCCCGTCCCGGTCGAAATCCCACCTGTAACTGTCTATCTGTCCATCTGAATCATAAGAATCGGAACTATCAAGGCTTACAGACTCGCCAACAGTTGCCCTATCTTGTTCTACATCACATCTCGCGGTGGGAGGTTCATTTTCTTCTTCTACTTTCACGCTACAAGTGGTCGAATCAGTTGCTCCATCATTGTCTTCCACTTCCAATCGTACTGTTTTATATCCCGGGCTATCAAAAGAATGTTTTATCGTTTCTCCGTATTCATCGGTATCACCATATTCATCAAGATCCCATTTGTACCTGTCTATGTGACCATCCGAGTCATATGAATCAGATCCAGAGAAAGTAATAGAGTCATCAGTTTTTGGTTCTTTAGGAGAGTAGTCACACTCACTAACTGGTTCAGAGTTTTGGCATCTAATAGTAAAAGTTTCGGTGAATAAATAAGAGCCATCAGCATAGACTTTGATTTTCCACTGCCCACAGGAAGAAGCTGGATCGTAACCGTCTATGCGTATATATGAGAACTTAACATACCAGTTCCACCAATCATGACCTTCAGATTCAGGAGAAGGAATAGTCTCACTTACTGTTGTGTAAAGCCCTCCGTTGGGTTTATACCATTTCCACTTTATTGTGTGCCCTTTGTGCATTTTTCCAAATTTTATCCATGAATAGGCGTAGTCGTCGTCCGGTGAAAAGACATTCGTTTCCCCAATGGGATTATACGGGCTAGAGTTTGCAACGTCCTTGCACATTGTATGGTCTTTTACTGCATGAGCATTCTGCGCAACCACGATAAAAGAAAGAATAACGATTATGAATACTGCCACACTCATTTTGGTGTTCATACATTTCACCATCGGATAACAACCTCCCAACTTCTAGGTTGTTTAGGGTCACTAAATGAATTGTATAAAATATGGAAAAACGAACCAAACTTATTGGAATATTCATAATTAAGTTAATCGAAAGCAGATAATGAAACGTCCCTGAGTTAGAGCCAATTACAAAATTCTAGTAAATCTTTTTGCCCGTAAATCTAGGTTTTAAGCAGTTCAATTAAGCTAATGTTTTTTGTTGTTTCGCTCTACAGGTACAACGCTAGTTCCTTCTTGTTGTGGTTGTTGTTTTCCCTCGCTTGGTTCTAATACCTGACACTCACTCCACAGCCCACGTGCATCCGCTCTCGCCCCCCTCTGGAGCTTCCTGAGTAAAGAAATCGCTTGAATCGCGCTATCCCCGTCCACAGGACGGGACATTCTGCGTGATCTAATAAATCCACGTACTTCACGTTGTGTAGGTAGGTTGCCATTTGGGCATAGCCCTGAGCGACTAGTATAGCATCGACCGTGGAGTCTCCGTCGATTACTCTGATTACTTAGGACTGTTGTATATCGGTGGCAGGAAGGATTTAAACGAAAATGCTAGTGAAGCTAAAAATACTAGTACTATGGTGCGTTTTTGCGTGACCTCACTTCAGCTTAATCATCACCGGAAAGGGTAAAAATTCCGGCTCTCCCTGCTCT
>JAGXLB010000227.1 GCA_018334915.1 Candidatus Bipolaricaulota bacterium
CGACGAACTGCTTGTTGAACTTTGAGGCCTTAACCCCAAAGTATTCCACCGGCTTCTCCGGGTAGTGGGTTTCGGGTGTGTCCAGCCCGAGGTAGCGGACTTCCATGCCGTTGGCGAGTTTGATCGTGTCGCCGTCGTGGACTTTTATTACTGTGGAAGTGATGGTTGCTTTGGTGTGGTCTGGTTTATCAGTTACTGATGACGGGGCTTAAATCAGGGTTACTACAAGAAGTATAGTGGTTACAGCTACTAGTTTTATCCGAACACTTTTGTTAATCATTTAGGTAGCTCCTTTGGTTCGGGAGTGACTACACCGGATTGGAGATCCTGATCTAAAAATATTTACACAACTCCCAAGCCTCACCGTCGAGGTCCTATGGCACTTTGCGGTTAGAACAAATCGGAGAAAGGAAGTCGGCATTAAAAGGTAGTGATTATACTTTAAAGGAAAACGAACTTTCTATTGTAACTCCAGTTTTCGTCTCTAAGTTGAGGGAGGCCTTGTACTCGCCAAGTTTCGCTTTTTCATCCGTTTTTAAATAAACCTTTCTAGAGTACCCAGGTAAGGTAACGCCAACTTTTACCTCTTTCTCTACGACCAATTTATCATCTTCGTCAAAAACCTTTAGGAACCCGGATGGACGAGCAAATAGCTTGCCCGTATTGTTAAGACTTATAACGAACTCCAAGGGATTTGTTTCTACAAGGTCAAACTTATCCAGTTTGACCTCTTTCTTGGCCTTCTCCTCTTCTGATTTGGAATCTTTTAGCACTTCATTCTCCTCTAACCACTCATCACTGATGCATTCCTTTTCTATTTCCGACGGGAGAAATTCTGCTTTCGTCATATCTACCTGGTCGTAGCAGCTAGACTTAACCGCGCTGAACGGCACCTTTTTGCTGACGTAGGAGTCCGTTGCCGAAGGGGTCGTTTCCAATACTTTGGATATAACTCCTACACTATACCCTTCACCAGTTTTGGCAGTTGCTACTACTCCACACCAATAGCTTCCTTCTGCGTTTTCGGGGACCGAAAAGTCAAACTCGACTGTCTTTTCTCCCGAGGATGGTATATTAAATTCATCCTGTTTGAAGTCAACCCAATCTGCACAGGACCTATTTACACTGTAAAAGGTGCTACCTGATTTCTTGAGAGGTTCCGCGTTTACGTGTTGGGAAAACTGTTCAGTTATTTTTACTTGGTGGACGCTATCCTTTCCTATTAGTTGAAGAGTTATCTCGAAGCTTGCGGTTTCTCTGTCCTCTATTCGTTTCACTGTCCGTTCAACGCCTACTGGCAGGTCCCCACCTTTACAAATGGATGTGCTTTTTTCATCAGAAGGTGTGTCAGGTAGGGTTTCGTTCTCGGAAGTGCAGGTTTTGTTATCCGCCCTAACCTTCCCCTTTACCTTTAGACTTTTTTCTGAGAGGGAGTCAGTATTTGAGATCCGATACACTAATTCGGCTTTTTCACCTTTGGCAAGCCCCTCATCGAGAACCCACTGGACGGAATTTTTCGGCAGGTAAATGTTCTCTCCATCTTCTCCATAGAGCCAATCTTCAACGCTTAACGTAACTAACCTCCCTTCCTTACCCCTAATAGTTAGTTGATGGGTGGAGGCCTCACCGGCTGGAGTGGAAAGTCTGAAGATTAAATCACCTGTCGAAAGTCCAAAGCTTGGTACACTAAAACTAGCCACAAGTAACGATATTAAAACAAACGTAAAAAGGTACTTTTTCATTGCAATCGCCTCCATAGGGAGTTTTGGAATAATTTGCACTCTTCAGTACGACTAGTTCGTAAAAATCAGCCCAACGACCAAAAGAGGTTTGGGCATTTATTATTTCGCGGAGCAACTTCCGCCCTATTTAGAAACACCTCAAGCATTTTATCCGAAATATTCACCAGTTAATTCACAATGGCTCCCGTTTCGCCTCCTTAACCACTGAGATTATAGAATAGATGGGAGAAATAACCAAATTGGCGTAAACCATTGCCGAGTTCATCAAAACCGATTTATAGGTCTCTCAGAGCATCCTATATTTTCTAATGGTAGGAGGTTGCAGGATATGAAAAGATTAACCTCTCGATTCCGAGGGCCTACATTGGATTAGAACTGTACCTTTGTTGTACGAAAACAAGGGGGGGGTAAAAGAGGGAGTTTTTGAGGATCGCTTTGGCAATGTTTTTGCTACTGTATCTCACGATTTTTGGTCATTCACCTGGAGGAATATATCGAATTTATCTAAATAACGTTAACCCAAACCGATCTACGGTCAACCCACGGATAAGCTTGCTTCATCACGGCGTAAGTTTAAAGCGGAAGTAGCCATTTGAAAGGTGCTATTGATGTCCCAGCTTTTATTCGGGCGAACCGACCTACAACCGGTTTTTCTTTACTATTTGTTGAAACATTAAATTAAAAGGGGTCGTACGACCATAAGATCGTACGACCCCGGATAAATTTTTAGCAGTAACTAAATTTTCTTATTAAAGATTACTTTCACGAATAGTTGGTATAGCCAACTTCGTCGAGTATCTCTTCCACTGTTTGCTGATCTGCGTTTGGTGTACTAAAGTCCGAGTAGCTCGTAGATACACCCTCTTTTACTACCCAGATAGCTACCTGGATATCGCTCATGTCATAATTTGAATAGCCGAAGAGTTCGGCTATCTTTTCCACGTACCTGTGGCTTTGACGGTTACCGTATACATCGGCTTCATAAGTACCAAAGCCAATAGTTGTATCCAGATCAATACACCACGTGGCGACGTCCTCGTAAAGTACATTGCCGGAGAGATCTTCAATCGTCAGCAAAAAGTAGGGCTGGCTAGCGTTACCCGGGTACTGGACCTTTACCTGTACTCTATCGGGAAGCTCAGCCCTGTCCAAAACTGGAAAAAGGCCTTGCTTTCCCCTTACGTCCAGCACTATGGGAGACTTGCGGAACTTGCCCTTGTTATCTTCGTCGAAGTAGTTTCCAACCTGGTTGTCGTCCTCCGCCCAGGCCGTCTCTTCCCAGCCACTACCGTCGTCCTTTACGACGACTGCGTGGGCTGCTACTGCGTCACCTCTACTTACGTTCGCTGAGAATGTGTATTCATCGACCGGAACTGAAAACTCTTCCCCATAGTCGAATTGACCGGGAGCTCTTGGGATGTCTTTATAGTCATCCTCCACGTCCAGGTGTAATTCGGAGAATAAATAACCACCATCCGCTTCAAAAGTTACACCGGAACCATTTATGGTAACTGTTCCGACCGGCTCATACTGACCGGCGTAGAGTATATTTTCTTCGTCGCCTCCCTCGTAAGTGATATAAGTGGACCAGTTTCCAGCCACCGCAGATAAGGAAAAAGTTAATATGAGCCCAACTAACAGTAACAGTGACAGTTTTTTCATTTTTTACCTCCTGTAGGTATAAAAATATTATCGATTAAGAGGTTTCGGTAGTTCGGCTACCTTTATTTTTTAGAGGTCCGCCACTTTGCGCACCGTGATCGCTCCCGGTTTGCCTTTTTCAGCCTCCTAGACTTTAAAAGATCTAAATATACTTAACTAACAAGTATATTATAACAATTATTATAAAAAAATCAATACTTATTCAGAACAACAATTTAAAGATAATAAGTATTATTTAAGGAAGTTTGAAGGGTGTGGACCGTTTTTGTCAGTTCTGGTATTATCCGATCAATTGAAAGTTTTTAAAAAAGATGGTCTAGCCTGCCCACGGTTAAATTTCCTCACTGAACGCGTTTTTTGTTGTACGAAAACAAGGGGTGAAATGATGGGTGTTTCTGGTGCATTTTGGCGGGGTTTATTGCCGACAAATCTCACACTTTTTGATTCGCTCATCTGTAGGTGTCATCCATTTGAGCTGAATAATATAAACCCAGATTGGTCCAATTCAATCTGCGAACCTATGGACTTCTTCACTGTATAAAGTTACCACTAGAAGATCGTTTTTTAATAT
>JAGXLB010000228.1 GCA_018334915.1 Candidatus Bipolaricaulota bacterium
GTCTTCTTTTGTAAAAGACCAAAGATATTAGTTAAGACTGCTTTTCTACAAGCCCCGTTCCTTGGGGCGGGGTTCTTGACTTCTGGGCAGTTTAGTCTAATTTCTCCCAATCTTTATAGTCGGATAGCAAGCAAACGGTGATCTTCACGAAATCACGGTGACCCCGGGACATTATCAATATGGTCTGACCCAATTAACCACCTTTAACACACACGCCCTTTCTCCATTGGCAAGTATACTCAGCGCCTTGTCGCGTTCTAGTAAAACCGTCGGAATCATTTCCTCTTCTTCTATGAGACTACTAACTTTTAAGCGAGAAACCGGACGGGATTTATCAGAAAATACCGTGTCATCTTTTTCTGATCTTGTGGCAAGAAAAATTATCGAAATTAGAGAACAGGGCAGCCGGTCGCCCCAGCTGCCCTGGAGAAACCTCTAAAACTTTTTTTAAATTAATCGACTTCCTGGATCCGTCCTTGCGGTTCACAGTACCCTTCGCCGATGGTTCCATGTTCCTGAATCCATTCTATCAATGTCGAGGACCGTTTTATGTAAGTGTTGCGGAAGTCCTCGACGGGGAATCCAAAGTACTTGTCCTCAGCCTGACCAACGACGTAGTTGTTTGTAGTAATTGAGTAAGTGGCGTCGGGATCGTAGGGTTCTCCGTGAACCATGATGTCCATAACCCTTTCTCCTTCTGGTTTATCCGGATCGACTTTGTAAGTGACTCCGGAAACTTCCAATCTGTCGCCACCCCTTTCTACGCCGGTTTCAAATATTTTCTTGAGCTTGCTCCCTTTTAATTCAAACGTTACCAGCGTATTACCGAACGGAGCGACTTCGTTGATTATCCTCTTCGTAATTTCGCCCTTGGGAATGTTCCTCCGAATGCCGCCGGAATTCTCGAACGCTATGTCCGTTCCTGTCTTCCAGCGCATGACGTCTGTTTCCCAATCTCCCAGGTTGCTTTCCTCAGTATTGTTCGGTACCAGCTCGCAGGCCGTGGACCCAACTACCATGTCCAGCTGAGCGCTAACCATTTCCCTGAACTTATCCACCATTGCGCCAACTACTGGATCGGGAGAGATGTTCTCGGTGTTGAGCTCGTAGATTCCGGTGTCAGCCTGTGTGATTTCTCCGTTGTCGATGTTTAAATGCAGGTACCCTAAGCTGGTGTCTCCCTCATTGGTACTATGCATTACCCTTCCATCATCCGTCATGTAGGTCTCTTCTGGATGCGTGGCGGCCACTACGACGTCTACTGAATTTACTTCATCCAAGATCTCTTTGCTTTCTTCCCAGCCCATCTGAGATAGGACGACAACCAAATCAACCCTTTTCTCTAAGAAGTCCGCGTAAGGTTCTAATGCTGAAACTACGGGTAAAACGTCCAGTCCTTCGGTTGCTTCTTTCAGGATTTCCTGCTTGAAGATTGACTCCATTGATCCGAGTACTCCTACTTTCATCCCATCTTTCTCCACAATAGCATAAGGCTGGCCGGCGAAGAGATCACCGCTTTCGATCTCAACGATATTGGTGTTTACCGTAGGAAAGCGGGCGACTTCCGTAATGGCTCTGGCGTTCTCCTGGCCCAGGTCAAAGGCGTGGTTGCCGTAGGTCCAGGCGTCGTAGCCCAGGAAGTTCATCAGTTCGAACATCGCCCCGCCTTTGGCTCCGTGAAATTCTATTTGAGTCAGAGGCGTCCCGGTCATCACGTCTCCGGCGTCGAAGAGGAAGTTTGGGCCCTCCGACTCGCTGCGGGCTTCCGATAAATAGTGAGACAGAGCTTTGAAACCACCTATCCCTTCTTCTTTTGGCAGGTAGTTTCCATGAATGTCGTTCGTGTGAAGGATAGTAAGGTCTTCCGCGCCAACCCAGAGGGAAAGTACAAATACGATGCTAAGGGTTAGGATAAGGATCTTACTGCTTCTCTTGGATAACATCTTAAACCCTCCTTAATTTTTATGTGAATCAGCTTGAGGCATAAAGATTACTCGTGGCAATCTAACCAGTTTCTACCTCGTTACCACTGCTTTCTTTTTTAACCACCCCCTGTTATCTAATTCTAATTTATGTAGTTCTGTTCATCCGACTGTAATAAATTTTAATTAAAAACAGTAACTTAGTCAAAACCCAGTCTAATAAAGGGTAGAGCATTAGTGTGATGAGAATAATGGTAGTCATTAATTGAGGTGATAAAAAACGTTCAACTACTACTATTGACTGAAAATTTGTCTTTTAGTATGATGGCAAGCTACTCTTCAAAAACGTGTTACATTCGTCTGTACCAATTGCTATTAACGTTACTCCTGGCGTATTCTCCCGCCGCCCTGTTATTAGCTTTATAGGCTCTTTCGAAGTCGGGATCAATTGAACTACTGACAATATCCACTCTGCCCCCTATCTCGACAGAGGTCAATCGGTTGGCATCAAACGCCCAGCCCTCAAGAGATCTGACGCCGGTCGGTATTACGAGGGAGGTCAATTTGTTATCGTAAAACGCCGCTTGTCCAATGACTTCTACACTATCAGGTATTTCAACGGAGGTCAGATAGTTTTTTCTGAATGCATCCTTTTCAATTTCTTTTACTCCCTCGCCAATCACGGCAGTGGTCAGGTTGTTCTTTCCAAATAATCCTTCTTTAACCACTCCCACGCCGCCCGGCACCTTAGCCGAAGTCAAATTATTGCTCTGGAATGCCCCAGTACCGATCGTTCTTACACTGGAAGGTATTTCGAGAGAGGTTAAACCATTAGCCCAAAATGCCCACTCTCCTATTAATTTCAGGCTATCGGGTAGTTTCACGGAGGTCAGGTTGTTTTCCTGAAATGCCTGGTTGCCTATTTCTTTCAAACCTGGGAAATTATCAACTTCTCCATCCGCTCCTGTCCCACTTTCTATTACAAGCGCCGTCAGCTTATTCTTTCCGAATGCCCCCTTTCCGATTACCTCCACGCTGGGTGGTATCTCCACCGAGATCAGATCGTTATCTGCCAATGCCCAGTCTCCGATAACTTTCACGCTATAGGGTATCTCTGCTGACCTCAGGTTGTTTTCCTGGAACGCCTGGCTACCTATTTCTACAACGCCTTCGGGTATTCTAACTGAGGTTAGCTCTTTTTTATAAAATGCGCCTGTTCCTATTGCCTTTACGTCAACTCCGGCTACCGTTGCGGGAATAACTATTTCCCGACCTCCGGCAGCATCGTAGCCTGTAATTGCTCCACTATCATCGTCAAACTCAAAGTAACCTGAATCGGTTGCACTTGGAGCTTCGGCCAGGACGGACTGCACCGGAGGCATCCAGTTAAAAACAATAGCAACCATGATTATTAATAGAATTACTAAAACTTTAGCCTTGTTTTGTGCTCGGTTTCTTTCAAACATATTATCTCCTCACGCGTTAATTTTTATGACAGTTAAACACAACGACTTTATTCTATAAAAGGGAAGCTTATTATCCCTAGGGAGTGAATATATGTACCATAAATCCTGGTTTTGCACGGAAGGAAAGACATCCAGGTTCCTTTCACGATTTGAATCTGGAGGTTTGTTTGAATCGGACCCTCCTGTGATACCCAGATAAAAACGAACAATCGTCCGATTATTAATCCGGCCTCTGGTTCTAATTTTTTACAATCTTTCGTACTTTACGAGTTCGACCGCTCCAGCAAAACCGCTGGATTCGTACATTTTGCTTCTCAGAGGCAGGGCTAGGTTGGAATTGATCACCCATTCACCCATCAGGCCCTCGTCGCCCGTTAATTTGCAGAGGAAACCTTTTCTTCCCGCGACTGTCTCGGTTCCGACGACCTCCATTTTGCCCTGACCGTAGAAGCTCATTTTCTCCCCTACTTTCAGGTCAAGCTCGCCGAACATCATCGAGTATACAGGGTTAACCAACAGATAACCTATTGGGACTTCGTAACCGCTCCATGCACCGTATAACAGGTCACCGGTTTCTTCCTCCT
>JAGXLB010000051.1 GCA_018334915.1 Candidatus Bipolaricaulota bacterium
ATCCGTAGTCAATTTGCTTTTCTACAGGCCCCGCACCTTGGTGCGGGGTAATTGACTGATCAAAGGTAGCCTTAAGGTAAAACGGAAAAACGTGTAAGTATACTCACTGGCCTCCTCCGTGCGAGGGGCTCCATGAAGCCTTTCTCCATCTATCGGCAGTTAGCTCAAATTAACAATTAGATATCGATTTCCGGTAAACCCCGGAAGTCCTGGTAACTCGAATCTCTCACCATCCCAGGAAAGCGAAATACGCTTTATCAGCATGGACTTCATTTTAACTGGCAGCTCTCTGCCCCTTACCCGGCCTCCGGATTACCTCTAATGCTGCGTTTAAGGGTTAAATAAGCCGCCAGACAAGGGCAGCGAGAAGTTACACGGCCAGAGGAACAAATCCACCGGTATTTGAAAGAAATTAGGATAAGGTTTACGTAAAGCGTAATAACTTGCAATCTATAATGATTATCATATGATTATCTTATGTAAATAGAACCTTATCAAAAAAGGGAGGTAAAAATGGCGAAAAGGAACGTAGAATTGATTAAAAAAGCAGGTATTGATATCGACGAACTGTTGGAAAAACTGATAGACGCCGCGGCAGCGGAATTTACAACCTATTATTATTATACGAACCTTCGAACACATACTGTAGGACTTGAAGGAGAGTCGATAAAAGAGATAGTGGAAGATGCCCGACTGGAAGATCGGAACCATTTCGAAGCTCTCACGCCGAGAATCTACGAGCTTGGGGGAAGCCTGCCAAACGATATAAGGGAATTCTCGGACAGAGCTGCCTGCATGGACGCAAGATTACCCGATGACACTACAACCGAGAACCTTCTTGAAGTACTGCTCGATGCAGAGAGATGTGCCGTAGGGGTTTACACGGATATCTGTAACTACACTCAGGCTAAAGACCCAAGAACTTACGAGCTTGCAACCGCGATACTTCACGAGGAGACTGAACACGAGGCCTGGTTCGAGGAACTTCTTACCGGGGAGCCATCAGGGCACTTTCGAAGAGGTGAACCAGGAGTCAGCCCCTACGTATCGAAGTTCATTCAGAATAAGTAACACATAGCCCAATTTGAAATAGAGGAGCGAGGTTTAACTCCCGCTCCTCTATTATTTTTGAACATAGTTAACCGATAATAGCTACCTCACTGGTTGACTCTCGCTAGAAGATTTCCGCCATCCGGTGATAGAAGTTTTTACATTACCAATAAATAGCTTAAATACCCCAGGGCTTGCTCTGGGGATGAACAAGCTAGATCTCGCTTTGTAAAAGACCGAAAAACTACTCAAAAAGGCTTTTGACTTATTTGGCCAGGTTATTCAACCTTCATAAGCTGGGCTCGTATTTCACCTGCCGGGTTTAACTCTGTATGGACGTTTACGTAGATCTCTCCATTCAGTAGTGCCTCTATCATTTCTCCGGTCAATGGTTGCTCGCCTTCCCTCCTCCATTCGCCGCTGACGAATCCGCCGGTACCGTCCGGGGCGGTCGTTGGTGCTCCCTCTATTCCTGGCTTTCCGAAGATTGTCCTGACGGGAGGACCTTCCTCTCCTTTAGTTCCTCTATGAAAATGTGCCATTGTAGGTTGATCGCTCAAACCTTTGTAGGTTATGGTATACTTTAAGACGTTTTCCTCCCTATCGAGCATGGCGACGGCAAGGCCCGATGCCGAACCGGGTGTTCCTTCTTTCACTCCCTTTACCTGTACTTCAGTGGTCAGGCTAGCCTGGAACAGTACAGGTTTTTGAACCGGTACTCCTTTTACTTCAATTGTATCGGTAATATTGCCAAACCTATTACATGCGGCTTCTACCTTTATCGAGTCGCCGTTTTTTGCGCTTAGCCGATACTCGTAAGTGCCTCCGTTACTCGCGTCCTGCTTACTGTACTCCTCCTCCATCTCAAGGTTCCCGTTTTTGAACACCGATATTTCCTCAATATAGTGGCTTGAAGGGTTCCCCACTCTGTGAGTTGCTTTTATCGTTAGGAGTCCTTCTTCACCCAGGTATTCAGCCTCAATATTTGACGGGGGGTGCGCCAACCCATTTGTAGATAGTAGGGCCAGAGACAGGCCAAAAACGATCAGGCCAACAATCAGCCGGAGACTTTTGCCAGAGTCCAGATGATTTATTAACATCCTACCTCCTCCTCGTGTAGAATATTGACTATTCATCTAGATTATACTATCCTAAATACAATATGGAAATAATTAGAAGGATTTCTTATACGTATTTTTTCGGCCTACCTATTATCGCCTATCTTGGGATCTTTTCCTATTTTTTATTGATACTTACATCACTTGTGATGGTTTTAAACAGAAAACGGATCACCCGGTTTCCTCTTAAGTATCATAGCCGTTTAGGGTACCTAACAATTCTTTCCGCTACAGTACACGGAATAATGGCTATTTCCGTTTATATCTGAGATTTCAAACTGCAGTAGGTCCTGGTATTTATGTCTACCAGAAAACAAAGGTCAAAGATAGCCCACGAGACAATTAGGGTGCTCGATCGAGGCCATTACGAGACGGAAGCGGGAAAGTTAGTAGATATAGAATCCGAATTGGAGTACGCGGTAGAGAATACCGAATTATACCGGCCAAGAGATTTCGAAAGTATTCAGCTTACTGGAGGTAATCCCGGCCTTTTTTCCCTTGAAGTAAACAGCGAAACAACTCTCGAGGCGGTTAAAAGGTTAGAAAACCCGGAAACTTCGGACCCCTTCGTTCTGAATTTTGCTTCGGGCCGGAATCCGGGCGGAGGGTTCCTAAACGGGAGTGGCGCTCAGGAGGAAAGCCTTGCTCGTGCAACTGGTCTGTATCCCTGTATTTCAGAGGTTACCGAGTATTACCAAAAAAACAGACAATCCGGTACCGGCCTTTACACCGATAATATGATTTACTCCCCCCGGGTACCGGTTATTCGAGACGAGAATGGGAATTTTCTTGAATCGCCGTTCAGTATTTCCATATTGACTGCCCCCGCTGTTAACAGGAAGGCTGTCAAAGAAAACGAACCGGAAAGGCTGTCAGAGGTCGAACCGACGATGAACGATAGAATTAAAAAAGCTCTTCTTATCGCCGCGGACAACGATCACAAAGAACTCGTTCTGGGTGCCTGGGGTTGTGGAGTATTCGATAATGATCCCGGAATTGTCTCAAAATTATTTAAGAAAAAACTTGAGGATAGAGAAACTTTCGAAAGGGAATTCGATAAAGTGGTGTTTGCCGTCCCGGACGAACCCTCTACAAAAAGTAACTACGACGTTTTTAAGGAAGTCCTGGAAAGCTAAGGAGTCCTCAAATATACAGTTAGTGATTTCCCGGATCAGAACTTTGTTACTCTGGTAAGAAGGCGAGTTATAGTTTTTCCTGGTTCTTCTAGTGCGTGGGGATTAAAAGTTGAGAGCAATCGGGTTTTTATTTCTTCACGGCTCAGCCTTTCCTCGTCTTTAATGTAGTCTTGTTCTTCGAGGAAATCTTCCAGTTCGTTTTTTTTCTGGGTCCTAAAACCTGAGACCTCCCCCGCCTCCAGTCGATTAATTACCTCTTCAGGGTCACCATTACTTTCTCGAACCAATTCGGAAACTTCGTCCATGAAATTTTCCGTTACCGCCCCGGACTTCTCGAGCACGGACCTATCGATCCGTCTATTTCGACCAACTTTCCAGGCTTTTACGTACCGTTCAATAACAAGCCCAAGGTCCTCTACTTTGCTTAATTCCTCTTCGTCAAATCGTTTTAAAACTTGCGCGTTTCCTTCTCTTAACGCTTTAAAACGTCCCCAGGTATCTATTTCCAATTTTAAGAGTCGGTAAAGAACTTCCAGGTTTTCCACTAAATACCAAAGATGGGCTGATCCGGGACCTTTAGCAGGATCGAACCTGGTTACCTCTAGGGCTTCCCCGTACTCGACGTGACTCATATTACCGGGGCGAGCAGGTTCTCTATCGGTTTCATGGCTGGTACCTTCGGGGACTTTTACGGCTTCGGACAAATCTCTGGCCTTAGATAGATCGATGAAACTACCGGAAACCTCTTCCGCTTCAGCTAGTTTTTCTCGCCATCGCGCAACTTCGTCCCCCTGGGCAGTAAAACAAAAAATCTGTCGTCCGGCCCGTGAAAATTCTAGTGCCACGTCTATAACTTCCGAAGCTTTGACGTCATCGGAATTCGCAAGGACCTCGTCCAGCAAAAGCGGCAGGCTGACATCATTTTCTTGTTGTTCCACAAAAGCCATTCTGACGGAGAACAATAGCTGGAGCCGGGTACCGCTGGATAACTCTTCCAGAGACCTGGTTTCTCCCGACTCAGAATCCACCGCTTTAAATGTCGGGGGATCCGTTTCGGCAAGCACCAATCTATTATTGCCCCTGGTAATTCTCGTAAATATTTCCCCCGCTCGATTAAATACATCAGGTCGACTTCGACTAAACGTCTCCTCCCGAAGGTAGTTTAGTAATACGTTTCCAGCCATCGACTCGTAATCCGAAATCAGCTGATTTTCGAGTTCGTCCAGAGCCCGGGTCAGTTGAGCTCTGACCATTTCTAGCTCTCTTTTATTCTTCCTTCCCCGTATTCTCTCTTCAATCCGGTTGATCTTCTCAAATATTCTGTCCTTATTATCGGCTCTCTCCCGGAGGTCCTCCCGCTGGTGTTTGAGTTGGGCAAGTTCTTCATTCAAAAAATATCCCTTGAAATGGTCTCTTTCTTTGAGTTCATTAAGCTTGGATTTGCAAACTGCTTCTCGCTTTCGTACCTGGGACTTCAGTTCCCTATATTCGTCCTTCATTTCAAGATATTTGTATAGCTTTGCCCTGTCACCGGCTTCAATATCCAAATTTTCGAACAGTTCTCTACTTTCCTTTCGCAATTCGTTCAATCGCTCATCCGCTTCTTCTTTTCTGGTCTTTACCTCTCGTAGCCCGTCTTTGACCCGAGAAAATCTTTCTTTCCTCTCCTTCAGTTCCCTCAGAACACCACGGAAATTAGTAGAGTCCTCCAGGTTTTCGTAGCCGAAAGTTCTCAGTTTCTCGGATAACTTCTTCCGCAATTCGGTAATTTCGGATTCCACCGACTCTCTTTTACCAATCAGCCCCTCCAGATCTTCATCAGCGGTTTTCCACTTATTCAACCGCTGGATCAACCAGTAAAATTTACCTTCTTTCACCTCCGGAGCTACCCCGTATTGATCTAAGAGGTTGCTCCTCACCTCTTCAAGTTCCGTCTTCCTTTTTTCGAGTTCGTGTAGGTCTTCTTCCCTTGAAGCAATAAACTCTTCTTTTTTTCGTGCCAGTAGACAGCTTGCTTCGAGTTGAGATAGCCTTCGAAGTAGTTTTCTCACTGAGTCCTTGTTCCAACTTTCTGGACTTTCCAGTTCTAATTCGAGGTAACGCTTTTTATGGGTTTCCCGGGGCTCCATTTTCCGTCCGAAGTGGAAGTCGAGCCAGGCAAAAGCGCCTGCCGGTATAAACAGGACGGAAAACAGGGGATGCACTAATGGAGCAAGAAGGGTTGCTCCGACCAGACTAAGTACTCCCAGGGTGCGATTCACCATTTTAAAAGTAGTTCCGGGGGAAGAAAAGGAACCCGCTCTCAACCATTCTTCCAGTGACCTTTTACCTTCGCGAAGATCTTCGAGATTGTATTCTGGGTCTTCTACCTCACGGAGCCAACTTACTAACTTGCGATAAACTTTTAATCCGACCCTGACGTCTTCTGCTTCCCGGGAAAATTCAGCCATGTCGTGGATACAGGTAATATCCATCTCTTTTAACTCAGAAGACGAAAATTCATCGGAAAGTTCTTTACGTACTTTCTTTTTTATCCGTCTTCGATCAACTATCTCCCGGTCCAACTCTGACAGATCTTCCTCGAGGGCTTCCAATTGGTCAATTCTCTCCTCTAGCTCCCTAATTACCCTGGAGGAAACACCGTCTTCCGGCAGGTCTACCGTTTCCAGAATGGCGCTAAGTTCTTCGATTTTCTCCTGACTCTTTTCCTTCTTGCTTTTGGCCCTTTCGATCCTTTTGTCAATATTTGTAAGTCGTTCCTTTTCGTTACCTTCCATTTCCTCAACCGAATCCGGGAATGAGTCCAGCTGGCTTCTTAAGTTTTCTAGCTCTCTCTTCTGCTTCCTGTAATCAATGAGTCCATCGAGAAAGTCGGACTTTCTCTCCGCCCTTCTCGATTGTTCCAGTTTTTCCCTCAATCTGTCCAGGGTACGATATTCATGGTGTAATTCGCTTATTTTGCTTCGAAGTTCTTCCACTTCTTCTAGTTTTCTTTGGGCTTTTTCGTCGGTGGTCCGACCCGCGTTGGACGGCCTCATCCGAAAATCCAGTTTGTCTTCGATAGCCGGGATATCGTAACCGCCGGCGGATTCTCGAGTGATAACTTCTGCAAAATCTATATCTTTTGTGTTTTCTTGAAGTAGATCGTGGAGAGCGAGGTAGTAACGGTCTCTCTGTTCAAGAGGGGGAAAATTCAAGGAAGAACTGTCGGCCTCAACGCCGTTGCGGGTATAACTGCACTTACCGTCTACGTTTTCGACAAACCACTCGTCCTTTCCTAGCTCGAAGTTACCGTTCAAGTGGCAGGTTTCGGGGCAGCTGCGGGGCCAGAGAAGACACTGTAAGGCTTCAGCGATCGTAGTCTTCCCCGAACCATTTGGGCCGTATATTACGTTAACCCCGGGACCGAAGTCATTCAGTGAAAACCCATCCACAGGGCGGAACCCTGGAAAACGGTGGACCTCCAGTTTCCGGAAGTAAAGTTTCCTGTTCATGTTTTTGTTTGAGAAAGAAAACTATCCAGGATTTTCCAGCCCTGCCGCTCAAGTACTTCCAGAGAAGTCTCCTTTCCTGGTGGAGATGATTCTCCCTGCGTTCGCAGAACCTTGTAAGCGTTTGCATAATAGGCTTCAGTTAAAGCATCTTGAGTATTCTGAATCAATTCCTCGGGAATTTGATTTTCTTCCCCTTTTTTGAGTTTCAATAATAATTTTGCTAGCACTGCCGGGAGGCTATTCCCCCGAGCAACCTCTTCGAGATCTATCGGGGGAAGGGTATGGTTTATCACTGAGGCCACAGTTACTCCTGTACTGCCTGACTCACGGCGAAGGTCTCCGGCAAGTTGTTCTTTAACCCCTTCCAGATCCTCATAAAAATCGGTCCGTCCCGTCAGTTCAAGCGTAACGATCAGGAGGTCTAATGCCGGGTGGGTCGTCCTTTCGATTATCTCGTCGGTTTTTGCATAAAATCTCCCCGGGATATCCTCCAGTCCGTTCATTTCCCCGGCGTCTACATTAACCTTCTCGTAACGAATATTTGCCAGCGGAATTTGCTCGAGTTGAGTAATTCCTCTCTCATCTAGCGCCATGACCCAGGGTCCATGCAACCCTGGTTCGGTAGAATCGAGTGGTTGGGGGGTTCCTGGACTCAAAACGGTCGGTCCCGAATCGCTGCGTAGATTTGAATTGTGAATATGCCCGATTATCCATCCATCGTAACCGAGACGCTCCAGTTCGGAGCATGTTATGGGGCCATACCGGCTATCAGGCTTGCCTACATCTCCATGAAGGACGCCTATAACCGGAACTTCATCCTTAAACTTTAAGTCCAGCTTCGTGAGGGGGTTGTAATTCACGTGCTGGCTGGGGAAAGACCAGCCTGCAAAACGAACTACGGGTGAACCTTCTCTGTTTATCTGAACTGTTTCCCACTCCCCGTTTTCGCCGAGGAGACTGATATCGTAATCGGATAGACTGGTAAGCAGTTCTGGCAAAACGTCAAAATCGTGGTTTCCCGCCGTCGCGTAAACGGGTATCCCTGCCCCGGTTAGATCCTTCACTCCGGCTTCGAAATCCCCAAAAGCTTCAAATAACCGGTTTTTACGGTCTATTATATCTCCGGTAAGCACGACTGCTTCTACTTCCCGATCGATTGCTTCTTCCACCGCATGTAACCATACTCTTCCCGGGGAAAAAGAACTTCCATCCAGGGTATCTGGAATCCTGGACGGATGGCGACCAAGATGAAGATCACCGCTACAGAGGATTTTTACTGATTCGCTGATAATTAACAGCCCCCACCTCTAAACCGAGACTTTGACCAACGGGATTTCTAACTTCTTAACCTGCTTCCCGGTCCAGGAAACACTGGAATTCCAGCGTCCTCCCTTCGGGATCCTTCCCGTAAAATTGATAGATGTCAAATTCCGGCTTCCTGGAAACCGGTTCTGAAACTGAAATATCCTCTAGTTTCCTATGAACAACGTCAACCTCGTCCTTAGAGTCGTAAAGGAAAGTTAACACACCACAGGTCTCGGGTTCCTCGTCAGTTTTACAAAAAGCAAACTTAAAACCATCGTTATCAAAAATTAAACATCTACCCTGGTCTCTCCACAGATCCGCCCCTATCCTATTTTGATAAAACTCTTTCAGGGCTTGCAATTCCTCAGTTCGGAAGAAAACTATTCCCGACATACTTTTCACCTTGCTGGTATCGTAAAAATTATTCCCGGATAGCTAACGCCACCCAGGAGAAACTACGTTTACGAATATTGATCTATCTAGTTATTTGTCAATCTCTAATATCTTGTACTTGGTTTTACCGCCTGGAGTATCGATCTCAGCTACATCCCCGGACTCTTTATCCATCAATCCCTGAGCAACAGGAGATTTAACCGAAATCTCTCCGTGTTCCATCCTGGCTTCGTACTTGCCGACTATCCTGTAGGTATACTCGGCGTCCTGCTCAAGATCTTTTACGGTAACCGAATTGCCAAACCCCACTCGTTCGTTTTCGATATCGTCCTCTCCTATTACTCTCGCTTCGTTAAGGACGTCCCTGAGTTCGTTTAAGCTGTTTAGATGGCTTTTGTAAGACTCCTTAGCGGCCATAAACCCTGCATTCTCGCTTAAATCCCCGTTCTTTGCTGTTCTACTCATATCCTCGCGGTTTTGCTGGACTTTGCCCTGGATTTTTTCCACTTTCTTGGAAAGTCGCTCGTACCCTTCTTCCGTTAGTAAAGTTTTATTTATCTGGTTTTCATTCACCGAGCTACACCCCGCTATGATTAAATTATTTCTCCAACTTTTTCCCAACTACGTTGAAAAACCTTTCTTTTACGCTTTCAATTAAAGCGTTCTGTGTCGATTCTCGGTTAATGGTGTCCGATAAAACACCTGGTTGGATCTGAAATCCGCCCATCTCGACGTGGCCGCCACCGCTTCCAACCCCCTTAGCAATTTTTGCAGCAATTTGCTCCGCGGTATACCTGGAACCCGAATATCTAACTGATCCAAGTACGATATTATTGTCCAAATCTATTCCTGCCACAACTATTCCCTCGATCCCCTCCTCCTTTAATAGAAAATCGGCCACCTGAGGTATAGCTGAACTGGTTTTACTGGTTAAAGTACCCGCGTTTGCGAATTTGTAAGTCCCGCGAACTTCACAAAAATCTTCATCCGTGACCCGGTGGATAACTTTGAAAGTTTCGGATGTCATAAGACCGCCTACAATATCCTTGAGAGCCTCCATATCTATATATTCCACGTAATTTCTCAACTGCTCCACGTCGTAAGTGGTAAAGCTTCTCAACAAGCCATTAGTGTCAGAGTGGAGTCCGTAAAATAGGCCGGTGGCAGTGGGACCGTCAAACTCCAGCTCTGACTCGCTAATACACTCGGCAAGTATAGTGGAACAGGCCCCAAGTTCTGGTCTTATATCGATAAAAGCGCTACCGGTTTTCAGTTTTTCCAGTTTGTCTTCGGCAACAGGATGATGGTCCTGAACGGAAAAAAGTTTCTTATCCAGCTCACTTCTGAGGTTTTTTCTCCATTCTTCACTGACCCGGTCCGGGTTACAATCGATCAGAGCAACCTGCTCGTAGCCATCAAAGCCCTGCTGGCCAAGTAGATCTATACTCATTCCAAGATAGTTTACCAGCAACTGATTTTCGGGCCTGTTAATCTGGCTTTCGAAAAGGTAACCAAAATCTAGTCCATAGTGGTCGAAAACTTTCCCCAGTGCAAAAGCGGAGGCGATTGCATCCGGGTCGGGGTTTCCAAAAGCGGTAATAGAAACTCGGCCATCTAAATCTTTAAGGCGACCTAAAAAGTCGCTGGTTTTCAATGCTATCACCTTAATAATTTTAACTAGCCAGAGAAGAAGGGTAAAGGCTGGATTAATTACGAGTTTGCATGCCTCTTAACGCGGGACAGCTTTCGTTAAAGCTACAGAATTTAGTTGCTCGTAAGCCTATAATCACAATTGAAGAAACCGTTACTCACTTGCTTCTTTTTACTATCATTTCTGATAATTCATCGGGTGAAGTTTCTTCTTGAGCTTTTTCTGCCACCTTTTCTCCCCTGGAGAGTACTACAAATCTATCTGATACCGGAAATATCTGGGGGAATATATGTGAAATCAGGATCACTGCTATACCTTCCTCTTTCATATCCCTGATAAAGTTAAGTATCTTTTCCACCCCTTTGGAAGACAGAGCTCTGGTAGGCTCGTCCAGTATCACTAGATTAGCTCTAAACAACAACGCTCTCGCTACTGCTACGCCTTGCCTTTCTCCACCAGAGCAAAATCTAACTTCCTGGGTCGGTTCCATTCTCAGTCCCAGCTTCTCCGTAACTTCCTGTGCCCTACTTTCCATTTGCTCCATGTCAAGTGCCCCCAGAGGGCCGTATTGAGTTATTTCCCGACCGAGGAAGATATTTTTTGCCACGCTTAATTCGTTTACGAGGGCCTGTTCCTGGTAGACGGTTTCAATCCCCAGCTGTCGAGCGTCTTCAATAGAACTTATCTCTACTTCCTCCCCTTTCCAGTATATTGCCCCATCGTTTTTCTCTATTACGCCTGCTATTATCTTTGCAAAGGTTGACTTTCCCGCCCCGTTGTCCCCGACTAGGCCAACTGCTTCCCCGGGGCGAATCTCAAAATTGAAATCCTTCAAAGCATGGATTTTCCCGTACCATTTATGAACATTCCTTGCTTCCAGTATTGGCTCGCTTTCTTGGTCTGTTAATTTACCCATGGTTTCCTCCTTAAGAAGGCATTAGAATTCTATCTCTTAACTTGCTGATTGACATATTTATAAAGATAGCGACCAGTAGAACTATACCGGTCAGTACTCCCCTGACGGAGGGAGCAACATTGAGCATTGTTAAGCCCGCTTCAAGTATACCCATGAGGATTACACCGCCCATTGCTCCGGTGATCCTGCCGCGACCACCTCTAAGGCTTATCCCGCCGATTATTGCTCCAGCGAAGGCGTTGAATATCGTTCCTTCGGCGATCGTAGACGTAACGCTGGTAACATAACCGACGTAAAGCAAGCCAGCAATTCCCGCCAGAGCTCCTCCTATCGTAAATACCCAGAGGAGGACATTTCCAACGTTCACCCCCATCATTTCTGTCGTGTCCGGATTGCCTCCCGTAGAATAAATTTGAAGTCCAAACTTAGTACGCCGGAGCACCAGGTGAAGGAGAATAACTGCCCCGAGGAAAATAAATATAGCGACGTGTATTCCTCCTATTTGAGCTTGTCCGGGGGCAAGGAAAGAATCAGGTAGGTTTACAATAGCACCTCTTCTTATCCATGAAGTGGTCCAGTCAAAGATAAGGAAAGTAGCTAAAGTACCCAAAAAAGCGTTGTAGCCAATTTTTCCGACCAGTATTCCGTTAAGAGCACCAAGTAATGCGCCGGTCAAAATTACTATTACAATCCCTACCCAGCCCGGAAGACCCGGGAACATAACCCCCAAAATAAAACCGCCGACCATAGCAGATAGGCCCGCATTTTGAGCCAGAGAAAGGTCCATATTTCCGGTAACTAAAACTAGGGCCTCTGCAAAGACCAGAAAACCGATCATCGAACTCGTATAGAGTATGAATTCGACGTTCCTCAAGGTGAGAAATCCCTGAGGGTTTAGAAAGGCAAAAAATACATAAAGTCCAATATTTATTAGCCAGACCAAATTATCAATCAAGAATAGTTTTATCCTGGTTTTAGTATCCACTCACAATCACCCTTGTTATTCATTATGACCCAACATTTAAGTAATTTCCTGGTCAGTATAAAAGAATAAGCCGCCGGGCTCTGACCCGGCGGCTTATATAGCGGATTATTTTCTACGTACTAACGATCCTTACCACCCGGGCAGTGGGAAGTTTCCCCATAAAAGCGGACTGTCGTAGTTTTCCTCCGTGACGAATACGGCGTTCGTCTGGAACCACATGTGATCCTCGGTTATCTGGTCGCTGTATTCAGTCATGTGCTTAATCTTGGCTGGAGCCCAAATTGGTTCTTTCCAGGGATCTACCTTTAGGTGTTTTTCTCCCGTTCGGATTTCGAGGTCCTCTGAAGTGATCGTTTCACCAAAGTCCGGTAGCGCTTTTTCTCCTTCCATAATGTATTCTATCATGTAATGAACTGCGATGGGATTGTAGAATGCCGGTGGCTGATCAAGTCCCACGTCAATATTACCTGCGCCTATCTCTTCAAGTATGTCGGGAAAGGCGTCTACAGTAGCAATATATACGTCTTTTGGGCTTATTCCACTATACGTGTTCAGTGCGGCGTTAGCCCCCAGCCCCATGGAACCATTTTGAGTAAAAACAGCGTCTATTTCCCTGCCGCTACGAAGCGTGTTCAGGGTTTTAGTCTTTGCCTGACCCCTCATGGATTCCGCTACTTTCGTTACTACATTAACGTCTTCGTACTGATCAACAGCCTCGTGGAAACCTCCACCTCTAATTACGTCTTCCGAGGTACCTGGGCCGGAAGATAGTTCCAATACTGTACCTTTGATCTCGCCGACTGGTTCGACTTCAGTCTTCAAGTAGTCAACTATTCGTTCCCCCAGCTGTCGAGCTCCGCGTCTAGCACCGTATCCGACAAACATTAGCGGATAGTTGCTATTTACAATTGTGTTGGTCGTAATTACCGGGACGCCCTTTTCTTCAGCATAATCCATGACTGACCTTAATGCCTGAACGTTCCAGGGGGATATAATTAATCCGTCTATTCCCATGTCAATTAACCGTCTAGCCTGGGTTACCTGCAAAGAAGCGTTATAACCTGCCTGAGTCCAGGTAGTCCTAACGTTAAGGTCGTCTCGCTTTTTGCTCAGGTCCTGACAGTACCAATTAAATGCTTTTACGTAAAGATCCTCCCAGGAGTTTCTTACCGCATGGGCAGCAAGTCCCAGAAATATGGTTTCTTCCTGCTGAGCTTTCGCGCTCTGGACAAATCCTGCCGTTAAGGCTACTGTGAGTAATCCCACTAAGGTAATCGCAACGATTGTTTTTTTGGAAATGTTCATGTTACCCTCCTTGTAGGGAAAAGAGTTGTTCATAATCGTGTTCGGATGTAGCTGTTTTCTACTCACCTCCTTGTGATGTTCTTGCTACAGTTGAAGAATCGCGTATCTTCAGTTTTGTGGGAATTCTGACTTCTTTACTGTCTGAATCCCCGTTCTGTATGTTTTCGAACAAAATTTCCGCGGCGCGAGAACCTATCTCGTAGGGAGACTGGGCAACAGTGGTTAAATTTGGTTTGAACGTTGCGGCCCATTCGAAGTCGTCGAACCCAACAAGAGAAACTTCCTCCGGGCAGGAAAACCCCGCCTCCTGAATACCCTGCATGGCTCCAATCGTCATCAAGTTATTGGCGCTGAAAATTGCAGTGGGCGGTGAATCAAGGGAAAGTAGCTCCATTGCAGCTTCCGACCCACCAGCTACCTGGGAGTATCCCTGCTTCACTAATCTGGAATCGAACGTTATACCTTCTTCCTTTAGGGCCTTCCTATAACCTTCAAGTCTTTCCTGGCTTGTAGTCACGCTCTGTAGGCCAAGTATTATGCCAATTCGCCTGTGGCCAAGCTCGATTAAATGTCGCATAGCTTTTGCGGAACCTTTAACGTTAGTGGAGAGAACAGCACCAGCATCAAGCCCCTCTACCTTCCGATCTATAAACACTAGAGGGATATCCCTATCCTTGAGAGCAAGCAGGTTTTCGTCACTTTTACCAGTAGGAGCAATTAAAAGTCCATCTATCTTTCTTTCGGAGAGCACATCCACGTACAACTTTTCTTTTGCAAGAGTTTCATCGGTATTACAAACGATTAAACTATGGTCTTTTTCGAGAGCTTTATCTTCAACGCCCCGCAGGAGAGTAGAAAAGAAGGGGTTTGAGAGATCCGATGCAATTAAACCTATTGTCTGGGTTTTATCAGTTTTCAGACTTCTGGCTACAGCATTTCTGTGATAACCAAGCTCATCCATAGCCTTCTTAACTCGCTCAGTAAGCTCCGGACTCACGTACCTCGTCCCGTTGATTACGTGAGAAACCGTTGCTACCGATACTCCAGCCTCTTCCGCGACATCACTTATAGTAGCCATGATTTTAGTTAATCGATTATATAAACGTTTACTTAGGGGTTATATTACCACAAGAGACTTTAACTTGCAATAGGGTGCCCTAGAATGGCTTGAGTTCAACCTTAGTTGAACTACTCTCTCGTTTAAGACCAACTTCTAAAACAGAATACAAAAGAAAATTGCTTCCGTTGTATGAACTTCTTCATCTCACCCACTGGGTGATGGTTAAAAGATTAGGCCAAGTTACTCTCCCATAACTTTCAACCAGCACTCAGATGAGTTATGAAACCTGGAACAGGATTTTGTTAAGTCATTAATAACAGTCTGCCCTACTCTTTCAACGGACGAGTTGTATTTCCAAGTCACTCTCCTCATCTGAGTGCTGGACCTATTTTCGCTTTTAAAATACCTTTTACGGAGTACCTTATTATTTCCAGTTAACCAGTATAAACCGCTCAATTTA